>CAZSVK010000064.1:0-17965 GCA_964610245.1 uncultured bacterium
GCAAGCCGGAGTCGGCGGCAAGTGGAACCTCAGGCTCTGCTGGGGGCGCTGCCCCCAGACCCTCGCCAGGACCGGAGCCCGGCCCTGGACCCGGCGATGAGAAGAACGGGTCGAGCGCGGGCGGCTCTTGCGAAAGCTCGGCCTGCAAGCCGGAGTCGGCGGCAAGTGGAACCTCAGGCTCTGCTGGGGGCGCTGCCCCTGGAACTTCAATCCCTGCTGGTGGCGCTGCCCCCAGACCCTCGCCAGGACCGGAGCCCGGCCCTGGACCCGGCACTGAAGAAGACGGTTCGGGGGCGAGCAGAACTTGCGGAGGCTCGGGCGAACCCTCTGGAAGCCTTGCCTGCAGCTCCGACGACTCGGTCCCGGGTTCGCAGGCAGGACTCTCTCCAGTCATCGGGGGGTCAAGGGGCGAACTTCGCCCCTTGCAGGGGTTCGGGGGCAGCGCCCCCGAGAGGGTCTCCTCTCCCCGCGCCCCCGACAGGCTCTCTTCTTCCTTCGCAGCTTCTACCGGCCCCACGTTCACGCCCTCGGCCTGCATTTCCAGGCCGGCCGGCTCCGTCGTGTCGTCTTCGAGTTCCTCGGGCGTCTTCTCAGACACGCACGACCACCAGATCCCCGTAGAACTCTTCCTGCTCCAGGTCGACGACCCCGTCGGAAGCGAGGAACATCAGGGCCATGAACGCGGTCATCGGCGAGAGGCCGTCGCGCATCAGGTCGGTGAAGGCGAAGCGCACCGGGCCGATCATGCTGCCGACGAGCTGGGCCAGGACCCCGGCCATCTGCTCGATATCGTCGCCCAGGTGGTCCTGGTGGGCCGATTCGATGGAATCCTCGGCGGCCATCACGCTGGCGCAGCGGCTGCGGCGGCTGGCCGACTGGCGCTCGTAGAGCGTCAGGGCGTCAATCAGGTCTTGCAGGGTGATGGGGCGATGGTGCGCACGGCGAGGCCTGGGGTAGACGAGGATGTCGACGCGGCGGCGGTGCGGCCGGTCCGGGAAGAGCTCGAGGATGTTGCCGCCGTCTTCCCAGTCGCAGTCGCCGGCGTCCTCGTCGTGGCCGATATCGATGTCGCACTGGCGGGCGAGCGCCTCGGCCTTCATCCGGACCAGCACCGACGCGTAGAAGAACATCTTGCCGGTGACCGGCAGGTTCGACTCGCCGCGTTCGTCCAGGCGGGCGAGGTAGCGGTTGGTGACCTGGATGATGTCGATGTCCCACGGGTCGATCTCGTGGCGTTCGGCCATCTCGACGAGGATGTCGATACCGGCGTCGGCGCGCGGATCGGCCTCGTAGACGGGCTGATTTTCGACTGCGGCGGATTGCATCGTCAAGAAGGCGTGAGGCTCGAGGCGTAAGGGGGCGCAGCTTAGCGCGCCCGGGAGAAAGCTTCAAGGGCCGAAATCGTGAGGGCGGGTGACGATCAAACGGGGTCTTGCGCGGCAGGTGCCGGCGGCAGCGGCAGCTGGGTCACGTTCTTGGGGAGCGGGCCCGGCTGGGCCTCGTCGAGTTCGAGCCCCTTGACCTGGCTGTAGCCGTTGCGGGGCTGATAGACGCCGATCGTGCGCGCCGAGCGCTCGAGCATGGCCGCCTTGTGGCTGACCACGATGAACTGGGTCTTGTCGGAGTTCTTGCGGACCAGGTTGGCCAGCCGCTCGGTGTTCGGGCCGTCGAGGAACGAATCGACCTCGTCGAACACGTAGAAGGGGGCCGGGTCGAAGCTCTGGAAGGCGAAGACGAAGGCGAGGGCGGTGAGCGATTTCTCGCCACCGGACATGGCCTCCATCCGCTCCATCTTCTTGTCCTTGGGATGGGCCTTGATGATGAGGCCGGCGGTGAACGGGTCTTCGGGGTTCTCGAGGTGGAGCGCCCCGTGGCCGGCCGACATCTCGGCGTAGATCTCCTGGAAGTTGGCGTTGATGCCGTTGAACGAGCCCATGAAGCTGGCCAGCTTCTGCTTGCCGATCTGATCCATCCGGGAGAGCAGCTCGTTCTTCTCGGTCGTGAGCGCCTCGAGGCGAGAGGTCAGGTCGGCCAGGCGCACCGCCAGGTCGTTGTACTGGTCGATGGCCAGCATGTTGATCGGGCCGAGCGCCTCGATCTGGGCTGTCAGCCGAGCGACCTTGGCCTGGACGCCGGGCAGGTTTTCGCCCTCGGGGACCAGGACCGGCGGCAGTTGATCGTCGATGGCCTGGAGGCGGTCGACCTCTTCGCTGAGCTGGTCGAATTCGCGGCTGGCCTGGGCGATCTGCCCTTCGGTGCGGAACAGGCGCGATTCGATACCCTCGCGCTGCTCCTTGAACTTGTCTTGCTGGGCCGTGAGGTCGTCGCGCTCGGCCTTGAGCGCCTTGACGTTCTCGGAGAGCTGGGCGATCTCGGCGCTCATCTGCTCCTGTTCGGCGAAGAGCTTCTCGGAAGCGCCCCGGGTCTCCTCGATCTGGATCCGCAGGGCGAGGATCTCGTCCTCGAAGGTGCTCAGCTCGGCCTGCCAGGCGTCGCTGTTCTTCTGCAGGTATTCGACCTCCAGCTCGAGGGAACGGAGCTTCTCCTTGAGTTGCAGGGAGCGACTCTCGCCGGCGCGGATCTCGGTCTCGAGCCGGCCGGCCTTGGAGGCCGAATCCTGCAGCTTGAGCTGGGCCAGTTGCTCGTCGAGCAGACCCAGTTTCTCTTCCTGCTCGGCGATGATCGCCTCGACCCGGCCGAGTTCCTTGCTGCTGGCCTCGATCTCTTTCTTGAGGCTGGCCGCCTTCTCGTCGAGATCGGCGGCGCGGGTGCGGGCCGCTTCGAGGCCTTCCGTGAGCCGGGCCTCTTCTTCCGTGTCGTGGGAGAGTTCGACCCCCAGCCCGACCAGCGAGTTGCGCGTGGTCTCGAGATGGCCGGCGACCTCGGCCAGGTTCTTCTCGGCCCCCCCGATCTCGCGCTGCAGCGCCTCGAGTTGACGTTCGAGTTCGGAGACCCGGCGCCACTTCGCCTCGATATCGTCGCGGCTGGAGCGGGTCTTGACCTGAGGGCGCGAGCCGCCGGTCATGGCGCCCGACATCTCCAGCAGGTCGCCGTCGAGTGTGACGATGCGCATCTTGCCGAGCATCGGCAGAGCGGTGTTCATCGTCTTGGCGATGACGGTGCGGCCCAGGACGTGCGCGAAGATGGTGCGGTATTCGGGGTCGAACTCGATCAGCTCGATGGCGTAGCCCAGGAAGCCGGGCATCGAGAAGTGGGGGAGGTTCGTGTCGGCCCGCATCTTGTTGAGAGGCAGGAAGGTGAGACGACCGGCCCCCGCTCGCTTCAGCAGCTCGATGCACTGCGACCCGATGTTCTCGTCCTCGACCACGATATGTTCCAGGCGCCGGCCCGCGGCGGCCTCGATGGCGGCGGCGACCTCCCGCGGGATGCGGGCCAGCTCGCCGACCTGGCCGCGGATGCCGCGGATGCTGCCCTCGAACAGGGCCTTCATCGCGCGCCCTCCACTGGCCTCGGACGCGGCCTGATGCTTGGCCTCGGCGTCGGAATGATCCTTGATGGCGATGCGGAGCTGGCGCTCGGTGTCGGCCATCGCCGACTTCCGGGAGACGATCGTCTGGCGCAGCAGCTCGGCCCGCGTCGAGGCCTTGTCAGCCTCGGTCTTGAGCGCCACCCGCGTCTGCTCGCCGTCGGCCTTGGTGCCCTGCAGGATCTGGAGCTTCTCGCGCAGGTCGGCGCTCGAGGCCTGGACCTCGGCGGCCAGGCGGCGGTTCTCGTCGAACGTGGCCTGCAGACTGTTCCGGTAGCCCTTCAGTTCGACGAACGAGAGCTTCTTGTCTTGCAGGTCGCCCCGCAGGCGGCCCTGGTCGGAGATGGCGTCGGCGTGGTCCTGGTTGATGCGACCGATCTTGTCGTGGAGCTTGGCCTGATCTTTCTTCAGCTTGTCGATCTGGATGGCCAGCCCGTCGTGTTCGGCCTGCAGCTCAGCGATCTGGGCGCGCTTCGTCTCGAGCGTCTTTCGCGCCTCGTCGAGATCCTTCGCCACCTCGCGGCCGCGCTCCATCCTTCCGCTGATGATCGACTGGAGGTGCCCCCGCTTGTCTTCCAGGCGGGCCAGCTCGCCCTTGAGCTGTTCCATGCGCTCGAGCTTGGCGACCCGCTGCTCCTCACCCTTGGCGCGGATCTCGGCCTGCAGGAGCGCCATCCGGCCGGCGACTTCCTGGATGCGAGCCTCGACAGCGGCCTTCTTCTCTTCCAGTTCGCCGCGTTCCTTGACCTTGGCGGCGATCTGTTGGTCCAGCGCGTTGAGCTGCTTCTTGCGGGCCTGCAAATCGAGATACTGGGCCAGGCGCTCGAGGCGCGCCTTCTCGTCGCGGCACTCGCAGAACTTCAGGGCCGTGTCGCGCTCGTTCGACAGTTCGTCGACGCGCTTCTGGATCTCGCCCAGCAGGAGCTGGGTGTCTTCCATGTGGCGCTCGGCCTTGGCCAGCTCGGCCTTCGCATCCTCGATGCGGGCGTCGAACTCGGCCACCCCGGCCATCTCGTCGATGATGCGCCGACGCTCCAGCGGCGTCATCGTCAGGATGCGGTTCACGTCACCCTGCATGATGACGTTGTGGCCGCTCGGGCTGATGTGCAGCTCGGACAGCCGATGGTGCACGTCCGACAGCGTGACCGGATGGCCGTCGAGGTAGTAGGTGCTCGTGTAGCCGGAGTTGGTGATCCGGATCACGCGCTGGATCTCGACCACCTGCTGCGTCTCGGTCAGCTCCAGGCGCAGTGCCACCCGGGCCTCTTTGCGACCGCTCAGGTTGTTCAGCAGGTCGGGCAACCGCTCGGCCCGCATCGTCTTGGAGGTGGACAACCCCAGGCAGAAGAGGATCGAGTCGACGATGTTGCTCTTGCCGCTGCCGTTGGGGCCGAAGATGGTCGTGAAACCCGGGCGAAACGGGATGATCGTCCGCCGGCCGAACGACTTGAAATTATCGAGTTCCAGCTCCCGAGCGAGGACGTGGGGCATAGCGCGGTTCGACTGGGCGGAATGGCAAAAGGGCTCCGAGCAGCCGCGGGCGGGTGGACGCCCGTTCGTACGAAGTTACGGCCAGCCCCGGACCGATGCCGCTCTGGAGGTGGATACCCCCTGATTGAGCGACATTAGAATAGTCCTGAAGCTGACTTTTGTCAATCGAATTCTCGGCAAAAGCAACCTCGCAGTTTAGAGGGAATGGCCCGAGGATCGGCCGCCCGTGAGCAATAAGCCGGGCGAGGTAAGTTTGCCATAGCCATGTCGGCCCGGACTGCACGCGAGGAGAGAAGAACCCCCCGCACCAGGGAAGGGTGCGAGGGGTTCAGCCAGCCGGTCAAGACTACCCCAGGCTTCAGGCTTCGAGCCCAAAGCCTTCCCATCACTCCGAATAGACGTTGTCGAAAGCGCCCCGGCGCCGCTCGTCGCGGAACATGTCTTCGCTGCGGCCCGTCGCGGTGTCGGTCACCTTGAAGCCGGCCAGCTTGGGGCTCGACAGCATCTTGTAGTGGTCGGCGCCGTAACGGCTTTCGGCGTAGCCCATCCGCTCGGCCATGGCCTTCTTCGCTTCGAGAATCATCCGTTCCTGGGTCTGCCCGGGGTTGCTCCGGATGTCGCGGACATCCGCCTCGCTCAGACCGGCGGTGTGCTCGTAGGAACGCCCGTCCGACGTCTGCAGCAGCACCGACACCTGATAGCGGTCGTTGCCGTTCGACGCGGCGCCGATGCTCTTGAGCGCCCAGCGGGCCGCGACCTGTCCCTGCTCGGTCATCGAGACCGCGGCCAGGACAACGACGGCCAGCGCACCCAGCAGGATCTTGGCGTACTTGCGATTCATGATTTCTTGCTCCTTCCTTCTTCCCCCCACCTGTGCCGGATTATTCGCTCTGCGCCGGTTTCTGTCAATCCGATGTCGCCGGCGCCCCGGGCTTGCTACAACGGTCTTGCCGCTTTCTTGCCGGCGCACACACGTTCGCTTCGTCCTCCCGCCCCTGGTCTTGCATTCGACCCGACACGCTTCTAGAATGGGCCTATCCCCCAAAAGCCAGGCCCCTCAGGGGGCTTTTGGCTGAATGGACCTCCAGCGATTCGGCAGCAAGGCGGTGCCCCCGTGTCCGACAGCAACGATTCGTTCGACCTCGACAGTCTCCAGTTGAAGTCGCCCTACGAGGAATTCGAAGAGTTCGTCCAGAACAAGGTTCACGTCGCCGAGCGACTGGGAAACAAGGCCCAGGTCACGCTCTATCTGGATGCGCTCGAGCTGGGCAAGAAGTTCCTGAGCAAGAAGATCGGAGGCCTCCATGATTCTTGAAAGCCTCGAAGCCGAGAACTTCCAGAAGTACGAGCGGCTCGACATCCGCGACCTCCCCGAGCGAGGAGTCATCGGAATCGTCGGCGAGAACGAATCGGGCAAGTCCACCATCGGCGAGATCCTGGCGTTCGCGCTCTTCGGGCGCACCCTCAAGCTCGATGAGGCCCAGCGCTGCGAGATCGTCAACTGGGGCAGGGAAACCTGCCGGGTCCGGGTCGGATTCCGCCTGCCGGACGGCAAGTCGTACCGGATCACCCGCGAGATCGATCGCGAAGGCAGCTACTCCGCCGAACTGGACGAGACCGGCTCGGGCAAGCGACTCGCCCACGGTGTCGGCCGAGTGAACCGGCGGTTGGCCGAGTTGCTCCCCGTCTCGTTCGAGGAGTTCCGCTACTCGTTCTACCTCGGCCAGAAGGAACTGGACCTGCTCCACGATTCCAGCCCGTCCTCGCGCCGGCAGCTGCTGGACAAGATGATCGGCGTCAACAACATCGAGGAGGCCTCGGGCAAGGTCAGCGCCGGGATGCAGCAGCTGAAGAGTCAGCTCGAGCGGCTCCACGAAGAGGTCACGGTCCACCGCGAAGTGATGAAGCAGCTCGCGGCCGATCCTCGAGAGCGCGACGGACTGCTCGCCGAGACGAACAGTCTGCGCGCGGAGCGCTCTGCCCAGGAATCGGAACTCTCCCGCATCGGCGGCGAACTCGAGGAAGTCGCCCGCGACAGCCGCGCCCTCGGCGTCGCCCGCGCCCTGGGCCTGCGCTCGGTGCTGCGCGGTTACGGCGTCACCTTCGCCCGCCTGGCCGCCTGGTTGCGCCAGGCTGCAGGCCAGCTCCAGACCCGATTGCAGGGGCTGGAGCGCGACGCCGCGTCCTCCTCCGTCCAGCTCGAGAACTGCCGGATGCTGGAGGCCAAGAAGGACGAGCTGGCGAGCGTCCTGCGCGTGCGCCAGCGCGAGCTTGACGAACAGCTGCGCAACAGCCTCGATGCCGACTACCGCCCCGAGGATGCCGCCTTCATCACCCCCAACACCAAGGCCGAGCAACTCGCCTTCAATCAGAAGAAGCTGCAGGAGACCGTCTCGGAACTGGACGCCCAGCAACGGCGCGCTCGCCGTCGCTGGGGCATCGGCTCGCTCCTCTGGGTGGCGGGCCTGGGTCTGCTCCTGGCTCTCGAAGATTTCAACTTCCTCTTCTTCATCGTCTTCGGCTTGCTCTACACCCTATGGGGATTGCTGACCCGCTCCCGGGCCGCCGAGACCGAGGAACGGCGCGCTCGCCTCGCGATGAACGCCGACCGCCTCTCGGACGACGTGGGCCGGTGCGAGAACGCCCGGCAGGCCTGCTCGCGCTTCCAGCTGATCAACCTGGCCGAGATGAGCGATCTGGTCGGCCAGACCGGTTCGGACTGGGCGCGGGAGCTGCACCGCCAGATCGTGGGCCGTTTCGGAGACCTGCTGGGCAAGCCGGAGGGCTTCGCCGACGAGCTGGTCGGGAAGCTCAATTCGCTGCGTGAGGAGGCAGCCACGGTTCGCCGCGAGCTGGCCGAGATCGACCTGCTCACCGCCGACCTCGAGGATGAACTGGAACGTCTTTCCCGCAGCGGGCACGCTCGCGTCGTGCGCCCGCCTTCGAACGCGGCCGATGGCTACAAGCCCGGAGAGGTTCGCGAGCGGCGCTCCCGGATCCGCGCAATGATCGAACTCTGCCGCAAGGCCCAGTTCGAGCTGGAGAAGGCACCCGTCGATGCGCTCGACAGGGACTTCGCCGAGTTCCAGCCCGCCGTCTCGAAGCAGTCCGCCATCTCCGCGGTCGGTCTCGACGTCCCCGCCCTGACCGAGCTGGATTCCGGCGCGACCTCGATGGATCTTCCCACCCTGGAGCGAACCCTGCAAGCCGAGGGCGCAAAGCTCGCCTCGCTGGTGACCGCATCCGAGGAGCTGGCTGCTCGCGCCGACGGGCTTTCTCGCCGCCAGCAGGAACTGAAAGTCACCACGGCCCGCACCGGCCTCAAGCTCGACGAACTTGGCCGCGAGCTGGCCCGAGTCGAACCCAAGCTGAAGCGCAGCGCCGAACTCGATCAGATCCTCGCCGAACTGGGCACCCGTCAGGCCGACCTCGAGCACAAGATGGCCGTTCACGAGAGCCTGCTCGAGATGTTTGCCCAGTTGCGCGACCACATGCGCTCGCGATTCGGCCCGCAGCTGGCCGACTACATCGCCTGGGTGCTGCCCAAGCTGACCGACGGCCGCTACGATCAGGTGAGAGTCGAACCAGACCTGACGGTCACCGTCTACTCGGCCGAGAAGCAGGGCTTCGTTCCCCTGGCGAGCCTGTCGGGCGGCACGGTCGATCAGCTCTTCCTCACGCTGAGGTTGGCCTTCTCCAAGGCGCTCCTGCACACGAAACTCTCGCCCGACGTCAAGCAGTACCTCTTCTTCGACGAGCCGCTCTCCAGCTTCGACGAGAAGCGTGGGGTGTCGTTCCTGGATCTGCTCAAGAAGTTCCACAAGAACTTCGAGCAGGTGTTTGTCGTCACCCACACTCCGGGCCTCGAAAGCCACTTCGACCGGCTCATCCGCACCAACCTGGAGACGCGCGAGCTGCTCAGCCCATGAGCCTCGAGCCCTTGTGAACGCCAGCCCTGTTACCCCGGCCGAGGTCGGCGCCGGTGCCTACGGATTCCGCGAGTTCATCCAGAACTTGCTGGATCTGCTCGCCGACGACGACCACAACATCATCCGCTACGCGGCGCGAGCCCTGCGCGATTACGATACCGCGGAAGTCCGCGACGGCCTGTTGCAGCGGCTGGTCACCTGTCCCCCACAGTGCGTCGACGAGATGGTCGCCACGCTCGAGAGCTTCCACGGCGAGGAGGCCGGCACGCTGTTCTTCAAGCTCGCCGCCAGCACCTCGGCCGACGTCCGGGCGACCGCGATCGAGCGGCTTGGACCGCACCTGCTCCCATCCGAGGCCCAGCAGGTCTGGAAGCTGCTCGAACAGGAGAGCGAGCCTCGCTGCGTCGCCAGCCTCCTTTCCCTCGCCGGCCGGCTGGTGCCCGCGGTCCAGGGCGACGAGCTGAAGCCGTTCCTGGCCAGCCAGGATGCTCGCGTGCGTGCCAACGCTCTGGAGCTGCTGGCCCGATTGCCCGGCGAGCTTGAGATCGAGCTGGTCGAGCCGTTGCTCGACGACTCCACCCCTCGTGTGCGCGCCAACGCGATGAAGCTGCTCTGGCCCGTTCAGGGCCCGGCGCTGTGGCAGCGGCTGCTCGCCGAACTCTCGAGCGGCGACGAGAAGCGGGAACTCTCGGCCATCTACCTGCTCGGCCAGGTTCCCGGGCCTGACGAGGTTTCGAAGCTCCTCGTCGAGCGTCTGGGCAGCCCGAACCTGCAGCTCCGTCTGCTGGCCTCGAAAAGTCTGCTCATCTGCCCGGGACGGGTCGACTGCCGGGACCTCTGCACGCTGTATCTGCGTGAGGAGCACCCGGTCATCCGCCAGAATCTGATGACTTACTGCCGGCAGACCCAAGCCGAAGCTGCCGTCGTGGTCTTCGCCGCGATGCTCGAGACCCCGGACCTCGAAGTCCAGGTGAGGGCCACCGCGGCCCGGGCGCTGGGTGACCTCGCGCACCCCAAGGGCATTCCCATCCTGATGACCTGCCTGAAGGACTCCGACCCGCGGGTGCGCTCCAACGTCATCGACGCTCTCGTCCATTGTCCCTGCGAAGGCATGATGGAAATGCTGATACCGTGCTTGAGCGACAGCAGCCCGCGCGTGCAGGCCACCGCGGCCCTGGCCATCTGGAAGCTGGGCGGCCGCCACGCCGTCGACGTGTTGCTGAAAATGCTGCGCTCCGGTGACGCGCGCAAGCAGTCGAGCGCCGCCTTTGCCCTCGGCGAGATCGGACATGGCGAGATGGTCGAACCGTTGAGCGAGTTGCTCGATGAGCTGCAGAGTTCCGTGGTCACCACTGAGGCCCAGCGCCAGGTCCAGAAGAACGTCATGCGCGCCTTGACCAAGATTCGCGCCCATTAGCCCGGCCTCGCAAGGTGCCGCCGGCGGGAGGCCGTCATCCTCCACGAGCTGACCTTCATCTTCCTTCTGGTTCTCGCGAGCGGCCTGCTGGCGGGGGCTGAAGTCGCTCTGCTGGCCTTGCGCAAGGGCCGGCTTCAGGAGCTGGCCCAGCAGGGCCGATGGGGGGCCGCCGCCGCCCACGAACTCCGGGCTCATCCCGAGCAGTTCCTGGCCACGATCCGCATCGGCATCACCGTGGCGGTGACCACCGCCTCCGTCTGCGCGGCCGTGGGCTTCGTCGAGCCCCTGAGCGGCATCCTCGAAGGCCTGGGCCTGGCTGTACCAGTGGCGGCCCGCGGCGCGCTGTTCCTGGTCATCGCGGCACTCTCCTACGTCCTCATCGTGGCAGCCGAGCTGGTGCCCAGGTCGCTGGCCCTGAAGTGGGCCGAGGGCTATGGCCTGCTCGTCGCCCGGCCCCTGTTGGGGCTGTCCAAGGTGCTGCGGCCCCTGAGCTGGCTCCTGGCCGGCAGCTCGAACCTGATGTTGCGGCCCTTCCATGACAGCACGACCTTCACCGAGACTCGATTCTCGGCCGAGGAACTGCGGCAGCTCGTGCACGAAGCGACCCAGGCGGGCGCCGTCGACAGCCGCACCGGCGAGATGGCCACTCGGGCGCTGGACTTCGGCACCCTGCTGGCCCGGGACGTGATGGTGCCGCGCAACCGCATCCACGCCATCCCTCACGACGCGTGCGCCGAGGAGGTGACTCGCCTCATCGTCGAGGAGGGCCATGCCCGGATGCCGGTCTACAAGGGTTCGTTGAACAACGTCATCGGCTACATCGGGGCCCGCGACGTGCTGGCGATGCTGTCGGAAGAGCAGCTGATCGTCCTCGACGACCTCCTGCGGCCGGCCTACTTCGTGCCCGAGACCGTGAAGGCGATCACCGTCTTTCAGGAGCTGCAGCGGCGTCAGATGCGCCTGGCCATCGTGGTCGACGAGCACGGAGCGGTCTGCGGCCTGATCACCGACGAGGATCTGATCGAGGAGCTGGTGGGCGAGCTGTTCAGCGAGCAGGATTCGCCCGAGGCGCTCGTGCAGCAGGAGGCCGAGGATGTCTACCTGGTGAAGGGGCACGCGACCATCCGGGAGCTGAACCGCAGCCTCGGCCTGGAGCTGGACGAGACCCAGGCCTGGACGACCGTGGCCGGCCTGTGCCTGTCGCTTGCGGGCCAGATCCCGGCCAAAGGCGCCAAGCTCGAGGCGGCCGACGGGCTTCGTCTGGAGGTCGTCGACGCCTCGCCACATCTGGTGCGCCAGGTGCGAGTGAAGTTGCCGCGACGCGGCTGAGACGGCCCCCAGCACCGATCAGCCGGCCAGCCTGATGCGAGAGAAAGCCCGGCTCTTCACCTCGTCGCCCGCCGGCCGGGCGCTCGGCTGCCTTGCGGCGGTGGCCCTCTCGTGGCCGCTCTCGGAAGCGCTCAATCGCGGGTGCGAAGCCTGGCTGCGCCAGGGAAGCGCGGCGCTTGCAGCCGGGTTCCTGCGGATGGCCGGCCACGACGTCGCGCGGACCGGCTCGCATCTGCGGACGCCGCTCGGCGACTTCGAGGTCCTGCTGGCCTGCAGCGGGGGCAACTTCCTGGCCGTGACGCTGGCCCTGGGCGCTGGCCTGTTCGCGCTCGGACGGGTCGCGCCGGGCAGGGGCGTGCCGCTGGCCGTCTCGCTGGTGCCGCTGGCGGTGGCGGGAAACGCCCTGCGCGTGGCGGGTCTGATTCTCGTGGGCGGCGCCGGCGAGCCGTGGCTCCACACGGCTCTGGGCCTCTGGTGCTTTGGCCTGGTGGCGGTGGCTGTCTGCGCGCTCGCCGGGGCGAGGCGGGGGGCGGAGCGCTGACGACGTGGCGGGAGCGCGGGGACTTCCTATCGCACGAAGAACAGCGCGACCTCCAGCCACAGGAGCGAAGGAAGCAGGAACACGGCCGAGACCAGCAGGAGTAACCTCCGCTTTACCTCGGAGGGTTCGAGCGGCCCCTGAAGACTCAGGGCCAACCCTGCAAAGGCGATGCCCTGGAGGATCCAGACAAGTCCCGCGGCTCCCCAGGGCGGCCACAGCGAGACGACCCCCTGGTAGCGGGTGCACATGAGCAGCACCATCGCCTCGGACACCAGGAGCCCGGCCGGAGAGATCTTCGGTCTGGGCGGGTTCGGCAAGAAGCCGAAAGCCAACGCGGCAGCCAGCAACGCCAGGGCGCCGATCGTCCCCGCTTGCAAGGGAACCGGCACCGCCATCGCACAGGCCGCGGCGAGCAGCGCAGCCAGTGCGCACGGCGCGATCGACCAGCTGAACAACCCGGCGGCCGGCCGGATGGCCAAGGCTGCTCCGAGCAGGCCCATGCACACCGCTCCGCACGCCAGCAAGACCAGCGAGCCATCCAGCCAGGCACAGGCCAGAACAGGCAGAGCGAGCAACAGGGCGCCGGCCGCGGTCTCACGCAGACTCCTGTCGGCGCCGGTCGTCAGGGCCAGCCGGGCCGCGGGAGCCCACGCCAGAACCAGCAACGCGATGGCCGCCGCTGCCTCGCTCCCCTCCAGGGCCCAGCCATGCTGCTCCGTGGCCAATCCCAGCGGCAACGAGGCCGCTACGGCAGCGGCGAGCCAGTTGAACCACGAAGGCGCCTCGCCCGAGCCCGCGCCGCCCCTGCCCTCCGCCCGGAGCAATCCCGACAGGCCGACGGCCACCAGGACCAGCAGCAGGCAGACGACGAGGCCGACCATGAAGCGGCACCGATACAGCAGGTCCCTTGCCGTGGCGATACTGCCCGAGAACCCGTTCAGAGCAGGAATCCCCTCGTCGAGGGGCCGCCCCGCCAGTCTGGCCGCGAGGAAGGCCAGCGTCGAGGCCCGGGGCCCGGCTTCCACGAGCAGGCCGAGACAGGCCTCCGACAGCGGATTCTGAGCAGACTCGAACCCGCGACGCGCGAAGGTCACGGGCAGGTCCGAGCAGATTCTTCGTCCGCAGAGGACTCGGCCAGTTCGCGTCGCTTCGGCGGTCCAGAGCCGGCCGCCTATCACGACCCCGACCTTCTCCCGGCGAGCGGCGGTCCCACGGCTCCAGAGAACCAGGACGTCATCCTCTTGCCCCGCGCCCACGCACAGGGGTTGGCCCAGGCCGAGGGCAATCAGGTGACTGTCCAGCGAGGTGGGCCTGACTCCCAGCTTCCGCTCCACAAGCCGGGCGATCGGATCTTCCTCGCCGGATTCCAGCTCGATATCGGTCATCGAGACCGCGATGGTGACAGTCGGGAGGGCCGCCGCGCCGACGAGTACAGGCGGCCAGCTCGGTCTCCGAACAGCCGGCGCAGCTTCCGACTCGGAGAGCAGCCCGACGACCGCGGTGGGGGGCGTCGTTCCCGGGTGGGCCGGGTGGACACTCGAGAGACCGGGGGCCTGGCTCGACGAGGTGAGCGACCTCGGTGCCGTGGCCGGCTGCGCCTGCATCGTGCCGGGCCCACGATCGCTCGGCAAGGCGAACTCGGTGGAGGAGCCGGAGATCGGGCCGGTGCGCCTGCTCGATCGCCCGGCATGCACCGGTTCTTCTCCGGAGGTGCCGTCGCTGGGGGCCTTGCTCCCGGCCAGCACAGCCTCTTGCCCGGCGGGAGGAAGAACCCCGGGAACCGACGTGGCGGTTGTGGAGGAGGTCGAGCCGGTGGCCGCGCGATTGCCGCCGTCGCGCCACATCTTGCGGATGCAGCGATTCGCGCCGTCGCCGATGTACAGGTCGTCGAAACAGGAGACCGACAGGGAGATCTGGCCGGGCAAGCATAGATCCTCCCCGGTGCCTTCGAGCTGCGAGCCGTGCGAGGAGGCCCCCTTGGTCAGGATCTCGATGGTCCGGTCGGATGCCAGGACCCGGCAGACCAGGTGCTCGGCGATGTCTCCGATGTAGAGGTTGTCTTGCGAATCCATGGCAAGCGCCACCGGCTGGTTGAAGGAGACCTCGGTGGCCAGCTTCCCCTCTTCGATGGCGCCTCCTCCCTGGAGGCCAGCGAACCGCTCCACGAGGTCGGTCCGGGAATTCCAGCGCCGGACGACCTGCGCGGGAGCGTCGGCGAAGTAGAGCCAGCCGTCCCGGCCGGCCACCATGGCGTACGGTTTCATGATCGACGCCGCCCGGCCTCGTTCTCCATCCCCGTCCGAGAGTGCCTGCCGTGTTCCCACGATGGTCCGGAGGTTGCCTGTTGGCACCGGGAACGTCCGGATGCGACTGCCCATCCCCTCGGCGAGATAGGCCGCTTGCAGGTCCGGCTCGACGGCGACCGCACTGGGCTGAGTGACGTTGGAGGCCAGCGCGGCCCCGAGGCCGTCGGCGACGGCCCGTCCTCCGGATACGAAACCGGCTCCGTACGGTGAATCCGAGTCGGTCCAGCCGCTCTTGCCGTTTCCGGCGACCCGGAAGAACGAACTGCGCAGGATCAGCGCCAGTCTCGGGCTGCCGCCGAGGTCGATACGCAGGCCCGTGAGAAGGACCGAGAACTGCAGGATGTCGGCGCGCGTGGTGGGGTCGGCGACCGCCGGCGGGCCGAGCAGGATGGTCCGGTCGTACTTGGCCGCGCTGTGCTGCAGCCAGAGCTGGACCTCCTCGGCGCAAGGCCCCAGCGCGTCGAGTGGAGGCAGTTCCCACTGCTCGAAGTCCAGGCCCCGAGGAATCGCGGAACCCACCGCCAGAGGTACGGCATCCCGCCAGATGGCCAGAACTCGGTTGTTGCTCGAGTCGGCTACCAGGGCGAAGCGTCCGAGAGGGTCACAAGCCAGGGCCGACGGGTAGAACATGCCCAGATCCACCGACACGACGTTGCGAGTCTGCGAAGCGGTGGCTGTGAAGACCGGCTGATGGAGGGCCTTGTCGAGGCGGACCTCCCACACGGCATGGGCGCTGCGATCCAGGACCAGCAGGTTATCCGGAAGCATCCACGCGACGCCCTCGCAGCCCGTCAGGGGAATGCGCTGGATCGGTTGAACGGCAGTCGGATAGAACGAGTCGTCGGCGACGATCGTCTCGTACCGCCAGGCGCTCGGGTCGGCAGTCACGCCGGAGGTTGCCAGCCAGCAAGCCAGGCCGATCGTGGCCAGGCGAAGCGCCGTGTGGCTCCAGGCGCCTCGCGTGCCCCGAGATCGCTGGCCCTGCGAGGCGAGAAACGTGAGACGTCTCTGGCTCGCCGAAGTCTCACGAAGGTTCCCGCGCCGGACGGGAGTGGGCGTCACTCCTTCGCCGGGGAGTTGCCGCATGTCTCGAACAGCTCACGCCAAGCGCCCGCCGCGCTGGCGCCCGCCAGCGGGAGGACCAGAACCGGGATTGCGATAGGGCGATTCATCTCTTGCCTCCAGACCACGGCCGGTGTCCGGAAGTCCGAGTATAGCTCCGCGGTTTCCGAACCGGTTGAAAACCGAGTGCCGGAACGGTTAGAACTCCACGGCATGTCCACGACCGGCAACGACCCGCACCTCACAGTCCTCGGAGGCCCCGTGCTCCGGAGATGCGTGACCGTTCCCTTCTTCCTGGGAGCGCTGGTCTTGCTCACGGCACTGCTCCCCGTTCTGCTGCTGGCGATGGGCTCGGTCGACCTGCTGCGGCTGCTGCGGGGCCACCGGCCGCCGTCGGCAATCCGGTGCCTCGCCGCCTTCTGGTGCCTGTTCTTCGTCGAGGCGATCTGCCTGGTCGGGATGCTGCTCGTCTGGCTCCTGGGGCCGCCCTGGACCGAGGCGGGCCGGCGGCGCTGCCAGCGGTGGACGAAGAAGGTCGAGATCTTCTACCAGATGTCGCTGCACCACTGCGCCCGGGTCCTGTTCCGGCTACGTTACGATGTGGAGGGCGACCGAGACCTGTTGCCCGGCCCGATCCTGATCATCGGGCGCCACTCCAGTGCGCTGGACACGGTGTTGCCCACGTCGATCGCCACGATGCGTCATGGGCTGCAGCTCCGCTACGTCCTGAAGCTGGAGCTGATCTACGATCCGTGCTTCGACATCGTCGCCGATCGGTTGCCTCACTGCTTCGTCGGACGCGAGGGGCAGGGCGACGACCGGGATCGCCAGGCGGTCGCCGCCGTCGGCTCGGGCCTGGGGCCGCGCGACGCGGTGCTGCTCTACCCCGAGGGGACTCGCTTCTCCCGCCGCAAGCGGGAGCGCATCCTGGCTTCTCTCGAGAAGCGGGCGCCCGAGCTGCTGCCGCGGGCCCAGCGGTTGCGCCACCTGCTGCCGCCTCGTCCCGGAGGGCTGACGACCTTGCTGACCGCCGCGCCCGATGCGGATGTGGTGCTCTTTGCCCACCGCGGCTACGAGGAAGGCTCGTGGGTCCTGAGCGAACTCTGGGAGGGCGGGCTCGTCGGGCGCATCATCCGCGTCCGTTTCGAGCGGTTCCGGCGCTCGGAGATCCCCACCGATCCGGAGGCGCGGGTCGAGTGGCTCTACGACACGTGGCAGCGGCTGGACGACTGGCTCGAGCAGTGCGCTCGGGAAGAGCAGGAGGCGCGGACCGGCCCCCGATAGCTCACAGATACTCGAGCTTGCGCAGCGTCGCGAGCACCAGCTCGACGCTCTCGTCGAGGGTGAGCTTCTCGGTTGGCACGCGGAGTTCGGGCTGGTCGGGCGGTTCGTAGGGATCGTCGACGCCGGTGAAGCCCTTCATCTCGCCCCGTAGCGCCTTGGCGTACATGCCCTTCACGTCGCGCTGGATGCAGAGTTCGAGCGGCGCGTCGACGTAGCACTCGACGAAGTCGCCGATCTCTTCGCGCAGCTCGTCGCGGATCACCTTGTAGGGCGAGATGGCGGCGCCGATCGCGATGACGCCGTTGCGCGAGAGCAGATGGCAGACGAAGCCGATGCGACGGATGTTGGTGTCGCGATCCTCGCGCGAGAAGCCGAGGCCCTTGCACAGGTGGGTGCGCACGATGTCGCCGTCGAGCAACTCGACGTTGCGGCCCATGGCGCGGAAACGCGGGACCAGCGCCTCGGCCAGAGTCGATTTGCCCGAGCAAGGCAGGCCTGTCATCCAGAGCGTGAAACCCTTGTTCATGCGGGGAAGTCCTCTCAGGTGAGCGACTGGTAGTGCCGGGTGAGGATCTCGGCGACCTCGGGGCGGCTGAAATGGGCGGGCAACGGCTCGGCGCGCGCGAGCATCTCGCGGACCCTCGTGCCGGACAGGCTGAGCTGCTGGTCGGGACCGTGCGGACAGGTCTTGATCGAGGCGAAGCCTTCGCAGACCTGGCAGAAGAACGTGTTGTCGAAGAACAGCGGCTCGAGCCCGAGCTGGTCGGTGGTGAACCGGCGCAGCAGGTCCTGGGCGTCGTAGGGGCCGTAGAACTTCCCGACGCCGGCGTGGTCGCGACCCACGATGAAGTGCGTGCAGCCGTAGTTGGAGCGCAGGCGCGTGTGAAAGACCGCCTCGCGCGGGCCGGCATAGCGCATGGCCGCCGGGAAGACCGAGAGCAGCGTGCGGCCGGCCGGATAGTAGCGCGCGAGTAGCGCCTGGTAGCAGTCCATGCGGACGTCGGCGGGGATGTCCTCGGCCTTCGTCTCGCCGACCATCGGGTGCAGGAGCAGGCCGTCAACCATCTCCAAGGCGCACTTGGTGAGGTACTCGTGGGCGCGGTGGATGGGATTTCGCGT
>CAZSVK010000065.1:0-7218 GCA_964610245.1 uncultured bacterium
GATTTGGGGTCGAGGGGTCACGAGTTCGAATCTCGTCTCGCCGACCAGCGACCCGTCCCCTTGCTCGGGAGGGGCGGCATCCTGGGCCAGCTCGGGGGCATAATGAGCGCGCCATGTTCGCGATCCCCGGATACCAGCTGCTCGAAGAGCTGGCCTCCGGCGCGTCGGGCACCGTCTATCGGGCGCGGCAGACGGCGCTGGGGCGCGAGGTGGCTCTCAAGCTGCTCGCGCCCGGGCTCTTCGGCGCCGAGGAAACCCGGGCCCGCTTCGTGCGAGAGGCGAAGCTGCAAGCCCGACTCAATCACCCGAACCTGCTGCGGGTCTACGATTCGGGATTCCTCGGCGAGCGTCCGTATCTCGTGATGGAGCTGATGACAGGGGGCTCGATCCGGGAGCTGCTCCGGGACGGGCCGCTGTCGATCGTCGAGGCGGTGCGGCTGGGACACGAGCTGACGCTCGGGCTGGCGCAGGCGCACGCGGCCGGAATCATCCACCGCGACCTGAAGCCCGAGAATGCACTGCTCACACCCGATGGACAGGTCAAGCTGGCCGACTTCGGACTCGCGAAGGCCGCGGGCGCCCTGCAGACGGTGCAGACGGAGGCCGGAGTGGTCATGGGCACGCCGGGCTACATGGCGCCCGAGGTGATCCAGGGAGAGCCCGCCGGTCAGGCGGCCGACCTGTATGCGCTCGGCGTGATCCTGCACGAGATGCTCGCCGGCACTCGTCCGTTCGACGGCGAGGACGTGGCCCAGCTCTTCCGCGCGCAGCTCGAGGAGCGAAGCGTGCCGCTACGGGCGCTCCGGCCGGAAGTGCCCGCCGAACTGGCGGAGCTGATCCTGAGCTGCCTGCGAGCGCGTCCGGAAGACCGACCGGCTTCGGCGGAGGAGCTGACCCAGGCGCTCGAGAGGATCTCCGAGAGCCGGACCGACGGGTCGTCGCCCGCCCCGACGGTTGCAGGTGGCCTGGATCGGCGAAAGACGATCGTCAGAAGGGCGGGGCTCACGACGGCGCCCGCCGAGACGATGAGGAGACGGGGCTCCGGGCAGGGCACCGCCACGGTGGCCCGTGGGCCGGCCGCGCCCGCCCCGGCGAGCGCGACCGCCGCTCGCGTGGCCGCCGGGTTCGTGGCCGTCTGCATCGTCTCGGCACTCATGGCGAGCCTCTCCCGCCCGCGCGCGACCGAACCGGCAGCCGCGCGGTCTCTGGCGCAGGCCTCCGGTCACGCGGGTCCGCAGCCGGTGCCTGCGTCCGGCCCGCTGCCTGGGCCTCGCCCAGCCGCCTCGGCGGGCAACCCGGGGCGCCTCTTCCGCGGCTCCGACCGGGTCCGGTTCGCGTTCGACCGCCCTCCGGCAACGGCGGTCCAGCTCATAGCCGAGCCGGAGGACGTCCGGAGCGCCAGGGTCCGGATGACCGGCGAAGCTGGCGGCTCGAGCATCCTCGTCGAGGGACTGCGGGCCGGCATCGGATACCGGGCGGAGTTGCGGGGCGACGGAGTAACGTCGACATTTAGGTTCAGGACCCTGGGCGCCGACGCTGGCGGCCGAGTCGCGGTTGTCCATCCGACCGAGCGGAAGACGGAGGGGCTGGCGGTGGAGCGGTGGGAGCACCACCTCTTCGCCGTCTGGCGCGAGGAGCTGGCGAATTCGGAGCACCTCGTGGGATTCGCGGAATCGCTCGATGGCGGAGAGACGTGGTCGAGTCCCGAGACCCTGAATGCGACCGGCTCCTGGGCGTCGTTGCCCGCGCTCGCCGTGTCCCGGGGAAGGGTCGCCGTCACGTGGCTCACCGGCGAGACCGCCGCCGCGACCGTGTGGACACGCGTCCGCGATGCTTCAGGCCGCGGCTGGCTGCCGGCGCAGCCGGTCCTGGAAGCGCTCAACTGGCCGCCGGAACTCCACGAGGCGCCGGACGGCGGTTTCGAGGTGGGGGCCTTTCTGAAGCCGGGGTGGTTCACGCTGCGTGGGCTCGGACCGGACGGAGTCGCGAGCGAGACGGCCACCAGGGCCTTCGCCGTCGCGAGCCCTCCGCGTCAGTGCCGGGTGCTGCGGAGCGGGACCCGGAAGTTCGTCGTGATGCGTCTCGGCCTGACCCGAGGCAGCCGGCTGTTCTGGTCGGCGACGCGGCCCGACGCGCCGCGCAACTGGCTGCCGTTGCAGCCCTTGACCCCTGAGTCGGAGGACCCCGACGACGTCTGCGCCGCGGCTGCGGCGAACCGGATCGTTGTGGCCTACAAGGAGGGGGAGCACCCGCGAGTGCGCCTGTTCGACGAGGCCCTGAATCCGTTGCCGAACAGGGTCGAGCCGTTCCGGGACCTGGATCGGATGAAGATCCCCTCCGTTGCTCGTCTGGGCGACGACGTCTACCTGGCATGCATCGACCTGGGAGCGTTCAACACGAGAAACGACCTGGCGTTCGCTCGCAGCGCCGACGGCCTCACGTGGACGAGGGAAGGTGGCGTGGCGCTGCCGCTCGTACGGCTCCGTAGCCTGCGCCTGACCACGGGCCGGGGGTGCCTGGTCGCCCTGATGAACACGACGCAAGGTACGATCCTGACCACGCGCTTCACCCCGCGGAGAGGTCGGTGAGCCGCGCACGTTCGCGCCGCCAGCGGGTCTGTCAGCGGACTCGGCGGTGACTCACCCGCCGTCCGGCGAACCGGCAGCCTCGGCGCTTGCCCCCGCGTGGGTTGGCCCGCAGCAGCGGGGATCCGAGAGAGAACGGAAGCTTGGCGGTTGCCAGGGGCCGGTCCGATCTTGAAGCCGGGGTTTTCCAACCCCCGCCCCCCAGCCGTCGCTCCGCTCCGGCTGGACCCCGCCCTCGCCACCGGCTCTGGCTGGTCCGGCCTACTGCGCCTTCCACTCCAGCAGGTTCTGGGCGAAGTAGACGCCGAAGAAGTTCCCCTGGCGCTTGACCACGCCGATCTTGTGGCCGAGCCACATCTCGAACTCCGAGAGCTTCACGCCCAGCTTCGTGTCGGTCACCAGGACCCTGATTCGCGGGCAGTTCGTGAACTTGGCGGTGCCCACCTGCACGTCCTGCACGCCCGCCACGGTCGAGGTCCAGGTCATCGTGTTGCCCGTGCCCGGATTGATGAAGCCGGGGGTCGTCGCGACCTGCGCGCCCACCTTCGTCCGAGCGTTGGAGAACTTGACCGGCGGCGTCCATGTCGTCTGCATGACGCTCCCGTCGCGATTGGTGCGCTGCTGCGCGTGCAGCAGCATCCCATCAGCCTCGGCCGTGACCACATCGGTCTCGACTTTCGTGCTGCGCTCGAAGAGGTAAGCCTGCTTGCCGTTCGCCGCGACCTTCCGCTTGATCTCCATCTTGAACTGGACGTTGTTGTCGGCCGTGTCCTGGTACTTCCAGCTGTACCCTACCCCCATCGGGTAGTAGGCCGAGATGTCGAACTCCTGACCGGCGGCGATGGGCGGACCCGCGAAGACATCCAGCGGCGCGAGTTCGTCGGCCAGGACGGCGCCGGACACCAGCGTGGCGAGGACTGCGAGCAGGGAAAGAGCGAGCTTGCGAGAGCGCATCGGGGGAGCCTCCTCCTGGAGTTCGATAACGGGGGCCGAGGGTCGCCGGATGTGCCGGCGATTCTACTCCCGCGAAGCTCTGGCTGTAAGCGAATTGTGACCGCAGTCGCGAGGAACGAAAGGCCACCTTTCACCCGCCTCGCGACCAGTTCGCCCACCGGCGATCGACCGGCCGGCTCCCAGGAGGCGCTACCGGTCTCCGCAATGCCGGCCACATCAGGCAGCCCGGGCGCGCGGGCCGGTTCACCTGCCGAGTCCCGTCCGCCGGGCCCCTCAGCGGTCGGGTGGAGGCGGCAGGCACTCGGCCACCACGCTCGCCGAGGCCTCGTTGACCGCCATCAACCATCGGCCGGGGCCGGGCAGCAGGTGGGTTTCCATCGGCTGGAAGACTCGGAACGGAAACTGCGCCACGAGCTTCCAGCTCAGTCCGTCGGTGCTCTCGGCCAGCACCGCTGTCGATGCGCCCAGCACTCCCTCGGTCAGCGACACGAGCCACAACTTGTCTCCCTGGATGGCGACAGCGGGCGGAAAGGCCGGGGCCTTGCCGGGCAGCGACCCTCCGGACCAGGCGAACGGAGACTTCATCCGGCGAAAGGTCAGACCGCCGTCGCGGCTGACGGAAGTCAGCACTTCATCGCGCCCGTCATAGGCCACCGAGACCAACTTGCCCGAGGCCGCCAGCTCGAACTGGTGCACGAGGAAGCCGGGCTCCGAGACGGTCACGAGCGGGCTCCAGGCCATCGCCGTGCCGGCGGGCCGGCGCGAGACGCGCAGCGTGCGGTCGGAGCCCTTCTTGGCCTCGGTCAGGACCGCCACAACCGAGGCCTCGCCAGTCACCCGAAGAGAAGCGTTGATGGCGTACCGGCCACCCAGGTCGAGAGGCGGACCGGCCCTCTCCCAGCGCGGACCGTTCAAGGTCGGGCCGGCCGGCCCGGCGGCTCCCGACGGACCTGCCGGCAGATGCACCCGGATGATGCGGAGCGCCCTCTTCTCCTGTTCCCGGGGCCCGGCGCAGCACAGCAGGTCGAGCCGGCCGGCCCTGTCCGAGCACAGGGAAAGCAGCGGCGACGGTCCCACCGGAATCCGGAGGGCTACCGGCCACGACGGGCCCAGCGGCTCCGAGCCGGTGGCCAGCGGCGGCCCCGGTTCCGGACTGGCCCCGGAAGGCACCGCCCCGCCCGGCCGGAAGCGCAGCTCGATGCCGCCGGGGCTTGTGCCCACGTCCGGTTCGGGCCAGGCCACCGCGAGCCCGTCCTCCGGAAGGTCGACCTCCGGCGACCCGTAGCGCTCGCCGCCGCCGGGGATCTCCTCGCGGGGCGTCCAGGTCAGTCCTCCGTCGAAGCTCTCCTTGAGCCACAGGAAGCACGGCCCCCGGACCGTTTTCCTCTGGCGCCAGACCATCGCCACGCGCAAGCCGCGCCGGGCGAGCGCCGGATCGTAGACTCCGCTCGGATCGGTCACCAGCAGGAAGGGGCCGTTTGCAGCCTTCATGGCCGAGAGCGTCTCGAACTCGAGGCGCGTCGCGCCCGATCCGGTGTCGAGCAGGCCCTCGTAGGCAGTGCCGGTCCTCAGCCCGGACAGAGTCAGCCGGCTCGCTCCCCGAGGCAGCGTCCTGCGCAGGCGCTGCGTCTTGCCCCTTGGCCAGTACTCGATCTCGAGCGACGCGCTCGCCTCGCGCGTCAGCCAGACCTCGGCCCGGTCGGTGCCGGCGCCGATGGCGAGCAGGGCCGGGCGGGGGGCTGACGCGGCGTTCCCTGGGTCCGGCGTGCCGGGCGCGAGGGCGCGGGGAAGCGCCTCCTCCGGGCTCGCTGCGGGAGTTCCCGCATGCCACCAGCCGGCGGCCGCCACCACGAACATCAGCGTCAGCCCGGCGGTCAGCATCGTCACATGCCGAGTTCGCGGAGCCCGGCGTTGGGGCCTTGGCCCGTCCCCTTTCGTGACCGGCACCGGCGCTCCGGCCCGTGACGGCTTGGGCCGCGTGCCGGTCGTGTGGGGCCGCTCGGTGGGGGGCTCCTCCGGCGGCGGCGCCAGCCCGGCGGCCCTTGCCTCGATTGCCGCGACGAGCGCTCGCAGGATTCTCGCGGTCTCGCGCGCCGACTCGGGCCTTCCCTCGCGAGACGAGGCCAGCAATCTCTCGAGCAATGCCTGGAACCGGCCCAGCTCGGGAGCCGGTCTCACTCCCAGCGACTCCAGCTTCGGCGCCGGGGGCAGCGGATGCCCGGTGCTCGCGGCGACCAGGGAGCCGGCCTGGAAGGGGAACTTGCCGGCCACCGCCTGGAACAGCAGAACGCCGAACTGGTACAGGTCGGAGCGCTCGTCTCCCGGCTTGCCCTGCAGCACCTCGGGGGGCAGGTACGGCAGCGTGCCCATCACCGTGTTGGCCAGCGTCAGGCCGGTCCGGTCGAGCGGCTTGGCGATCCCGAAGTCGGCCAGCTTGGCCTGGCCGTCGACCGTGAACAGGACGTTCTGCGGCTTGAGGTCCCGGTGCAGCACCTTCAGCGCGTGTACCGCGGCCAGCCCCTCCGCCAGTTCGAGCCCGAGCTGGGCCGCCGCGGCCAGTTCCAGGCCGGGCCGCCCCTCCTCCTGCTCCCGGGCGATACGGTCGGCCAGCGACCCTCCGGGCAGCAGCTCCATGCAGAAGTAGGGCGGGGAGTGATCGAGCGCTTCCTGGAGCACCCGCACCACGGCGGGGTGGCTCACCCGCGCCAGCACCTGCACCTCCCGCCGGAAGCGCCGGAACAGCTCGCCCGACTGCGGCTCGTCCTCGAGCATCACCTTCAGCGCCGCCGAGATGCCCGTCTGGAGCTGGGTGGCCCGGAACACCTCTCCCATGCCGCCCGCGCCCAGCCGGGCTTCCAGCAGCCAGCCGTCGAGTTCGACCCCTGGGGCCAACCTCGTCACGGACGGTTCCGGCGGCAGCAGGCTCACGGTGCGGATCGGACGGTTGGCTCGAGCCCGTAGCTGTCCGGGGCCTCAGAGGATCGCCACGGCCTCGAGTTCGACGAGCAAGTCGGGGCGGCAGACGTCCGCCAGCACGGGCACCACCGGCAGCTCCGGAAGCTGCAGCAGCCTCGACACTTCGAGGCAAGCACTATAAACGTCAGCGTTCTTGCAGAAGAGAGTGGCCGAGCAGACGTCTTCCAGCGAGCCGCCCTGGCTCTCGAGGATGGAGGCCAGACCCAGCATCGACTCGACGTACTGTTGCTCGGGCAGGTCCCGGTGTAGCACGCGGCCCCTGAGATCGAGGCTCGCCGTGCCCGAGACGAACAACGCCGTCAGCCCGTCCACCTCCAGCGCCATCGCCCGGCTGAACGAGACGCCGTAGCAGAGCGGGCTCGTCTGCCTGGAGCTGGCGAGCACCGGCCTCACCTTCACGCCCGGCCCGCCGGCCGCCAGCAGCTCCATCAGGCACTCCTCGGAGCCGGAATGGCCCTGGATTCCCGTGCTGGCCGGCAGCACCCGCGTGCCCTCGGCCTCCGCCGGGAGCCACTGCTGGTAGTAGGCGGTGCGCACCCGGTTGAACTCTCCGTACCAGTCGAGGACCCGCTTGAGATAGATCCAGGTCCGCGCGACGCTCGGGTAGTCGGTCCCGCAGGCCCGAAGCTGGGCCCGGGCGGCGGTGAACATCCTGGCCGCCTGCTCGGCGACCCCATTCGGCCCCCCGCTGTCCTCGCCGGTC
>CAZSVK010000065.1:7228-17861 GCA_964610245.1 uncultured bacterium
CGACCAGCAGCGGGCGGGGCCGCCCGTTCCGCTCAGCGTCTCGACCCGCTGACGGCTATCCCGCCGAGGACTGACGCCCCAGAGCTGCAGGCCGGTGAGGTCGCCCTCCCCCGCCGCCGGCCGGCCGTCGAGATAGGTCGCTGGCGTGACCTCGAGCCCGCGTTCCTGGAGCTGGGACGCCCTCTCGGCGAGCACCTGGTCTCTCAGCTCGTCACGGCCGTAGAGTTTTTCCTGCAGCGGCTGGATGCCGAGCCCCGCTACCAGTTCGCTGGCCTCCGTACAGAGCGCCCGCGCCGCCTCCGCGGCCGGGACCGACGGATCGAGCGTGAGCGTCACGAAATGCTGCGTGGCTCCGGCGCCATCGAAACTCATGACGCGGCTGCACACGTCCGGAGAGGCCGCCTTGCTTGCTTGCATGCCCCCACTCTACCATCGCCCGGCGCGGACCCGGGCTCAGCGCAGCGGCCCCAGGAGGAAGCGCAGCGGGATGCTGACGCGCCGCCGCCAGGCCCGTTCCGAGTGGTCGTCGCCGGAGAACTTCAAGGTTATCCAGTCCTTGCCCTCGGTATAACCTCGGCGTTTCATCACGCTGTTCGCCGTGGCCTGGTGGGGTTCGTAATCGGCGTCCAGCGTCTCGGTGCCATGGTCGAAGTAGAAGCGGTGTTTCCCGGGCGGCGGCAGGCGCGACTCCAGGTAGCGTTCCATCCCGCCGTCGAGGGCCGGCCAGTGCGTCGAGATGCAGCCGGCCGAGCCGAACACCTCGGGGTACTCGCACAGGGCGTAGGCCGACATCAGGCCGCCCAGGCTCGAGCCCATCACCAGCGTCCGAGCGGCGTCGGGCAGCGTGGCGAACTCCCGGTCGATCAGCGGCTTGAGTTCGCCCGTGACGAAGCGCAGCAGTTCATCGGATGTCGGAGAACCGCACTCCTCGAGGAACTCGGCTTGCCTGACCGGGTCGAGCCAGTCGGCGAACGGTCGCCGCGGCGTGTACTCGCGCGGGCGTTCGGCCACATTCCAGATGCCGACCACGAGAGGGGCCGGTACCTCCCCCGCTTCGATCAAGCCGGTCAACGCCTCATCCAGGCCCCAATCGATCCCCAGGAACGACGTGCGCGGATCGAAGAGGTTCTGGCCGTCCCAGGCATAGATGACCGGATGGCCCTCATTCTCGTCGTATCCGCGCGGCAGCCACACGCACACGTTCCGGGGTTCTACCCACGTCGAGGGCAGCGCCGGGAACATCACGAGGCGGCCGGTGCGGGTCTCGGGCGACTCCACTCGGGAGACCCCCGTGCCGTTCGGACTCCCTGCCTTGCCGTTCTTCACCCGCGGTGCCGCTCCCTCACTCCACTCGGAGACCTGCCCGGCCACATCATACACCTCCCCCGGCCGGCCACTTGACCCGGCGGTGAGGATGCGCGAACATCTGCGCCGTGAACGCCGTCGAATCCGCCCCCGTGCCGTCCAGTCCCCTGCGCCGCCTCGTGAAGGCCTGGCTGCTCACGCTCATCTGCCCGGGTCTCGGCCAGATAGGGCTCGGAGCGAAGGCGCGCGGTCTCGCGACGCTCCTCGTCGTCACCGGAAGCCTGCTCTGGCTCGGCTGGGCCGACTACGTCGTCATCCAGGGCTTCATGGAAGAGAAGGCCTCCGCGCTGGCAGACCCCGCTAACCTGTCGGCCGTGCTCGGCATGGTCGGCGATCCGGTGCTCTGGGATCGTCTCGGGAAGGTGTCGTCGCTCCCCGGTTCCATCTTCCTGTTCTCGTTCCTGTACTCGTTCGTCGACTCGGCGATGCTCGCGTTCAGGTCCGATTCCTGACGCCTCGCCGGCTCACCTGCCCGCCGCGCCGATGGCCTGGTCGAGCGCCTCCAGCAGGCGGGCCCGGTTGTACGGCTTCTGCACGAAACCCGAGGGCGCCCCGGGTCCGAACATCCGGAACGCCTCCGTCTGCTCGTAGCCGCTCGACAGGACGACGCGCACGTCGGGCCGGATGCGTCTGATCGCCTCGAACACGGCGCCGCCGTCCATCTCCGGCATCGTCAGGTCGAGCAGCACGCAGTCGATCGAGTCCGGTGTCTCGGCGAAGCGGTCGATGCCCTCGGGGCCACTGCCCGCCGAGAGGACCTCGAAGCCGGCCTCTCTCAGGTAGCGCTCCGCCAGCCGTCGCACGCCCTCCTCGTCGTCGACCAGCAGCACGGTTCCCGATCGTCGCGCGGGGGGGGCGACCGCCGGGGCGAAGGGCCGCTCGGGCACGACCTCGAGGCCCGCGGCCGGCAGCAGCACCCGGAAACTCGAGCCGTGGCCGGGTTGAGTTTCGACCTGCAGGGCGCCCCGGTGGCTGCGTACGATGCCGAGCACGGCCGACAGCCCCATGCCTCTGCCGGTAAACTTCGTCGTGTAGAACGGCTCGAAGATCCTGCGCTGGGTCTCGGGGTCCATCCCGCACCCGGTGTCCGCCACCTCGATCGAGGCGTAGAGCCCGCCGGGCAGGTCTTCCCCGAGCCAATCCGGGCGCTCGCGCGCGAGCTCGACCGCGGCCGTGGAGACGACGATGGTCCCGCCCTCCGACCCGAGCGATTCGGCCGCGTTGGTCAGCAGGTTCATCAACACCTGCCGGATCTGCGTGGAATCGCCTTCGATCTCGGGCAGGTCGCCGGCCAGGTGGAACTCGAGAGAGGTGGTGCGCGGAAAGTCGTTCTTGAGGAAGCGCGTGGTCTCCTCGGCCAGCCGGCCGAGGTCGATCCGCTGGATGACGTAGCGGCCCTTGCCCGCGTAGGCCCGCATCTGCCGGCACAGCTCGGCCGCGCGCTGGGCCGCTGTCTCGACCGCGTGCAAGTAGCCGATCTCCGGGGAGTCTGCGGGCGCCTCCACCCGGGCCAGGCCGGTGTTGCCGAGGATGACGGTCAGGAGATTGTTGAAGTCGTGGGCGATGCCTCCGGCGAGCACGCCCAGGCTCTCGAGCTTCTGGGTCTGCCGGGCGCGCTCTTCGAGCCTGCGGCTGGATTCCTCGGCCAGCTTGCGCGCCGTGACGTCGCGGATCACCGACTGGACCAGCGCGCTACTGCCCACGGTGACACGAGCCAGCGACACGTCGGTGTCGACCGGCGCGTCCGCGGGGCCGAGGAAGCGCCAGTCGAAGAGCTGCGGCTGACCGGCCCGTGCCGCCTCCAGGTGGCGCGCGAAGAGCTCGCGGGACTCGCCGCCGTCGGGCTGGGTGGCCGGGGAGAAGTCGACCGGGTGCCGGCCCAGGATCAGCGCGCGTTCGCGCCCCCAGAGATGACCCACCCGATCGTTGCAGTCGACGATCGAGTCGGACAGCAGCAACACCGCCTCGGCGGCATCCTCGAAGAGTGCCCGGTACTTGGCCTCGCTCTCCTGGAGCCGCTCCGACTCTCTTCGCAGCTCGAGGAAGCTGCCGACGATCTCCGCGGCGACCCGGAGCAACCGGACGTCGTCGTCACTCCAGTCCCTCGGTTCACGGCAGTCGTCGAGGCCGACGAAGCCGTGCCAGCGGCCGCTCGACCAGATCGGGACCGCCAGGAGCGAGAGGATGCCCTGAGGCTGGAGACACTCCCGCTCCGGGGCCGGAAAGGTCTCGACGTGGCCGAAGATGGCCCGCCCGGCCAGCATCTCGTCGCGCCATCGGGGCGCCACGGTCTCGTAGGGCACCCGTTGCAGCTCGGGGTTGTCGAACTGCGGCTCGATCCCGGCCGCGCAGACCTCCGCGGTCTGGCGCATGCAGGTGCCCAGGCCGGGGGCCTCGAAGTTCTCGAAGACGTAAGTGCGGCTGACGCCGAAGGCCGCCACGAGTGGCTCGAGCGCTCGCGTCAGGGCATCCTCCGAGCGGGCGGCGCCCAGCAGCGATCTGGAACAGGCGGCCAGCGCCCGCTCCAGCCGAAGCCGGCGGGCGAGTTCATCGCGCTCGGGGCCGGATCCCGTGTCAGGCCTGGAACTCATCGAAGTACGACCGGATCGGCGGGGTCACTTGTCGCCAGCCGGCTTGTCGACACCCATCTCGGCCTTCAGCTTCTCCAGCTCGCAGTCCACCTCGCTCGCCTGCTCGAGCAGCTTGATCTCTTCCTTGACAGGCTCGCCGGAGAGTTCCAACATCACGCCGGATTTTACCTCGAGATCCTCGATCTTGCTGGCGATCCGTTCGAACTCGTTGAAGGCGTCCGATTCCTTGACCTCGCTCACGGTGGTCGAGATCTGCATCTTGGTCTCGGCGATCCGTTTGCGGGTGATCAGTTCCTTCTTGCGGCGCTTGGCGTCCTCGATCTTGGCCTGCAGCGTGACGAGCGCCTGTTTGAGCGACTCGACCGCCTTGACCTGGCGATCGGCTTCCTGCTCGTACTGCGTGACCGTCTCCTGGGCGCTCTTGTACCGGACCAGCGCCGCCCGGGCCAGCGTGTCGTCACCCTTCGTCACGGCGAGCTGGGCCTTGCTCTTCCAGCCGATCGCCTCCTGTCTCAACTCGGCGACCTTCTTCTCGATCTTGCGTTGATCGACCATCGCCTGGGTGACCTGCTCCTTGGCTTGCTGGTGGTTGTCCTCCATGTCGTGGATGAGCTGCTCCAGCGTCTTCTCGGGGTTCTCGGCGGCGTCCATGATCGAGTTCACGTTCGATCGGATCATGCGGCCCAGCCTGGTAAAGAGTCCCATCACGTCCTCCTGTGGGGGTCCCGGTCGGTCAGCCCCGGGGACCCGTAGCTCCGGCGAGGCCATCGAATTCCTCGGCCGTCAACGCCAGAGAGCTGGCCGCGCGGGCCCTATCGCCGCCCGTCCTGGCCAAGGCGTCCTGGATCAACTTCTTCCTGAATTCTGCCACACGCTCGTGGAAGCCGCCCGCCGAGCTTTCGTCCGGCCTCTGCGGCGTCTCCCGGAACGGGGGAAGGTCGGCGACGCCGATCACCTTGCTCCTCGTCCTGTAGGCCACCCGCTCGACGTAGAACTTCAGCTCCCGGATGTTCCCCGGCCAGGCGTACTCGCCCAGGCGCGCCTCGGCCTCGGGCGCGAAGCGCTCCGGCTCGATGCCGGGGACCTCGGTGCCGATGACGCGCAGGAAGTGGGAGGCCAGGACAGGGATGTCGTCCGGCCGCTCCCTCAGAGGCGGCATGAGGATGCTCTCGAACGCGAGCCGGTCGTAGAGGTCTTCCCGGAACTTGCCGGATTTCATCTCTTTCTCGAGGTCGGCATTGGTCGCGGCCACCACCCGCACGTCCACCTTGATGGTGTTGCCGCCGCCCACCCGTTCGAACGACTGGTACTCGAGCACCCGGAGGATCTTCTGCTGGAAGTCGTGCGGCATGTTGCCGATCTCGTCGAGGAAGAGCGTGCCCTTGTGGGCCAGCTCGAAGCGGCCCCGGCGGAACGGCGCGTTGTTGAAAGCGTTCTCTTCCTGTCCGAAGACCTCGCACTCGAGCAGACCCTCCGAGAGGGCCGCGCAGTTGAGCGTCACGAACGGGCCGTTCTTCCGTGGGCTGGCCTGGTGAATGGCGGCCGCCACCAGTTCCTTGCCCGAACCCCGCTCGCCGCGCAGCAGCACCGGCCGCGGGATGGGCGCCAGCCGCTCCACCTGCTCGAGAACCTCGCGGATGGCCGGCGACTGCCCGACGATGCGGTACTTCTTGTAGAACTCCTCCTGGTAGAAGTCGACCCGGGCGGTCAGCTCGCGGTTCTTCTCCTTGGCGCGCTTCAGCTCGTCGAGCAGGCCCGGCGCGTCCAGCCCCTTGCGGATGTTGGCCTCCAGGTTGACCGACAGGTCGAAGTTCTTCTCGATCCAGGCCGAGGCGCCCGCCTGCATCGCCTTGACGGCGAGCGGGATGGTGCCTTCGCCGCTGAGCATCACCACGCGCAGCTCGGGGGCGATCTTCTTGATCTCGCCGAGCAGGACCAGGCCGTTCTTCTTCTTGCGGCCCAGGTCGTAGTCGAGGATCGCCAGCGAGAAGGCCTTCGGGTCCTTCTTGACCGCGGCCAGTGCCTTGTCCGGGTCGGAGTAGCTCTCGGCGTCCAGTTCGTTGGCGGCTGCCAGTTCGCGGACGAGCTTGACGACCTCGGGCTGATCGTCGACGACTAGGAGTTTCATCGGAGGAGGAGGGGGTCGGGGCGGGCCTTCCGTCAAGCCAGTTCGGAGACGATCAGACTGCCGGGATCTTCCGGCATCGGGGCGGCGAGCGCCAGGCCGCCCTGGCGCACCGCGGGATCCAGGTCGAGGGGAAACTTCATCGTGAAGCGGGTGCGGACGCCGGGCCTGGAATGGAACTCGAGGGAACCGTGGAAATCGGTGACGGTGCGCCGGACGATGGCCAGGCCCAGGCCGTTGCCGGAGGGCTTCGTGGTGAAGCCGGCCCTGAGCACCTCGGCGCGCAGAGAGTCGGGGATGCCGGGGCCGTCGTCCTCGACCGAGACGGCGGCGAAGCCCTGTTCGCGCTCGAGGCCGGTCGAGAGGACGAGCGTTCCCCGGCCCTGCATCGCTTCGAGCCCGTTCTGGGCGAGGTTCAGCACCGCCTCTTCCAGGCGTTCGGCGTTGCCGGCGATGGGAGGCAGGGCGGGCACCGGCTCGACGACGATGCGGCAACCCTCCGGACGCGAGGGCTCCAGCCGCTCGGCGACCCGCTCGATCACGGCGTTGAGGTCGACGCGCTCGGCGTCGGCCTGGGGCTGGCTCGCCCGGAGGTAGAGGCGCATGCTGTCGTAGGCTTGGCGGAGCACGCCGATCGCCTCGTCCAGTTCGACCGCCTCGGGGGTGGCGCCCATCGCCGTGCGGGCGTGGCGCAACCGGTTTCCGGTGAGGCCCAGGAGGTTCTTGATCTTGTGGTCGCGTTCGTGGACCTCGGCGTAGACGTCGTGCTCGGCGAGATCCACCAGGCGCCGGGCGATCTCGGCGAGCGCCGCGGGGGCCTCGCTTCCGGCGACGCGGAGCAGGGTGGCCAGGTGGCGTTCCAGCTCGACCTGCGTGCCGTGGCGGAAGAGCGCCTTGGCGAAGTTGAGGCAGGCCTGGGGATAGGTCGGGCGGACGGAGAGGGCCCTGGCGAAGTGCTCGAGCGCCTCGTCGACCTCGCCGCGCTCCAGGTGCAGGGCGCCGAGGTTGTTGTGGGCGACCTCGAAGTCGGGCTCCCACTCGAGGCCCGCGCGATAGTTGCGGATGGCCAGCTCGTAACCCTCGGGCGTGTCGTCGTGGAGGCTGGCGAGCAGGAAGTGGAGGCGCGCCAGCTCGTGTCCGCGGGAGGTCTCGCGGTCGGCGTTGCGGTCCAGGCAGTCTTCCAGGAGGGCGATGGCCCGGGCCCTGTTATCGCCGACGTTTCGCTGCCGCGCCAGGAGCGACGCCGTCTCCAGGGCGATCCGGGGCGAGTCGGGCTCGAGCGCCAGCGCCCGCTCCAGGTGGCCCAGGGCGGCCTCGTGGTCGCCGAGCGAGGCGGCGATCACGCCCAGATTGAAGAGCGGCTCGGGATCGGCCGGCTCGGAACTCGCCAGCTTGGCGAGCAGCTCGCGGGCGCGGACGGTCTCGCCGGCGCCGGTCGCCGCCAGCGCGAGCTGGCAGGCCAGGCCGGGCAGGGCAGGATCCAGCTCCAGCGCGGCGGCCATGTCGGCGAGCGCCTTGTGATAACGTTGGAGTGAATAAAGGAGCTGGCCGCGGGACTGCAGGATCGCGGCGGAGCGCGGGGCCAGTCGCAGCGCCTCGTCGAAGTAGGCGAGCGCCTTGAGCGGCTCTTCGGCGTCCCGGGCGATCAGTCCGGCGTTGTGGTTGTAGAGCGCGCTGCCCGGATCGAGCAGCAACGCCCGCTCGATGGCGCGCCGGGCCTCCGCCAGGAACCGCTGCCGGTGGCACGCGACCGCCAGGTTGTTGCAGGCCTCCGCGAGGTCGCCGCCCAGCTGGAGCGCGCGCCGGTAGCGCTGGGCCGCCTGTTCGAAGTTGCCCTGGCGCAGGTAGCGATTGCCCTCCGAGAAGACCGTCTCGACCGAGCGGTCTCGGCCGGCCCGGGCGCTGAGCTGGACCGGCACCGGCGCCGGAGCGACCGCGGCCTTGGCCTCGGGGAGGGGTTCGGCGGGAGCCGTGGGAGGGGCCGCGGGGCCGCCCGCGGTCCGGCCCTTGCGCCGGCTGTCGAGCCGCACGATCTTGGCCGACGGCCCCTCTTCGTTGCCTGTCACGGCGCGACCTCGGAGGCGTCCTGCCGCTGCCGGCTGCGGGCGTAGTAGTTGAGCCCCGCGCTCGTGCGGTTGCGGTGATAGGTGATGGCGCGGCGCGAGAGCTTGAGCCCGTACTCGCGCTCGAGCAAGGCCTGCAACTCGCTGTCGGTGAAGGGCGAGGTGCGCTGCCCCGAGGCCAGCTCCCGGGCCTCGCGCAGGCGGACCAGGTCGCGGACCAGCTCGGCCACCTTGCGGAACAGCCGCTTGAGCGGCAGCTCGCCCTGTGGCGTCACCATCGTCTTGTCGCGAATGAGGCGGCTGATGGTCGCCTCTTCCTCCTGCAGCTCCCGCGCGACCAGGGCCTGGGTCAGCGGCTGCATCTGCAGGGGATCGCCGCCGACCAGAAAACGGTACTGGTGGCGGAACAGGCAGGCAACGATGCGGCAGAGCACGGTCTTGCGCTGGTTGACCGCCCGCAGCTGCTCGATCAGCTCGCGCTCCCGGGCGTTCAGGCGCTCGCCCGGCTCCTCCGGCCGGATGAGGTACTTGACGTCGTAGACGCGGTCGCCGAGGAAGCGTAACTCCAGATTTATCCCCTCGGCGCCCCGGACCACCTGGGCGACCGGCGCGCTCTTGCCCTTCTCCATGCGCCCCGCGGGCCGGGTATCGCGCATCTCGAAGTGCAGGCTGTTGAGCACCTCGAGCTTCGAGAGCGCCGCCAGCACCGCCTGCACCTCCTCGACGGGGCAGCTCACGCGCCGCAGGATGGCGTCCGGGTCGGGCCGGCAGGCCAGGAACAGCTCGTTGAACTCCTCCGGCGCCAGCCCGTTGCGCTCGACGAAGCGGCGCACCGTCTCGATCAGCGGGGAAGCGTCGAACGTGTCGGGCGAGGCGGCGAAGGTCAGGAAATCGGGCTCCTCGGACCGGGTGTTGACGGAGAACGAGGGGGAGCAGTTTTGCAGGTTCGCCACGTAGGCCAGGTAGCGCAGCACGCTCGTCAGCGGCCCCAGCGGCACGCGGTACTTACGGGCCAGTTCGTGGCGCCGGGCGACCGCCCCCGGCGATAGCAGGTCTTGCTGCCAGTCGGCGTGCTGGGTGATGGCGTACTTGCGGAAGAAGTCGACCAGCTCCTCGTCCTTGTATTCCTCGTACCGGTGCTGGGGGATCTTCCCACGGAAGTGCACGCGCTCGATCACGCCCCGCGTGACCATCTTCTGGAGCAGGTCGCTGCTCTCCAGTTGCTCGAGCATCCGCCGGAATTGGCTCTCGTCCAGGTAATACACGGCCATCAGCGAGCGCGGCAGGGCCCTGGGCGAGATCTTCGGCTCCACTCGCACGCGGGGAGTTGTGGAGATCAAACGAGGCATTCAAAAGACAAAGTATCATCATCTGCCGCCGGGAGTCACCGGCCGGCTGGAAATCCGGACCAGACGACAGCTCCGGATTCCCAAGCAAGATCCGGAGCTGTCGTCTGGTCCGGATTTCCCCCATTTCGCCACGTTGACAGGCTGCGAGAGCGGTTGTATACATTGGCAGCCCATTCAGCGGACATTTCCCAGGAGGAACCCGATATGCCCCTTCGAAGGTCGATCGTCATCGTCGTTGCCGTTGCGCTGCTGGCCAGCACCCTGCCGCTCCTCGCCGAGCAGGGCGTGGTCGTCCTCAAGGACGGGACGAAGCACTCGGGCGAGGTCGTCCAGAACGACAAGGACAAGGTCGTCACCGTCAGCGGACCCGACGGGCTGTTCCAGTTCAAGCAGGAACTGGTCGAAAAAGTCGCATTCGCGAAGGCCGGCGCCGCCGCCTCCGCCGCAGATAGCCAGAACCAGCCATCAACGGGCGCTCCCGCCGGCGCTGCTGCCGCCGGAGAGCCCCAGCAGAAAGGAGACACGAAGGACGTGGCGAAAGAGAAGCTGCCGGTTGTCACTATCGCCACCAGTATGGGAAACATCGTCTGCGAACTCTTCGAAGACGATGCCCCCAATACGGTGGCCAACTTCATCAGCCTGATCGAGAAGGGCTTCTACAACGGGACGAAATTCCACCGGGTCATCAAGGACTTCATGATCCAGGGCGGCGATCCCAACAGCAAGGGCCCCAACGTCGAGACGTGGGGCACCGGCGGGCCGGGCTACGCCTTCGAAGACGAGCCCTCGAGCCGCAAGAACGAGCGGCACGCCCTGTCGATGGCCAACGCCGGCCCCAACACCAACGGCAGCCAGTTCTTCATCATCACGAAGAAGGACGGCACCCCCTGGCTCGACGGCAAGCACACCGTCTTCGGACGGGTCATCCAGGGCCAGGATATCGCCGATGCCATCGAGAAGGTCCCGACCGCGCTCCGCGAACGGCCCCAGACCGACGTGGTGATCAACAAGGTCATCATCGACTACAAGCGGGGCCACCGCTACGAGCCGGCCGTTCATCCCGGTCGCTGAGTTCTCCGGTTCTCCGGTCCTCGCATTTCCCAGGGCCCTCCGTCCCCGGACCCCCTCCGCGGCCGGAGG
>CAZSVK010000066.1:0-17573 GCA_964610245.1 uncultured bacterium
CGCCGCAGCGCCAAGGCCAACACCAAGCTGCGCGACTACTACTTCACCGAGAAGTAGGCTTGAGGCTTGAGACTTGAGGCTGGAGGCTGGAGGCTGGAGGCTGGAGGCCGGAGGCCGGGAAACAGCTCAACGGCTGAAGATCACGCCCGGCGCCAGCTTCCACTCCGGGTCGAGCGCCCGCTTCACCGCCCGCATCTGCTCCAGCCCGTCGTCGCCGTAGAGCTGACGCAGTAGTTGCTGCTTCACCGGGTTGCGCCCGGTGCCGTGTTCCGAGAGCGGGCAGCCGCCCAGCCGGGCCACCTCGAGGCCGAACGAGAAGACGGCCGCCTTGCCCGACTCGACGTCTTCCAGCGCTCGCGGGATGACGTTCGGATGGACGTTACCGTCGCTCACGTGGCCCCAGATGGCGTGGTCGAGCCCCCGGCGCTCGAACTCGGCCCGGTAGAGCGACATCATCTCGGCGAGGTTCTCGTACGGAACGACCATGTCCGCGGCGACCTTCTGGATCGACGGGTGCAGCGCCCGCTTCAGCCGTCCGACCCGCTGGTTGACCCCCACCGGCACCGCCTCGCGAAGGGCGAAGAGCTGCGCCGCCCTGGCCGTGTCGCCCGGCACCGCTACCTCCATGCGCTCCACCGCGCCGTGCCGCGCCAGCAGCCGGCAGAGCCGGATCAAAGGAGTGTCCGGAGCGGTCGACTCCTCGAACGAACCTATCTGGTCGAAGGCCGCCTCGGCGTCGACGGAGCCGGGCAACTCCGCTTGCAGCAGCACCGCGGCGCCGTCCTCCGGCGCGAAGGTGACGCCGTTCTTGCGGGCCTCTCCGTCCTCCGTCAGGATGCGCAGGCAGCGCGCGTCGAGGTACTCCACGGCGGAAACGTCGAGCCCGCCCGGCGTCTGCCCGCCTCGGGTCGCGAGCGACGCTTCTCGCAGCGCCGAGACCAGCGCGAGCGCCGACGGCTCGTCCCGGAGGGGCACCATCGCGACCAGCACCGAGAAGTCTTTCCGGACCACCGCGAACTCGGCCGCGGTGACGACGCCCAGCGTGCCTTCCGCGCCGATGAACAGGTCGATCGGGTCCATCTCCGGTTCGGCGTGGTAGCCCGCGCTGCGCTTGGACACCGCCGGCATCCGGTAGGTCGGCAGCGGGACCCGCACCAGTCCGCGAGACCGGGTCTGTACCTCGAACCAGCCGTCCGGATGGGCCCGGGCCTGTCCTCGCGAGAGTTCCAGCACCTCGCCGCAGGCCAGCACCACCGTCAGCTTCCGCACCCACTCCCGCGTCGCTCCGTACTTGAACGTTGCCGCCCCCGCGGCGTTGGTCGAGACCACGCCTCCCACCAGCGCGCCCATGAACGTCGGCACCGGCGGATACCAGAGCCCCCGGGCGTCGAGCGCCGACTGCAGTGCCTGGATGGGGACTCCTGCCTGAGCCGTCACTCGTTCTCCCGACCCCACCTGCAGCGCATCCATGCGCTCCAGCGCCAGTACCCAGTCGCCGAAGGGGGTTGCCCCGCCCGTGAGCGAGGATCTCGCCCCGACGGGCAGCGCCGTGGGCGCCTCGCGCAGCGCGTGCGCGACCTCGCCCTCGGTCCGCGGCAGCAGGACGCAGGGGGCGTGCCCGCCGGGGAAGTGCGCCTCGTCTTCCAGGAAGGGCGCCAGTTCGTCGCGCGCCGTCAGCCGGCGGCCGGGGCGGACCTCGCCCTCAGGTTCACGCGCCCGGATCCGGTTTGTCATTCTTCGGCTGGGGGTCGGTGCGACGCGGCCCCATCACTCCGCCCGGAAGGGCGGCCAGCGTCTTGTCCACCTGCCTTAGAATGTCCTCCCTCGAGTAGGGCTTGTCAATCATCTCGACGCCGCGCGAGTCGACCCACTGGCGGGTGCGCGGGTTGGCCGTGTCTCCGCTGAGGATCACGAAGGCTCCCACGCTGTCCCGGTGCTTGTCGTTGACGCGATCGAGGAAACCCTGGCCGTCCATGACGGGCATCTTCAGGTCGCAGAGCGCCACATCGAACTTCTCGCCCCTGGCGAGGCGGCCCAGTGCGGCGGTCGCGCTCTGCTCGATCTCGCAGGAGTGACCGGCGTCGGTGAGGATCTTCTGGAGCTGAGTCGTGATCTCGGGCTCGTCATCCACCACCAGCAGGTGGCCCTTCAGCGTGGGCGCGGTCTTCGCCACCCGGCCGACCTCGCCATCGACCGCCTCGATCACCACCGGCAGACGGAACACGAAGGTCGTTCCCTGAGCCTGCTCGCTCGAGAGGTCGAACTTGCCTCCCATCTCCTCGACGATCGTCCGGCAGATGGGCAACCCCAGGCCGGTGCCCCTGCCGGGCGCCTTGGTCGTGAAGAAGGGCGACATCACCTTTTCCCGGAGAGACTTGGGGATGCCCGGCCCGTCATCGGTCACCCTGGCGACGATCCAGCCATCCTCCAGGCGAGCCGACAGGCGAATCTTCCCGGGCCGGCGCAGCTCGGCGATGGCATCGTGGGCGTTGTTGACCAGGTTGAGGAAGACCTGCTGGACCTTGTGCTCGTCCATCACGGTGGCGGGCAGGTCCCAGGGGCAGTCCAGCTCGGGCATGATGTTGTCGACCATCAGCTGGTAGCGCTTCAGCTCGAGCACCGCGGCCATCGGGTCCCGGATGCTCTTCATCACCTTCTCGGCCTTGTAGCGGCGCACGAAGCTCAGCAGGTTCTTGACCACCTTCTGGCAGCGCGTCGAGTTCTGACGGATCATCTGGATCGTCTGCTTGAGCGAGTCGGGCGCGGTCTCGTCTTCCAGCGCCATCTCGGAGTAGCCGACCAGGATGGCCAGCGGGTTGTTCAGCTCGTGCGCGACGCTGCCAATCAACTGGCCCACCGCCGAGAGCTTCTCGCTCTCGAGCAGCTGCGCCTGCATCTGCCTCTGTTCCGAGACGTCCTGCAGCAACTGGAGGTGCTGGGTCACCCCACCGGCATCGGCGGCGAGCGTGTAGGCGCTCACCAGGAACGGGTGCTGCTGACCGGAGGCCAGCGTCAGCATGTGTTCCGATTGGGCCACCGACTCCTGGGAGCGGAGCAGCCGCTCGTGGGGCCAGTTGTCGTGGTCGGCGTCGGGGAGCCTGAGCAGCTTGCGGCAGTCGTGCCCGGTGAGCGGCTTTCCGTCGCCGAACCAGGTTGCATAGATATCGTTGGTCCAGAGAATGGTGCCGTCCGTCTCGACGATGGCGAGGCCGCCGCGGATGCCCTGGACCACCGTCTGCAGCTTGCGCTTCTCCTGGGACAGTTCTTCGTTGAGTTTGCGGATCACCAGCGCCGCGTCCGTCTCCTCGATCAACGCCGACAGGTTGGACTCGCTGCGCATCGCCACCAGGATGATCAGCGCGCCGACCGAAAGCAGCACGTGCGGCAGGGCCATGGCCAGCGGGAGATCGAGCGCCACCCGGTAGACCGTGCTACCCAGGACAATGCCGTGCTCGCTCGCCAGCAGGAGCCCGTTGTGGACGCTGCCGAGAATGAGCGCGACGGTCAGCATCGTGAGCAGGAAGAGGACGCTCGCCGCGCCCTGGTTCTCGGTCTGCCGGGCCTGGCGGTAGCGGCGCGAGACGATGACGTAGGCCGCGATCCAGAGCCAGATGTTCACGAAGTGAACGCAGAGCAGACCGCGCCACGGGAACTGGCCCGCGGGCGCCATCGCCAGGCCGAGCACCAGCGCGGCCATTGCGGCGGCACCCAAGGCGGTGAACAGCTTCTCCATCTGGAACCTCACCAGGGGGCCACGGCCAACGAGCGGCCCCGATAGAACGGTTAGAGGCTATGGCTACCATGCCATACCGCCCCGCCCCTGGCGGATTTCCAACTCCACGAAACAGGTATCGGCCGGCCGCTTCCCGGAGTCAACCGGGAATCCGCTCCGCCATTCGAGTGACGAGCCGGTCGGATCCGAGGCGGGCTACGGCGACCAGGCGGTCTTTCCCAGTTCTGTCTTCCACGTCCAGCCTTCGCGCTTCGACGAGGACGAGCGCAACTTCCCGAAGCAGCTGAACGGGGCGCTCTGCCCAGGTCGGAGGAGCTTGATCTCGCCCTTGGCCTCTCCGGCTTCCCGCCCCTCCGGATCGGTGAAGGCGGTCAGGACCTCGGCCTGGAGCAGCAGGCGAGGGGAGCCGTTGGTGATCTGACCGCGGACTTCGACCCCGTCCAGGACCGGCACGAGATAGCTGTCAGCCAGGCGGATCTGACGCCGCAGCAACCCCTCGGCGGCGCTCTCGGCACTCGCCCGGGCCTGCCGGACCTCTTCCTCGCCGCTCCGGATGACCTGTAGATTCCCGAACACGAAGTACAGGACGAAGAAGCCCACGATGATGCCGCCGGCCGCCTCCCGCCAGTCGAGGCCGATCGCGGCGCTCTCTTGCCGCGCTCGGCGGGCTGCCTTGGCCGTGTTCAGCGCCCGCCGGATGCCGGCCTCGTTGACTCCCGACCAGCTCGAGAGGAAGCTCTTGCCGCAGCAGGGGCATTTCCTGGCGCCCGCCGGGAGGTCGTTCGAACACTGAGGACACGCGGCCATCTACTATTGATCGTAGTTCCGCGGAGGGGATCCGGCAACCCGCACGCCGGCCGAATCTGCTTGACCGGCGGGGTCGCGGATGGTATCCTCCCCGAACTCAGTAAGTCGTATCGGAATCTAGTAGAGCTTTCCCGGACATCCGTCGTTCCTGAAGTATCCAGAGTAGAGCGCGGGTGTTTTGTGTTCGAGCCGACGGCCAGGCGTCGTGGGCTCCACTCGGGAAGGTATTGAATCTCCCAGGAGTATCGAGAAAGGGGCTCTGTCGTCGGACACCCGCCAGGCGGGCGCCGGAGGCGAGCAGGATCTCATCCCTTGGAGAGGGCCAGGGCCTTCGGTCCGGCCTTCCAGCGGTGATGACCAGGTACGGAACCCGCGTTTCGGGATTCCCCGGTCTCATCGCCATCACCCGAAAGGAAGGAACTCAAATGTTCACTCGTCGCATCGCACTCATCACGATCCTCGTCGCAACTCTCGTCACCTCGCTGCCTCTGCTGGCCGGACCGGAACTCCTCGACCTCGAGGGCCGGGTCAGCCGGATCACCGTCGGCGGCGTCGAGACCCCCGCCCGCACCGCGTACGCCATCGGCGCTCGCAAGTTCGTCGTCAGCGGCCCGATGACCGCCGCGCTCGATGCCAGCGTCGAGCAGCGCCTGGCCGTCCGCGGTCTGGCCTACGCCCAGATGGCCATCGGTTGCGAGGCCCTGCCTCGCCTCGAGGTCGTCGAGATCAGGTTGACCTCCTACGACCTCGACCGGAACCCCGTCCGCCTCCTCGGAACCGTGAAGACCCAGAAGGGCCAGGCCGAGGTCGATGGGATGACGTTCACGCCGGAGGGCCCTCTGGCCCAGGCGCTGATGGCTCTCTCGGGTCTCGAGGTCGAGCTGACCGGCGTGAAGCCGCTCACCGCCACTCCGTCGGCCTGCCCCAGCGTCTTCATCACCAGCCTCGGCAGGCGGGACCTGACCAAGGTCGCCACCGCCCAGCTCGCGCCCTCCATCATGGACCGCTTGATCCAGGATGCCATCGGCCGCTACAGCCGGATCTTCCCGGGCACTCCGGCCGGGGTCTTCGATGGTTCCGGCCCGGCCGTCAAGACCGCGGAACTGGACAAGACCACCGGTCAGTATCGCGTGGTCGTCGAGACCTTCGGCGGCATCATCGGCGGCTCGATGGGCAACGAGCAGGTCTACCTGTACGACGGCCAAGGCCGGCTGGTCGAAGAGCGGGCGCTCTGAGCAGGGGTTAGGGGTAGGGGTTAGGGGTCGGGGGTTAGGGGTTAGGCCGGGCCGCAAGACCGCAGCGCGTAGCAACGCCCGGTCCCGCGAAGCCGTCCTCCGGGTCGGAATCGCCGCCGTATGCCAAACCCCTAACCCCTTACCACTAACCCCTTACCCGGTTATGATGACCGGCGATGCGCTCCTGTCGAAAGTGGCTTCCCTACGCGGTGCTCGTTTGCATCGCCGGCGTCCTGGCCTTCCATGCGTCGCTCAGCTCCCTGGCTGCCCGCTACTGCCCGCCACTGAGCAGCCTGGCCTTACGGCACCTCGCCGGAATGGGCGAACGGGCCCTGCCCTTCGTGCTGGACCTGCTGGGTACCGACGATCCGCGGGTGCGCAAGCTGGGGGAAGAGCTGCTGGCGTCGCTCGAGAACGGGGCCGACTGGCGCAATGCCGATCCTCAGATGCTCGAGAAGGCGGTGGCGCGCTTTCGGGCCGAGACCGATCCGGCCGTGAAGGGCCACCTGGCCAAGGTCGTCGGGGCCTCGAACACGAGCGGGGCGGTGGCTGCGCTCTCCGAGGGGGCCAAGGACCCCGCCATCCGCGGGGCCTGCGCCGGGGCGCTGGCCGAGATTGCCGCTCGAGCGCCCGATCCTCATCTTCAGGAGGCCGCCCGCCAGGCCAGCGAGCTGACCTCCTCCGCCGAGGCGGGCCGCCTGGTCTCTTCGACGGTCGACGTGCTCCAGGGTGTGGCCTCTCCCGTCGCGGGCCTCGTCGACTCGGTCGTCAAGGGCGCGAGCCGGCCGGCGACCCGCACCTCCAGCCAGGAGTGAGACCGCGGCCCCGATGTCTCGCACCCGCTGCGGCCGCCCTTGCCTGGTCTGCTACAAGCATCCCGAGGTCTGCCCCTGTGCCGAGATCCGCCCCATCGAGACCTGCCAGCGAATCTACATCTTCCAGCATCCCTTCGAGGTCCACCGGCCCTCGGCCACCGCGAGACTGGTGACGCTCGCGGTGCCGGCCGTGCGCCTGTTCGTGAAGGACGACCCCGAGCAGGAACAGGAGCTGGCGCGGCTGGTCCGGGATCCGGCGAGCAGGACCTACCTGGTGTTCCCCGATCCCAGCGCTCCGCAGCCGGCCGAGGCGGCGGCCAGGAGCCTCGCGGAGGACGGGCGGCCGGCGTCGTTCGTGCTCCTGGACGGCTCCTGGCGGCAGGCCCGCCGGATGCGGCGACGGCGGCCCTTTCTGAGAGAGTTGCCCCTGGCGTCGCTCAGACCCGAGTCGACGTCGGACTATCGCATCCGCCGGCAGAGTGCGCCCGAGAACCTCTCGACCTTGGAGGCGGCGGCGCTCCTGCTCGGCGAGCTGGAGGGCGACCTCCCCAGGTTCCAGGGGCTGCTGGACCTGCAAGACCTCATGGTCACGCGCATCTTCGGTCTGCGCGGTCTGGATCGCGAAGGAAAGCCCCGCCCCCGCGTACGTCCCGAGCCCGAGGACGCCTGAGCCGCCGCTCAGTGGAGGCGGGCATAGACGTGGACGATGCCGGTGACGGTGGCCGCCTGGGCGATCAGCCGGAAGGCCACGGCATGCTCGCCGCCGACCGGGGGCAGTTCCAGCCCGGCGGCCTCGACGAGGAAGCTGAAGCAGGCGGCCGGCTCCATCAAGGGCCTGTGGGTGTGCAGGATGAGCCCCTCGACCTCGTCCGGCCTGTAGAACTGCGTTTCCGAGATGTCGACCAGGCGCAGGGGCAGTCTCCGTCTGACGGCCGACAGCTTGTACGTGAGGCTGTCGGCGAAGAGCTGGGGATCGGACGCTACCACGACGATGCCGGGCAGGATGTCTTTCTCCAGCACGTCGACGATGCCGCGCAGAGGGTAGGAGGCGCTCGTGTATCCGAACCAGTCGGACTTGAAGAGCGCCGAGTCGGCGTCCGGCAGCAGGCCAAGGACCTGGGAGTGGCCCCAGCGCTTCGGGGTCAGAAACAGCGCCTCCACTCCCGGGTGCACGCGGGCGCCGTCCGGGAGCGTGCGATCGATGCCGAAGGTGATCGGTAGGTAGAGCGCCACCCCGGCGCAGAAGATGGCGGCGGTCGCGGAAGCCCGTCCCAGCTGCCGCAGCCTGCCGAGCCGCTGCGGCGGGTCGCCCGGGAAGCCCCTGGTGATGCCGATGGCGGCGGTCAGCGACATCGGGGCCAGCAGCGACACGAGGTACTCGCCCCACTTGATCGGCGTGAGGGTCAGCAGGAGCCAGGTGACGGCGAGCCAGGTGACGAGCAGGCCTCGAGCCGGGTGCTTGCGGACGAACAGCGCGACGACGCCGATCGCGGTGAGGAGCAGGTAGAACGGCATGCCCGGGAAGGACGCCAGGCAGAGCAGGTAGAAGGTCGCGCCGAAGGGGCTGCTCCACGACGAATCGAAAGGCTGCCAGACGAGCTGGGTCTGGCGCTGCATCCAGGCCCAGCGCAGGGCCCAGTCGTGCGCATACCACGGGGCTGCCACGGCCAGTGCCAGACCCGCCGCGAGCAGGCCGGACGCTGTCAGGCGGAACAATCCGGCCCATCGCGCCCGCCTCCAGGCCCGGACAGCCTCCGTCAACACCGGACCGGCCACATAGAAGGGGAAGCTGTACTTGGCGACGAGGCCGACGCCCGAGGCCAGGGCGAAGAGTATGGCCCACAGCGGGCGGCGGAGCCCGTCGGACAGGTCGAGCAGCAGCACGGCCAGCATCACGAGCGCCGCCACCGGCAACTCCGGCAGGAAGGTCCGGGTCTGAGTGTAGAGCAAGGGGCAGAAGGCCGTTAGCAGGGTCGCCCGAAGTGCCGCGGTGGCGCCGCCCAGCCGCAACGTCAGGCCGTAGGTGCAGGCCAGCACGACGAAGAACCAGCCGAGCATCCCGAACGCGGAGGCCATGCGGCCTCGCCCCTCGCAACCGTGAAGCAGGGCGACCGAGAGGTGAGTCAGGGGCGGGTAGCCGAGATCCAGTTGCGGCAACTCCCTCAACGCCTGGAGGAACGGCTTTTCGCAGAAGAGATGGCTGCAGTCCAGGCTCAGCCGCAGGTGATAGGCCTCGTCGGCGTAGGGCACGCCTCGGTCGAGAGAGAGCCACTCCATCGTTCCTTCGAAGTGGAAGTAGGTCAGGGCGCTCGCCAGGACCATCGCGGCGAAGAACGCGCGCGCGGAAGTTGCCCGGGCCACAGGAGTTGCGGCTGCCGGTCGCACGGAAATTGCGGCAATCTCAGGGTGCGCCACGGAAGAGACGCCGGTACCTGCAAGGGTTCAGGCGGTGTGCGAGGGGGCGGGGAAGACCAGGTCTGAAGGGCCTCAGCGGCGCTTGCGGAGGAAGCTGGGGATGTCCAGATCGTCCGCCGGAGGGGCGACCGGCGCCGACTTGACCGGCTCGGGCTGCTGCCGGCCCGGTCCCGAGGAAATGCCGGAGGGGCCGCCGTAGGAGCCGCCGTGAGCGCTGATGGGGGTCACGTTGGCGCGAGCGCCGCGGGCCCCGTAGCCGTCCTTGGCGAAGCCGGTGGCGATGACGACGATCTTGATCTCGTCCTTCATGTCGGGATTGATCGCGGTGCCGAAGATGATCTCGGCATCGGGATCGGCCGCCTCGCCGATGATCTCGCTGGCCTGGTTCACTTCGAGGATTCCCAGGTTCGGGCCACCGGTGATGTTGATGAGCAGGCCCGTGGCGCCGCTGATGGTGGCCTCGAGGAGGGGGCTTGAGATCGCTTCCTGGGCGGCGTGGACGGCCCGGTTCTCGCCGCTGGCGCGACCGATGCCCATGAGAGCCGAGCCGCTGCCCGACATGATGGTCTTCACGTCGGCGAAGTCCAGGTTGATGAGGCCCGGGACGGTGATGAGGTCGGTGATGCCCTGGACGCCCTGGCGCAGGACGTCGTCGGCCTTGCGGAAGCCCTCCAGGATGGAGGTGTCGCTGTCGGCGATCTGCAGCAGGCGGTCGTTGGGGATGACGATGAGGCTGTCGACGCGGTCCTTGAGGTTCTTGATGCCGATCTCGGCGGTGGCCATGCGCTTGCGGCCTTCGAAGGAGAACGGCTTGGTCACGACCGCGACGGTCAGGGCCCCCATCTCCTTGGCAACCTCCGCGATGACCGGGCTGGCGCCGGTGCCCGTGCCGCCGCCCATGCCGGCGGTGATGAAGACCATGTCGGCGCCGGTGAGCGCCTCGGCGATCTTGTCGCGATCTTCCTCGGCGGCCTTCTTGCCAATCTCGTGATTGGCGCCCGCTCCGAGACCCTTGGTGAGCTTGTCGCCGATCTGGATGCGAATCTTCGCATCCGAGATGACCAACGCCTGGGCATCCGTGTTCGTGGAGATGAATTCGACGCCGGGTAGGCCGGCCTCGATCATCCTGTTGACGGCGTTGGAGCCGCCGCCCCCGACCCCGATGACCTTGATGTCGGCCACCTGCTCCACCGCATCGAACTCGAACATCTTCTCTTGCGTGGTCATTCTCGTGGACTCCTTGCACACTGAAGCCCACCTCGGAGATCCCCTTCTGGAAGGGGGAGCCGAGACAGGCGCGCGAAGTATACACTGCCCCGGCTGAACACCGCAATCTCGATTAAAGCCGTCGCGAATGCCGGATTCCCCGCAACGAAGCGGTTTCTCGGCGAGTGGTGCGCCAGCCGGCGCCGACCGGTCTCCGGGGCTCAGCGCGAGGCCAGTCGGGCCGCGATCCGGGCCTTCAGGTCGTCCCAGCTCTCGAGCGAGAGGCGCCCTGCCGCGGTCTGCCGGTTGTGGCAGAACACGCAGTTGGCCGTCACGACCGGCGCGAGCTTCGCCCTGTAGGCCGCTTCGGTGGCGCCGCCCGCCACCCAATCGCGGAACAGCCGTCGGGTCGCGTGGGGCAGCGGACGGTTGTAGGGCATGCCGGGCAACGCCGAGCCCTCCACTTGGCGCACCAGGCTCGAACGGTCGGGCTGGCCGGGATAGACCACCGGCGAACCGATGGGCGGCGGCGGCGTGGGCCCGGGGGGAGGCTGAGGCGGCTGAGGGCCGGGGGGATTCGGCCCCGGCGGAGTCGGGGGCGGCACGTCGCCCACGCCCAGACGATCGGTGATCAGCACGACCAGGTCGGCGTTGACCTTGGACAGCGCATCCGGGTTGTTCTGCAGGACGAACTTGGCGCGCTGCCGCAACAGCTTCAGCAGATCGCGGTCGGTGTGCTCGAGCCGCCAGCGCATCGTCGAACCGACGTAGCGGCGCGAGAACTCGAACTCCTCGACCTCCTGGCTCGAAAGGCCGAAGAGCCCGAAGCTCTGCACCACGCCGGCCTGCCCGGCCGGTGCGGGCGCCGCGCGAACCGCCGCGGCAGCGACGGCCGCGAACAGGATGCAAGCCAGCAATATGCCCGTAGAGAGGCGCATGGGGAAGGACAGGGAAGAGTAGCGGAAGGACCTTCGCATGTCCGGCAGACCTGCCCGATGGGCATGGCCGACCGCCGTCATGCTTTTGCGGCAATTATAAGAACGTGGACCCGAACGTCAATCCGGCATCCTCGGCTGGAGGTCGCCCAAGGGGTGCGCGCGCGGTTCGTGGGGAAACTGGGAGGATCTCGATTTGCCTCTCGGGAGCTTTGCTCCCGAACCCTCACCCGGGGCGAAGTTCGCCCCGGGACCCCCCGATGACTGGAGAGACTCTTGCCTCCGCTTGCGGGCAAGAGCCCATGGAAGTACCGATCAGGCCTCGCTTTGTGCAATCAGTGCCGGGTCCAGGGCCGGGCACCGGTCCTGGCAGGGGCCCGGGGACAGCGTCCCCGGCAGAACTCGTACCAGCGCGGCTTCCCACTTTCTGCGCGCGCACCCTCGCCCAAGGCCGTGATTGAAGTTGCGAATCGGGCGTAGTACGATCCGGCCTCAGCCCGCCGTAGATTACCCGGTAGCCTAGCCCCGGTCAGTCCCTGGAGGATGTCGCCCGTGCCCATCAAGATCAGCGGTTTCGATCCGGATGCCGGAGAGAAATCGGAACCCGAGCGTCCGTCTCGGCAGAGCCGTTCCAGTCAGTCTTCGTCGGTCCGGAGTGACCCCGGTCCCCCTCCGAGGGAAGTGCGCAGGCCGGTCGATCCCAAGACGGCCGAACATCTGCGAATCCGCTACGGCATCCAGAACGTGAAGTTCTCCGAGCTGGCTCCCAAGAAGGCCACGGCGGCGCAGCGGACCAACAAGTCCGGCTCGAGCTACCGGGTCTCGGGCCCGCGGCTGTCGCTCGAGCCCGACAAGCCCGGCGAGGTCAACCAGAGCGACCTGAACCAGGGCGGCGGCGAACCCGCGCAGGCCGAGCCTGCCGCTCCGGTCGCGCCGCTTCCGGATGACGACTGAGCCGGCGGTGTCCGGGCCGGTCGGCCGGCGGCCGCCCGGCATGTCCCTTCCGTATCGGCTGGCGCGGCGGCTGGTGAGCCTGATCCTGGCGATCTTCTTCAGCCGGGTCGAGGCCTCGGGGCTTTCGAACGTGCCCGGAGATCGGCCGATCCTGTTCGCGGCGAACCACCCCAACGAGATGCTCGATCCGTTCCTGATCGGGCATTTCCACGAGGGGCGGGTCAACTTCCTGGCCAAGAGCACGCTCTTCGGGTTCAAGCCGTTCGGGTGGCTGCTGCGGGCCCTGGGAGGGATCCCGGTCTATCGCCAGCGTGACGCGGCCGAGCAGATGTCGCGCAACGAGGATTCCTTCCGCGAGTGCTACGACGCGCTGGAGTCCGGCGAGGCGATCGGGATCTTCCCCGAGGGCACCAGCCACTCGCAGCCTTCTCTGATGCCGCTCAAGACGGGAGCGGCCCGCATCGTGCTGACCGCGGAGGCGTCGCGCGGCTTCGGGCTTGGCGTCCGGATCGTCCCGGTAGGTCTCCACTACACCCATGCCGAGGAGTTCCGGAGTGACGCGGTCGTGGTGTTCGGCCCGGCCATCGAACCCGCGCGTTACGCCCAGACCTTCGCGACCGAGCCTCAGCGGGCGGTGCGCGAGCTGACGGCCGAGTTGGAGGCAGGCCTCCGAGCCATCACGGTAAACTCCCGCGAGAAGGACGAGGCGGTGCTGGTCGACCAGGTCCGCAAGATCTTCCGTCACGAACTCCCCCAGTTCACTCCCGAGCAGGGGCCCGGGGGCGACTACGAACTCACCCGGGCCATCGTCGACGGCTACTACCGCGCGCTGGAGCGTGAGCCGGAGCGAATCGACAGGCTGAGGCAGCGCGTGGGCGCTTATTTCCGGATCCTGCGCCTGTCGGGGCTCAGACCCGGCGCCGCCGACGTGAAGCCCACTGGCGCACTGCGTCATCTCGCCCGCGTGGTGCCCGCCGGCGTGCTGGGCCTGCCCGTCGCGCTCCACGGCCTCTTCTACAACTGGATTCCCTACCGCATCCCCCGCTGGTACACCGAGTGGGCCGACCTGGAGGAGGTCGAGCGGGCCACCTTCAAGATCGGCGTCGGCGCCGTCAGCTTCGGCATGGCGTACGCCGTCGAGACTGCCGCCGTGGCCTGGCTCGCCGGGCCGTGGGTGGCCGCCGCCTTCCTGGCCACGCTGCCGGTGACGGGGCTCTTCGCGCTGCACTACTTCGAGGTCGCGGCGGTCTTCCTGCGAGACGCGCGCAGCTTCCTGGTGTTCCTGACCGATCTGGATCTCGCGCGCCGGCTCAGGACGATGCGAGGCGAGCTACGGACCGAACTCGCCGACCTCGCGCAGGCCTATCTGGCCGGCCGGTAGAGCGCGCCCCGGGCCGCGGCCCGGCGTGCCGCTTCGCCATGGCGGAGCACGGAGTGACCGCGATTGTGTGCGGCGCCATCTCCCGGCCGCTGGAGTCTCTGGCCATATCCAGGGGGATCGAGGTCACGCCCTTCCTGCGTGGCGAACTCCAGGCCGTGCTGGAAGCCTGGCTCTCGCATCGCCTGGGGCGGCCCGGATTGCGCATGCCGGGAGCTTCGAGGTGCCGTCACACTCGCGGCCGCGGTTGTGCCCGGAGGCAAGTCCTGTCGGGCCGAGTTGCTCGGTGACGCGCGGCGTTCGCACGGCTCGGCCGCGAGGCTCCTCCGGAGCGAGAGGAACGTCCGCATCGCGACGAATTCAATTGTCCGGCCGCCAGAGGGGCCGGGAATCTTCGTCCGGTGCGGCGGTTCAGTAGCCGCGGGCGCCGTTCCCAGCACCGGCCTGGCCGCACTCGCTCTCGACGTGGTCTTCAAACCGCCGACGCCGAGGCGGCCGCTTTCCTGGCCTCGGAGGCCCCGCCGGACCACCGGGCGGCTGACGTCGAACGAGCTTTCGGTTCAGGACAAGGGGGCGGCTCCACGACCTTCGAGGAGCCGCCCCGGCCTTCGATTCGCTTACAGCCAGGGCCCTCTGGAGAAGGACCAGCTGCACGGAATCGTCGGTCTCAGTTCAAATTCCGCAATCCGCGGTGCCAGCCGCCGGTCCTACGGGGTCGCATTCATCGGCAGCGGGACGCTCTGGATAACGGTGGCATTGGCCGACTGCTCGTCCGAGTGGTAGGCGGTCGTCACCCAGCCCTTGGCGTTCGAGACCGGATCGGTGAGCCAGTGCTCCGAGTACGCGGCCCCGTGGCAGTTGGAGCAGGTGCCCACGTTGAACGACGGGAAGACGGGATTCGTGCCAAGCGAGACCCGCTGGATATTGTGCGGGGTCGCGTATCGCCACGTTGGCTTGGCCGTCATGTTGGGGATGAGTCCATCGACGGGCGAGGCCATCGGGTATCGGAACACGTCCCTGTCCGCCGGCGCGTGGCGAAGCACGGCGAACTTCTTGTTCAGCAAATCCCCTGCTCCCAGCCAGAGGGGGTTCTTCCCGATCCGGAGGGTCATCAGGGCGTCCGGCGCCGAGCCCGCGGCACGGGTGAGCAGGGTCGGGTCTCCCTCGTTGATGCGGTAGTAGGGAAGGCCGGTGCCGCCCACATCCTGGTCCGTATGGCAACCGAAGCAGTTCTTGTAGGACTGGGAATGGCACACCTGGCAATCCATGGTCGCCAGATGCCCCGAGGTGTGCAGGTTGTTCGAGTTCTGCACGGAGTGGCAGTTCGTGCACTTTGCTTTGCTGGTGACGTCGTAGCGGGTGCCGCTGCCCGCCGGTTCGGGGGCTCCGCCTCCGTGCATCTCAGTTGCGCCATGGCAGAGGACGCAGCCCTTCGGAAGGCCGGTAACGCTGTTGATTGCCTGGGCCTGGGCCAGGTGTACGTCGGGTGAGACGGACGCGCCGCCCAGGTTGTTCCTGGCGATGAGCGCGTTGTTCAAGCCAAAGAACTCGTCCTTCACCCGGCTTCCGTGACAGGCCGTGCAGTTACGTTCCATGTCCGGGGTTCGCCGGAAGTTGTGGCCGTTCAGGAGACCGCCACCCGCCGTTTGCGGCACGGCCACGTGGCAGAAGCCGCAGGCGGCCTGGCCGCCACTGTTGGCGACATGGCACTTCGTGCACTGCTGGTTGAAGCGGGCCAGGGACGTGGCGTCGTTGAAGTCGAACCCGCGGTCCTTCAGGCTCTTCATGTAGCCGCCCAGGTTCGTATGAAGGCTCTTCGCGCTGGCGGTGACGATGGCGCCGTGACACCCGGCGCACTTGTCCGCCCCGGGGATGGCATTCCACGTCGTGTCATGCGCTGCGGCGCGCGTGGAAGCGGCGTCGTTGCCGCCGTGACAGGTTGTGCAGCTCTGAGTTCCGTGGGTTGTCGTGAGGAAGTTCGAGGGGTACTGCTGAACCAGACCGTTGTAGACCCAGATCTTTTTATGCGTCGGCACGGACGCAACTGAGCCCCCTCAGCCTTCGCCCGACGAGGGCGGAGCAAGCGCGGTCGCGAGCGGAGATTTGACCAGATCGGTCCAGATGGCCGTCAAGCTCGTGTGACATCCCTGGCATCCCGTGGAGGGCGGGGTATAGGCGGCCAGAGTAGCGATGCCGCCCCCCGAGTTGTGCAGAGGGAAATCCCAGCCTCGGTTGAGGTCGAAGTTGGAGAGCTGCCCGGACGACTTCGCCGTGGTACTCCAGCCGTTCATCCCGTACAGGATGTTCCGGACTTCGTAACCCAGAATCCCGAGTGCCATCGTGGCCAGGGCGCCCGTGTGGCCCGTGTAGCAGTACACGACGATCGGCTTTCCGGGGTTCAGGAATTTCGTGTAGTCGGCCAGCTTCGCAACCGACATGTAGGGGATGTTGATGGCTCCCGGAACATGCGTGGCCTTGTAGTCGGCGGCGCTTCGGACACTCAGGATCTGAGGATCGTTCGCGGCGCTGCTGTCTTCGAGGTACGTCGCCAGGGTCTTCGGATACATCTGCAGCTCGAACTGCGTGGAGACGGAGTTCAGGTAATCCTTGGCGCGCACCAGGAGCTTCTTCACCACCGTATCCGTCGCCGGTTCGAAGGAGGCGAAAACCGGGAACAGGCTCTGGTCCACCCCTGCGTGGGTGGTGGATTCCGTGGCCTTCTGCACGGTGACCGCGCCCAGCGCGTCGTCGAAACGGGTGCCCGTGGGAACCAGCGTCCGGTCGAAGGACCACGCTGTCATCCCCTGAAAGATGGCTGTCGACTTGGGAAAACTGCCGGGAGCAGCCGGATCCGTGACGCGGGCGAGGTTGATGAGCAGGCTCGCCATGTTCCCGTCGTTCCCCCAGTAGGAGGCTACCGCGACCTCCTTGTTCGACGGGATCCCGGAGGTCCCGTCGAGCAGGGCCTGGGGAAGCGTCCGCAGGGGGATGTTGACGGCCCCCGGGATGTGTCCCTTTGCGAAATCCGAGGGCTCCCGGGTATCCACCACGAAGAGGTTGGCGGCGGGTTTGGAGTTGTTGAGGCCGCTCAACTGCTTCATCACCTCATCCGCGTTCGTCGTGTTGTAGCCGAGCGCCAGGATGGCGCTCACCCTCGCGGCGAGTGCCTGGAGTTCGACGCTGGCCGCCGAACTCGCGCCGACGACCGACCCCTCCGCGGCAGGTGCGGGCCAGCCACTCCACGGTTGCCCGGAGAGCGAATCTCCAGACGTGCCGTTCCCGCGGCACCCCGCGCCCAACACGGAAATACACAAGACCACCGCAATCAAACCGTAGCCAACTCGGTGCCTGTCCAAACAACCGCCTCCTTCCCGTCGCGTTCCCGGTAACGGTTCCCTCGTGACTCCACAACCTGGAGTCCCGCGGGGCTTGTCACGGCCAGCTCCGTAGCACCTGCGGGCAATGGTGGGCAGATGCGCATCTGGCCATGTTCGCGCAACAATCATAGCACGCTGTCTGGACGCGTCAACCACCGCGATCCCGCGGCCGCCACCTCGCTCGTCAGCCCGTCAGCGCCTCGGACTCCTTCCGGAAGAATGGAGAGGCGCGTCCAGGCCCAGTACCTCGCCGAATCGACGATGACAGCCGCGGCCGCCGCGATCTTCCAGAACGACTTCAAGTCGCGCTGGTACCGGCAGAAGTCGGGTCGTTACGGCGGCTACTACGGCGAGTGGGCGGGCAGTTACGGCGCGGGGAGCTTCGAGGTGGTGGCGGAGGACATGGTGAAAGCCACCGTCAAGGAAGACGATGAGAAGAGCGTGAAGGAGGCCACCTACAACCGGATCGACCTCTTCAGCAAGGGCACCTGCGAGGGTTACAGCGTCGTGCTCTACCAGGCGCTCGTGCTGATGCCCGAGGAGCCCGTCTACGAAGGCATCTCGTCGGGCGGCAACGTCCGGTGCGTCGTGAGGTGAGCGGCTGCCGGCGCGCGCGCCGGAGCGGAAGGGAGTGCTCCAGATGAATCTCGTGACAGCCTTGCTCTGCGTGGCGCTGCTCGCCTCGGCCGTGCCGGCGGGCGCGGAGCCTTGCTATCTG
>CAZSVK010000067.1:0-15574 GCA_964610245.1 uncultured bacterium
GCTCGGGCCTTCCTGGCACTCGCGCCTCACGCTGGTCGCCGTCTCCAAGACGGTCGGGCCCGAGGCGGTGCGCGAGGCCTGGAACGCCGGCCAGCGCGACTTCGGCGAGAACCGCGTGCAGGAGCTGCTACGGAAGCAGGAGGCGCTGGCCGACCTGCCGATCCGCTGGCACTTCATCGGCCACCTGCAGACCAACAAGGTGCGCCAGGTCGTCGGCCGGGTCGAGCTGATCCACTCGGTCGATTCGCTGAGGCTGGCCGAGGCCCTCCAGCAGGAGTGCCTCAAGCGCGACACCGGCTGCCGGATCCTGCTCGAGGTGAAGACCACCGGCGAGGAGAGCAAGACGGGTGCGGGCCTGGCGGAGGCCCGCGAGCTGGCGGTGGCCGTCCTCTCGATGGATCGGCTCACGCTCTCGGGCCTGATGACGATGGGACCGCTCGAGGGCGGGGCCGAGGGCGCCCGGTGCAGCTTCCGAGCCCTGCGCGTGCTGCACGAGGAGCTGCTCGCGAACACGGCCTACCGGGGAAGCGTCCTCTCGATGGGCATGTCGGGCGACTACGAGGTGGCCCTCGAGGAGGGCAGCACGCTCGTGCGCATCGGCACCGCACTCTTCGGTTCGGGGACACTTGCCTGACCGCAAACCGAGAGAAATCCTGTTGTGGAGCTGCAAAAGGCAGGTTTGGGGACAGGTGAGTGTCCCGGTCGAGCGCCCCGCTGCCGTAGGTTGATCGGTGGCCTGGGGCCGGAAGTGTGCGATAATGGCCAGACCGGCCGTTTCCAGGAGGCGAACCGATGTACCGCATGGCTCCTTCCAGCACTCTGGGCGATCTCGTGGGCCTGCTCTTCAATGCCTTCGAACTGCTCATCGTCGTCCGGGTGCTCTGCTCGTGGTTGCCGGTGAATCGCTGCGCGCGCTGGTACGTCCAACTTTACCGCGTCACCGAGCCCGTGCTGGCGGCGGCACGCCGGGTGCTGCCCCCGACCGGGGGCGTCGACTACTCTCCCATCCTTGCGTTCTTCGCCCTCGACATCGTGCGGATGGTCGTCCTCCGCACCCTCTATTCGCTTCCATGACCGGCCTGCGCATCACCCCGCTCGACATCCAGCAGCGCACGTTCGCCCGCAAGAAGCTCGGCGGCCTTGACGAGAACGACGTCCAGGAGTTCCTCAACCGCCTCGCTCGCGATTACGAGCTGCTCTATTCCGAGAACCGCAACCAGCGCGAGCAGCTGCAGGCGCTGCGCAACCAGCTCAAGGACTACCTCGAGAAGGAGAAGACCCTGGCCCAGACGCTGCTCTCGATGCAGCGCACCTCAGGCGAACTCAAGGCCAACGCCGAGCGGGAGGCCGAGCTGGTCATCAAGAGCGCCGAACTCGATGCCGAGCGGATCGTGCAGGAGGCCCGCACCGAGGTGCGCCAGCTCAACGACGAGGTCCGCCAGCTCCGTAAGCTCAAGCGCAAGTTCAAGCTGGATCTGAAGAACGTGCTCGACTCCTACTACGAGCTGCTCAAGGACGAGGGCCGGCAGACGCTCGCCTCGGCGCCGGATCCGGTGGCCGCGCCGGCGAAGCCGACGACCGCCCCGGCGGCCCCGCCCAAGGCCGTATGAGATCGGGACCGCCGGCACCGCCGGCCGGAAGGGCGCCGGCGCCTTCGTGCCCGGTTCGTGTCACGCGCCACTCGGCGGGCGTCCTGCTCGACGTGAAGGTCATTCCCCGCGCAAAGGCGTCCGGGCCCGACGGAGTGATGGAGGGCGCCCTGCGCCTGAGGTTGGCCAGTCCGCCGGTCGATGGCAAGGCGAATGCCGAGTGCGCCTCGCTGGTGGCCGAACTCTTCGGCCTCCGCAAGAGCGAGGTGGAGGTTCTGCGCGGGTCCACTGGCCGCCAGAAGACCCTGCTGCTCAGGGGCGCGACGCTCGAGCATGTCGAGTCCACCCTGCTCCGGCTGCTATCCTGATCGCCGTATTCACCCCTGAAGAGACGAGGAGCCCATGCTGACCCCCGAAACCCAATACGACTGCGCCCAGGCGTGCGCCGACGTCATCCGGAAGAAGTGTGCCCTGAAGCCCTCCCTGGCCATCATCCTGGGAACGGGCCTCGGCGGCCTGGCCCGCGAGATCGAGGTCGAGGCCGAGTTCCCGTACTCGGACCTTCCGGACTTCCCGGTCTCGACCGTGGAGAGCCATCACGGCCGCCTGCTCCTGGGCACCCTCTCCGGCAAGCCGATCGTGGCGATGCAGGGGCGGTTCCATCTCTACGAGGGCTACTCGCCGCTCCAGATCTCCTTCCCCGTGCGCGTGATGAAGTTGCTCGGCGCCCAGACGCTCATCTGCTCGAACGCCTGCGGCGGCGTGAACCCGCTGTACCGGCAGGGCGATCTGATGATCGTCCTCGACCACATCAACTGGCAGGGCATGAACCCGCTCATCGGCATGAACGACGAGCGCTTCGGCGCCCGGTTTCCCGACATGTCCGAGCCGTACAGCCGCGAGCTGATCGCGAAGGCCGACGAGGTGGCGTTGCGACTGGGCATCCCCGTCCAGCACGGCGTCTACCTGGCGCTGCAGGGTCCGAACCTCGAAACCCGCGCCGAGTACCGGATGATCCGCGGCTTCGGGGCCGACGTCGTGGGGATGTCGACCGTGCCGGAGGTCATCGTGGCGCGTCACATGAAGATGAAGACGTTCGCCGTCAGCGTGGTCACCGACATGTGTCTCCCCGACGCCCTGGAAGAGGCTGAACTGTCGAAGATCATCGCCACGGCCACCAAGGCCGAGCCGAAGCTCACGCAGCTCCTGGCCGAACTGGTGAAGGGGCTCGCGTGATGGTCGAGGCCCTTCGCTGGCAGGACGGTCCGGAGGTCCGGATCCTCGACCAGTTGCAGCTTCCGGGCAAGGTGGAGTGGGTGCGTTGCGTCCGCTGCGACGAGGTCGCCGCCTGCATCCGGACGATGAAGATCCGCGGCGCCCCGGCCATCGGCGTCGCGGCCGCAATGGGGCTCGCCCTGGCCGTGCACGAGCCCGAGGCCGCCGCCTCGCTCGGCAGCCACTTCGAGGCCGCCTGCAAGCGCATGGGCGCGACCCGTCCCACGGCGGTGAATCTCGCCTGGGCGATCGCGCGCATGCGCGAGGTGTTCGCGAAGCTCTCGGCCGGCTCGCTCGAGGCGGTGAAGGCGGCCCTGGTCGAGGAGGCGCTCGCCATCGACCGCCACGACAAGAACACCTGCTCGGTCCTGTCGTCGCACGGCGCGGCGCTGTTCCCGAAGGGCGCGCGGGTGCTCACCCACTGCAACACCGGCTCGCTCGCCACCGCCGGCATCGGCACCGCCCTGGGCTGTGTCCGCGAGGCCCGTACGCGGGGCCGCGTGAGCCTGGTCTACGTCGACGAGACCCGCCCGTACTTACAGGGCGCCCGGCTCACTGCCTGGGAGCTTGCACAGGACGGTATCCCGCAGCGTCTCATCACCGACAACATGGCGGCATTTCTCATGGCTCGGGGCCAGGTCGACCTGGCCATCGTCGGCGCCGATCGGATCGCGGCTAACGGTGACGTTGCCAACAAGATCGGCACCTACGGCGTCGCCGTCCTGGCCAGACACCACGGCCTTCCGTTCTACGTTGCGGCCCCTCTCTCCACCGTGGATCTCTCCCGCGCCAGCGGCGCCGAGATCCCCATCGAGGAACGGCCGGCGCGCGAACTGACGCACCTGGGCGCGCTCTCGCTGGCGCCCGAGGGCGTCGAGGTCTGGAACCCGGCCTTCGACATCACGCCCCACGCCCTGATCACCGCCATCGTGACGGAGGCCGGAGTGCTCCGCCCGCCCTACGTCGAGACCCTCCAGGACGCCTTCAGCCTCCAAACCACCCGATGACGGCCCGCCGGGCACCCGGCGCCGGCCGTTGACGACTGAAATGCTCTCCCGACACCTTTACTCGATGCGCGCGGCCGCGAGAATCCTCGCGGACTGCGGCCTCGGCCCCGTCCACCGGACCTGCCTGTCGCTGCGCGACGGCTCGACCGTCTGGATCACCCGGGACGAGGCCTGCCTCGAGAGTCTCGGCTGGTCGGACGTGTTGCAGTCGGGCCTGTACCGGCGGCATGGGCCCGACGAGTCGGGCGCCCCCGACCTCGCCCTGCACCGGGCGGTGTACCTGGGCTCTCACCACTCCGTGCTGCTCCAGACGACGCCGCCGGCCGCCCTCGCGCTGTCGGTCGGTGCCAGGGACGTGGTGGGGTTGCTCGACGGCGTGAGCGTGCCGCTGCTGCCGTTCGACGATCCCGCCGGCCCGCTCGGAGAGCGCCTCGCGAAGCTCCTGCGCCGCGAGCCGGTCGTCCTGGTCGCCGGGGTGGCCGCCGTCGCCGCCGGGCAAGATCTCGAAGCGGCGGCCCGGCTGCTCTGCGAGCTGGAGGGCCGCGCTCGCGCCATGCTCGCCCCGCAGCCGATGACCTGCGGCTGACCCCGTTGCTCCGTTCTCTCTCATCCGTTCGTTCACGTTGGACCCCAGCTCCCCCCAGGCCTCAAGCCTCAAGCCTCAAGCCTCAAGCCACCATGGACTATCGAAGCACCATCAATCTGCCCACGACCGAGTTCCCGATGAAGGCCAACCTCCCGACGCGCGAGCCGCTGATGGTCGCCCGCTGGCAGGAGGCCAAGCTCTACGAGAAGATGAGGGAGCAGGCCGCCGGCCGCCCCCGCTTCATCCTCCACGACGGTCCGCCGTACGCCAACGGCGACATCCACCTGGGCACGGCGCTCAACAAGGTGCTCAAGGACTTCGTCGTCAAGTTCAAGCACCTGACGGGCTTCGACGCACCCTACGTGCCGGGCTGGGATTGCCACGGGCTGCCCATCGAACTCAAGACGATGGAGCAGAACAAGGGGCTGACCGACCCGGCCGAGATCCGCAAGCGATGCCGCGCGTACGCGCTCGAGTTCGTCGACAAGCAGCGCGCGGAGTTCGTCCGCCTGGGCGTCCTGGGGACCTGGGCCGACCCGTACCTCACGCTGAACCCGGTCTTCGAGGCTCGCCAGCTCGAGGTCTTCGCGACCCTGGTCGAGCGCGGCTACGTCTATCGCGCCTTGAAGCCGATCTACTGGTGCCCGCACTGCGAGACCGCCTTGGCCGAGGCCGAGATCGAGTACCAGGACCACACCTCCGCCTCCATCTTCGTGCGCTTCGAGGCCCAGACCGCTTCGCTGCCGGCCGACGTGCGGGCGGCCGTCGCGGGCAAGCCTTTCTTCCTCGCGATCTGGACCACCACGCCCTGGACGCTGCCGGGAAACGTCGGCATCGCCCTGCATCCCGAGCGGGCCTACGGCGTGTACGACGTCGGCGACTATCGGCTGCTCCTCGCGGTCGAGCGAGCGGCCCAGGTGGCAGAGAAGACGGGGGTGGCCCTGGGGGCCCCGCTGGCGACCTTCTCGGGCAAGCAGCTCGAGGGAGTGCTCTGCAAACATCCCTTCCTCGACCGCGACTCGCGCGTGGTGACCAGCGCCGAGCACGTGACGATGGACGAGGGCACCGGCGCGGTCCACATCGCGCCCGGCCACGGCCAGGAAGACCACGAGATCGGCCTGAAGTTCAAGCTGGAGATCCTCTCGCCGATCGACGGCAAGGGCAAGCTGACCGCCGACGCGGGCCTGTTCGCCGGCCTGTTCTATGAGAAGGCCAACCCCCGGATCTGCGACCACCTGCAACAGACCGGCGCGCTTCTCGGCCAGGGCGACGTGCTGCACAGCTATCCGCACTGCTGGCGCTGCAAGAACCCGGTCATCTTCCGGGCCTCCAAGCAGTGGTTCGTGAACGTCGAGGCCAGCGGCATCCGGACCAAGGCGCTCGATGCGATCCAGCAGGTCCGCTGGGTACCCGCGGTGGGTATCAAGCGCATCGGCGGGATGCTCGAGACCCGCCCCGACTGGTGCATCTCGCGCCAGCGCATCTGGGGCGTGCCGATCCCGGCGCTGTACTGCCAGGACTGCGAGCAGGAGACTCTGAACGCCGGCGTTATCCGGCACGTCGCGGCCCAGGTCGCCGTGGAAGGAAGCGAGGCCTGGGTCACCAAGCCTATCGAAACGCTACTGCCGCCGACCTGCGTCTGCTCCCATTGCGGAAGCCGTCGCCTCTTCAAGGAGCGCGACATCATGGACGTCTGGTTCGATTCGGGCGTCAGCCACTGGGCCGTGCTCACGACCCGCGACGACCTCTCCTGGCCCGCCGATCTCTATCTGGAGGGCAGCGACCAGCACCGCGGCTGGTTCCAGACCTCTCTGATGTCGTCGGTCGGCTATTGCGACAAGGCGCCCTACCGACAGGTCCTCACCCACGGCTTCGTGGTCGACGAGGACGGGCGCAAGATGTCCAAGTCCGAGGGCAACACCATCCTCCCGCAGGAGGTCAACCGCGACCTGGGCGCCGACATCCTGAGGCTGTGGGTCGCGAGCGCCGACTACACCACCGACATCAAGGTCAGCAAGAAGATCCTGACCCAGTGCGCCGACATGTACCGGCGGGTCCGCAACACGCTGCGGTTCCTGCTGGGTAACACCTCCGACTTCGAGCCCGCGCGCGACCGGGTCGGGCACGACGAGATGGAGGAGATGGACCGCTGGGCGATGGCGCTGCTGGCCGACACCGTGGCCAAGGCCCGCGATCACTACGAGAACTACCGGTTCTACATGGTGCTCCACCTGCTGCACAACCTGTGCGCCGTCGAGCTGTCCTCGTTCTACCTCGACATCCTGAAGGACCGGCTATACTGTTCGGGCAAGAACGAGCGGGTGCGGCGCTCCGCCCAGACAGCCCTCTACCACTGGCTGCGCTCCCTGGTGTCGATGCTGGCTCCAATCATGAGTTTCACCGCCGAGGAAGCCTTTGGTGGCATCAACTGGCCGGGGCCCCGGCCGGAGAGCGTGCTGCTGGCCGGCTGGCCCGAACTCGACGAGGGCTGGACCGACCCGATGCTCCTGGCCCGCTGGGAGCGGCTGGCCGCCTTCAAGAAGGGGGCCGCCCGGGCGCTCGAGAAGGCGCGCGAGAAGAAGGTCATCGGCAGCTCGCTCGAGGCCAAGTTGTGCGCGTACGTGCCTGACGAGGCGCTCAAGCTCGACTTGCACCAGCACCTGCGCCTCTACGAAGAGGTCTGCATCGTCAGCCGCCTCGTCGTGGTCGATTCCGCCGCCGAGGTGGCCCAGGATGGCCGTCTGGAGGAGCAGGGCAGCAGCGAGTTCGTCCCCGGGGTCGTCTTCGGGGTCACGCGCGCCGAGGGCGACAAGTGCGAGCGGTGCTGGAAGTTCGCGCCCGACGTCGCCAAGGAACCGCATCCCGGTCTGTGTTTCCGTTGTGCCGGCGTCGTCGATCGGGAAGCCAAAGGAGGCTCGTGATGGCCAGGCCCGAGAGCGCCCGTGAAGCGGCAGCGTCCGCCTCCACCAGCAAGTTCGTCGGCTTCACCTTGGGCAAGGAGGAGTACGCCGTCGACATCCTGAAGGTGAAGGAAATCAAGTTGATGCTGGCCATCACCCGGGTGCCCAAGGCCCCGATGTTCGTGGAAGGCGTCATCAACCTCCGCGGCGAGATCATCCCGATCATCGACCTGCGAAAGAAGCTGAGCCTGTCCGTCAGTGCCCAGACCGAGGATTCCCGGATCATCGTCGTGGAGCTGGACGAGCGGCTCGTCGGCATCATCGTCGACTCCGTCTCCGAGGTCCTCGAGCTGCCGGAGGACAAGATCTCGCCGCCTCCTCCCATCGTCGCCGGAATCGAGGCCGAGTACCTGCGAGGCGTCGGCCGCCTGGGGGATCGCTTGCTCATCCTGCTGGATCTGGATAAGATCCTGACGGTCCAGGAGAAGACCGATCTGAAGAGGGTCTGAGCGCCCAGGCATGGATGTCGACCTCTCCGAATACGTAGACGAGTACCTCATCGAGCTGGAAGAGCAGCTCGAGAGGCTGAGCAGCTGCTTGCTCCAGCTCGAGAAAGCTCCTGATGACCCGGAACTCATCAAGGAGATCTTCCGCTATACCCACACCATCAAGGGGTCGGCCTCGACGATGGGCTTCGAGGACATCGCGACCATCAGCCATGCCTTCGAAGACTTGCTCGGTGAGGCCCGAGAGGGCACGCTCTCCATCACGCCACCGATGCTCGAGGTGATGCTGCGGGCCTTCGACCGCATCACCGTCCTCAAGGAGAACATCACCGCCGACGTCAAGACGCCCGTCGACGCGGTCGAGATGGCAGCCCGGCTCCGGGCCCACCTCCCCGCGGCCGGCCCTCCGCCTGACGTCCATCCGGGCGCCAAGCACGCCCCGCCTCCGGTCCAGGCGCCGCTTCCGCCGCCGCAGGCCCCGCCGGTCGCCGCTCCGTCCTCGACCGCCGCACCTGCGCCGGCCGCCGCGCCCGCCGAGACGCGTCTCTCCCCCGAGCTGGAGGCGCTCCTGGCGTCGGAGCCCTCGCCCGTCTACCACTGCCGGCTCGAATTCGAGCCCGAGATGGAGATGAAATCGGTACGGGCCTTCCTGGTCCTCAAGAAGCTCAAGGACGCCGGCGAGATCCTCAAGTCGAGCCCCACCCTGACCGAGCTGGAGACCAACGCCAATCCGGCCTTCTCCATCCTGGATATCTGGGTCCGTACCAAGGACGCCCCCGAGCGGCTCGAGCAGATCGCCGCCTTCGGCAACGCCGCCTCCGTCTCCGTGAGGCCAGACGTCGCGCCGGCCGCGACCCCCGCTCCGCCGGCCCAGCCGCCGGCTCAACCCGCGGCCAGGCCTGCGCCCCGGCCGGCCGCCGCGTTCCCGCTGCCGCTCTCGCCACCACCCTCGCCGCCGTTCCCCGAGGAACCCCGGCGCCTCGAGGGCCAATGGCAGGCGGTCCAGCCCTCCGCCCAGCAGCTCCAGCTCCTGTCGACGGTGAGCCCGCGACGGCTGCTGGACCTGCTCTCGGAGGAACAGCGCAGCGTCGTCGTCGAGAGCCTGAACCAGAACCTCAACGTCTTCGAGGTCGACATCCTCTTCCAGGACGCCTCGCCGAAGTCCATGACGCGGGCCTGGCAGATCTGGCAACGAGTCTCGGACGTCGCTCGCATCATCCTCTCCGATCCGCTGCCCGAGAGCATCCACAAGGGTTTCTCGGGCCGGCTGCAGCTCCTGCTGGCAACCGAGAAGGAGATCGAGCACCTCCGCGACATGCTGGTGGCAGAGGAGGTCGGCAAGAGCACCTTCACGACCATCGGGATGGAGCGGATGGAGCCGGTGGCCCTGGTCGAGCCGGTCGACCAGATCGCCGCCGGTGCGGCCGTCATGGCCGCGGCCCGCGATGCCGCCGCCGAGGCCGCCAAGATCGCCGCCACCCAGACGGTCCGCGTGCCGGTCGAGCGGCTCAACAAGCTGATGAACCTGGTGGGCGAGCTGGTCATCAACAAGACGCAGTTCGTGAACCTGTTCGCGCGCTACATGGACACCGGCGACGCCGAGCGGTTGCGCTCGGGCATCCAGGAACTCAACCAGAGCCTGTCGACCATCACGAACGAGCTGCAGACCGGGATCATGAAGGTCCGGATGGTGCAGATCGGCCAGGTGTTCAGCCGGTTCACCCGCCTGGTGCGCGATCTGTCGAAGAGCCTTGGCAAGAAGGTCACCCTGCTCATCGAGGGCGCCGAGACCGAGATCGACAAGAACGTCATCGACGAGATCGGCGACCCTCTGATGCACCTGGTGCGCAACGCCCTCGACCATGGCATCGAGACGCCCGAGGTCCGCAAGACCAAGGGCAAGCCCGAAGAAGGCTTCCTGATGCTGCGCGCGCGCCACGTCGGCGAGAACATCATCGTCGAGACAGTCGACGACGGCGCCGGGCTCGACCTGGAGCGCATCAAGAAGCGGGCGCTCGAGCGAGGCATCACCGACGAGGCCAAGCTGCGCGCGATGAGCATCAACGAGATCTACAACTTCATCTTCTACCCCGGGTTCTCCACCGCCTCGACGGTCTCCAGCGTCTCCGGCCGCGGCGTCGGCATGGACGTGGTCAAGGAAGCGATCCAGAAGCTCCGGGGCGAGATCACCATCAAGAGCGAGAAGGACAACGGCACCACCATCCAGATCAAGCTGCCGTTGACGCTCGCCATCATCCAGGGCCTGCTGGTGCGGGTTGCCAACGAGACGTTCGCCATCCCGCTGTCGAGCGTCCGAGAGACGATCCAGCTCGACCCGGAGTTCGTGCACGTCATCAACAGCCACCCGGTCATCAACTTCCGGGAGACCGTCATCCCGCTCATCTTCCTGCAGCACTACTTCGACCTGGGCGAGGCCCGATCGAACAAAAACTTCATCGTTTTCGCCGAAGATGACGATAGCAAGATTGGCCTCGTGGTGGATTCCTTGATCGGGCGGCGCGAAATTGTGAGCAAGGCTCTCGACAAGCGCTTCATTTCCGTGAAGGGGGTCCAGGGAGCCACGGTGCTCGGGGACGGCACGGTCAGTCTCATCCTGGACGTTCCGGCCCTGGTCGACGACGCCAAGAGCCGGTTCTACCAGGCAGCTTGATGCCGCGGTCGGCGGCGACGGCGCGCCGGCCGAACGAGCCATCCGGGTTCCCTGACGGACGGGGCCCGGATGTTCCGTGTCGTTCACGTTCCCTGGGGCCGTCGGCTTCAGGTCCCGGGTGTCGTACCCGGGCCAGGCCGGGCCCGAAGCGCCAAGCAACCTATGTCCGCCATCGAGCCGAAAGCCGCCACCACCCCGGAGGCCGCTCCGGGCGCCTCCCCGTCTCCCCAGGGAGCCGCGCCCGCGGTGTCCCGCTTCCTGTCCAATTCCCTGGACTCGGCCCTCGATCTCGAGGTTGCGGGCCAGCCGGAGTCGGCCATCCGCAAGCTCGAGTCGCTGGCGCGGATCGAGCCCGCCTCCGCGGAGACGCTCTACCACCTCGGGCGGATGCTGCGCGCGGCCGGCCGCCGGGAACCGGCCTGGGCGGCGCTGTCGGTCGCGCAGACGCTGCGGCCGGACCATCCCGGGACCCTGCGCGAGCTGGCCGGATGTCACCTCGACGCCAGCGACTTCGACGCGGCCGCGCCGGTGCTCGAGAAGCTGCGTCAGCTCAGGCCCTCCGACATGTGGACGCTGCGGCAGACGGCCCGCGTGCAGGCCGGCCGTGGGGCCCACGTCGAAGCCATCGGGACGCTGGACGCCTATCTCTTCGAGCGCTTCGACGACCGCGCGGCTCACCTGGAGCTGTGCCGCGAGTGCCTGGCCGCCGGCCGCCCCGACCGCGCCCGGGCCGAACTGGACATCCTGGCCCGCCGCGGGCCGCTCGAGCCGGCCGGGCTCTCCCTGTTCGGCATGCTGGAGCTGCAGCAAGGCAGCCGCGAGCGCGGCATCTCCCTTCTGCGAGAGGCGCTCGCCGGAGGTGGGGCCGACCGTGCGGCCCGGGTGGCGCTTGCGAAGGCGCTGCTGGAGCAGAAGGACATGGCCGGAGTGCTCCAGACCCTGGACGGGGTCGAGCCCCCCGAGCCTCTGCTCGAAGGACGTGCTCGCCTCGCCCGGACTGACACCGCCGGGGCGCTTGCCTGCGCCGACCGGGCGCTCGCCGGAAACTGCGATGACCTCCAGGCGCTGGCGCTGAAGGCCGATGCGCTCGAGGCCCGCGGCGAGTTCCACGGGGCGCTCGGCGCCTGTCTGAAGGGGCGAGAGCTGGGCGCGGCCGACCCGGGCCTGCCGATGCGAATCGCGCGGCTGCAGGTCGCCACCGGACAGGTCGAGCACGCCTCCGCCACCCTGGCGGACCGACTCGAGCGGGTCCCCGAGGACCGCGAGGCGCTGGGCCTGGCAGCGGCCCTGGAAGCCCGAGCGGGTCGCGATCGCGCCGCGTTGAAGCTCCTGGCTCGGCTGCTCGAGCTGGAACCCGGGTTGGGCTCGGCCCACCTGAGCACGGCCCAGCTCTGGCTGCGTCACGACTGCCCCCGCAGGGCGCTGGAGGCGGCCACGGCCGCGGCGAGACTGCTGCCTCGCGAGCCGGAGGCGCTGCTCGCGCTCGCCCAGTGCGAGGAAGCTGCGGGCGACGCGGGTCTGGCCGAGCAGCACTACCAGGAGGCGCTGCGGCTGGGCCTTTCGAACGCGCTGCCGCACCGCCGTCTCGCGTCGATCTACTCGACCCGCGGGGCCTGGGAGCGTGTGCTCGAGCACGGCGACCTCTCCGCGCGGGCCGGGGCCACCGACGCCCAGCTCTGCCTGGAGCTGGCCTGGGCGTCGCTGCACCTGGGCAAGAATACCGATTCGATGAAGTGGGTCCGGCAAGGGACGGCGCTCGCCTCCGAACACCCCGGCCTGCTGGAGGTCCTCGCGGTCCTCGAGCTGTCCGAGGGCAAGCTGGATGCCGCCGCCGACGCCGGGGGCAGGGCGCTCGCCGCCGATGGCGGGCTGCGTTTCGCCCGTCGCGTGCTGGGCCTGGCGCTGGCGCGTGCCGGCCGGCGTGACGCGGCGATGACGCACCTGGCTCGCGCCCTGTCCGAGCACCCCGAGGATGACGCGGTCCGGCTGGAACTGGCCCGGGCGCGCTTCGAGGCCGGCTCCTACGGCGAGGTCGTCGCGCTCTTCCCCGAGGCGGCCACGCTCGCTGCCTCGCACGAGACGCTCGGCCTGATGGTCGGCCGGGCCGCGCTCCTGGGCGGCGACGCTCCGCTCGCGCGCAGGATCCTGCAGAACCTGGCCGGCGCCGGCTGCGATTCCCTCGAACTGCTCGAGACGCTGGCCGAGGCCTGTGCGGCCGACGGCGACCGATCCACCGCCGAGGCGGTGCTGGCCAACGCCGGCAGGAAGCACCCGCGGGCAGCCTCTCCCCACCGCCGGCTGGCGCGCCTTCGCGCCGCGGCAGGACACCCTTTCGAGGCCCGCCAGGAGCTGGCGAACGCCCGTCAGCTCGAACCGGGAGAGCCTGAACTCTACCTGGAATCGGCGCTGCTCGAACTCGAGGACCGGCGAGCGGCCGACGCGACTCCCCACGCCGAGGCCTATCTCCGGCTGGCCCCGCGGGATCCCCGCGCCCACCTCGCCCGGGGGCGCATCTACCTGCTGAACTCCCAGCCCCAGCAGGCCGAACAGTGCTTCCGGAAGGGGCTCGGCCTGGAGCCCGAGCACCTCGACACCTGCCTGGCGTTGGGTCGCTTGCTGCTGCGCCAGGGACGCAACGCCGAGGCCAAGCGAGTCTTCGAGGGCTTCGCGTCGCGGTCGTCGCGCCGCGAGAGCGTGCTGGCCGACCTGGCCTCTGTCTATGTCGCCGAGGACAAGCCTCGCGAGGCGGAGGCCTACCTGCGCGAGCTGATCGCCTGCGGGCCCGAGGGCCGGCCGGGAATCCAGCCGCTGGTCGAGCTGCTGCTGGCTCAGAAGCGCGATCGAGAGGCGCTGGCCGCGGCGGAGGGCGCCGGCGACGAGGCGGCCGGCATCCTGGCCGCGCAGGCCGAGCCGCTGCGCCGGCAGGGCGAGCGGCGCCGGGCCCGGATGCTGCTGGAGCGAGCGCTTTCGCTGGGCGCCGATCCGGAGAAGGCCTTGCTGGGCATCGCCGGTTGCCACCTGGAATCGGGAGAGCACGCTCAGGCACGGCAGCGGCTCGAGGAGTTGCTCGCCGCGCGTCCCGGCAGCCGGCCGGCAGCGCTGGAGCTGGCGCGCGTGCTCAACGCCGAGAGTCTGGCCGCGGGCCCCTCGGAGCCGGCGACCGCCGCGATGCCCGACCGGGGGCTGGGGCTGGTGGGGCGGCTCAGGGACGAGCTTCAGAACTCGACGGATGGATTGAATCTGCTGGCATCGATGGCCGCTCGACGGGGCCTCCACGCCGAGGCGGCGGCCGCACTCGCTCGCAGTCTCGAGCTGGACGGGAAGCAGGGCTCGGTGCACGCCCTGAACGGCGATGTTTGCCTCGCCAGGGGCGACCGCGCGGGGGCGCTCGAGGCCTATCTCAAGGCGCTGGCGCTGGACGCCGGCCTCGAGGATGCGGCCTGCCGGGCGATCGCCTTCCTCGAGGCGAGCGGGCATCTGGTGCAGGCCCGCGAGATCATGGAGCGGGTGGTGGAGAAGCGGCCGTTGAGCCGCCGGGCGAGGGTCGCCCTGGCGCGCCTCTGCTATCGGCTGGGCGATCACCGGGCCGCCGCGTTGCACTGGGAGGGTGCGGCCCGCGAGGCCGTGCTCGGGCCCGACGACGCCGCGGGGCTGGCGGCTGCCTACCTGGCTCAGCGCCGCTTCGGCGACGCCGAGCGCGTGAACTCGGCCTGGCTGGGCCGCGACCCGAAGGCGCTCGAGCCGCTGCTGATGGCGGGCGACATCGCCCGCGCCGCCGGCAGGATGGCCGAGGCCCGCGTGCGATACGAGCAGGCGGCGAGGTTGCACCCGAACGCCGCGCGCTGCCCCGCGAAGCTGGCCGAGCTGTACCACGGCGACGGCCGGCAGCAGGACGCGCTGTTCCAGATTCGCCGGGCGCTCGAGCTGGAGCCCGCCAACACCGGTTTCTTGCTCGAGCACGGGCAACTGCTCTTCGAGCTGGACCGGGCGGAGTCGGCCCGCGAGGTGCTCGAGAAGGTCGCGAAGCGGTCCGGACCGCACGAGACGCAGGCCCGGCTGCTGCTGGGTCGCGTCTATCGCCGGCTGGAGGATCGCCGCCTGGCCGTCCAGACGCTCCAGGAGTTGCTCGACGACGGACAGGCCGACGAGGAGGCGCTGCGCGAGCTGGCGGAGCTGCACTTCGAGCGTGGCGACTGGAACCGTGCGGGCGACGTTTACGAGCGCCTGGGTTCCAAGCGTGGCGGGCTCGGTTCGGTCTCGAAGGAGCGATTGGCTCTTTGCTACGCCCGGATGGGCATGACCGCCAAGGGCACCGCGCTCCTGCGCGAGCTGGGCGCCAAGGCCGCGGTGGGCGTCGAGCTGCTGCTCGAGATCGCTCGCGCCTACGTTCGCCAGGGAGCGCTGCGCGAGGCGCTGACGCTGCTGGCCGAGCGGGCGGCCGCGGTTTCCGACGCCCCTTCGCGGTCGAAACTGCACCTGGAGATGGCCGCCATCCACCATCGCGGGGGCGACCGCAAGGCCAGCGAGCGCGAACTGATGACGGCGCTCAAGCTGCAGCCCGAGGACGAGGCCGCGCAGTCGCAGGTGGCCGCCTTCCTCGAGGAGACCGGCCAGTTCCAGGCGATGCGAAGCGTCTTCTCCGGGATCGTCCAGCGCTACCCCGCCAGTGCCCGGGCTCTCTGCCACCTCGGCAACGCCTGTCTGCGCCTGGGCGCGGATCGCGAGGCCAAGCAAGCCTTCACCAAGGCGGTGCGGCTCGACTACAACTTCTTCGGGGCCCACGCCGGCCTGGCACGGGCCTGCCGTAACGCCGGCGAGACCACCGGCGCACTCGAGGAGTACCGCAAGGCGCTGTTCCTCAACCCGAAGAACGCGCGCCTGACCTTCGAGATGGCCACGGCGCTTGCCGAGGAGAGTCAGCCCGGCGCCGCCGCCGCCTTCGAGAAGGTGCTCGAGCTGGAGGCGCCGAGTCCGACGCTGGCCACCGCGGCGAGGGAGCACTTGAGAAAGGTGAAGAGATAGGGGTTAGGGGTTAGGGGT
>CAZSVK010000067.1:15584-17021 GCA_964610245.1 uncultured bacterium
AACACAGGGCGTGGGGGGGGGGGGGGAGGGGGTGGGCCAGGCGCGGAGAAAGGGGTCGAAAGACAGGGGTTAGGGGTTGGGGGTTGGGGGTTAGGCAAGTGCTGGTGCGTTGCGCAGGCTTGCGCGGTTCAGGAGGGAGTTCTGAAGCCCGTGCAGGATTCTCTCGAGTTCGCGGGCTCGCTGCTGGAGTGCCGTTGCGACAGTCGGACTCAGGTAGCCGAGCCGTTGCGCAACCTCGACGTGAGTCTCGAGTTCGCTCAGCGAGCCCTGGGCGATGGACACATGGTGGGAGAACTCCTTTGTGTGACGACGCCCCCGACCTTCCGCGATGTTCGCGGGCACCGAAACGGCCGCCCGTTGCAACTGGCTCGAGAGCCCGTAGATCTCACTCCTCGGAAAGGTCTCTGCCGCCCGATAGCACTCCACCACCAGGTCGATCGCCTTCTGCCACGCGACCAGATCCCTGTAGCTTCTGATTGGCCTGTCAGCTTCCATCTCTTTCTCCTGGCCCCCCCGCCTGGCCACCCTACCCCCCTGGCCTCGCGCCCTTCGCTGACCTCCACTGACCTTCGCTGACGTGCCCTTTGCCTAACCCCTAACCCCTAACCCCTAACCCCTGTCTTCTCGTGCTACGGTCGTTGATAGCCATGTCCCCCGCCGACTCCCGCCCCGCCCTGTTCTCCGGCCTCTCCTACGAGAAGGCGGTCATCTGGCTGACCTTCGGCGCGATGGTCTGGGCGATCCGGCCTTTCTTCGCCATCGTGTTCATGACCTTCATCATGAGCAATCTGTCTTCTCGTGTACCTGTTGGCTCTGGCCGTGGGAGGTCTGGCGGCCTACGCCATCGTCCCGCGCGCCATCGAACAGGGGAAGTGGCTGTTAGGGCAGTTGCCCTCGGTGAACCTGGAACGGATCCGCGACGAGGTGATGGCCAAGACGCTCGGGCGGCTCGAGTATTCCAGCTTCCGCCGTTCGGAAGGGTTCGAGGTTGCCTTCCGCGAGTACCGTGCGGCCCACGGCGGCGCGCTCGGCTTCCCGGCGGCGCGCGAGCTGTCAGGCCGCATCCGGAGCGTCTTCGAGGAAGATCTGCTGGCCCAGGAGTCGGCCCGCGCGCGCGAGCAGCTGCGCAAGTCGGGCGACTTCCCCGAGCAGTACCGCCAGTGGTTGCTCGCCAGCCGAGCACCCCAGGAGTTGGCCACCAACAGCCAGCTCCGCGAGCGGCTGGCGCGCGAGTACGACTCCTCCTTCACCATCGTCAACGGCCCCGAGGCCTTCGAGCAGCAGCGCACCCGGCCCGAATTCGTGGCCAAGCGGCAGGCTGCCAATCTCCAGCGCGCGACAGCCGAACTGGCCGCGGCCGGACTCGATCGGGAGCTGGCCGAGACCGAGCTTTCAGCCCGCTCGGCCCGCGAGCGGGTGGCAGCCCTGACCCCGGCC
>CAZSVK010000067.1:17031-17441 GCA_964610245.1 uncultured bacterium
CGCTGGAGGAGTTCTCGACGCTCGAGCGGTGCACGACCGAGGAGGCCTTCCGCCGGGAACTGCACGAGGACCCGATGGACGAGGAGACCCTGCGGGAGCGCTTCCGGGCCGACAAGGAACTCGAGCTGGGCCGCAAGCACGCGCTCGGCGGCCTGCTGGGCGACACCTCGCAGTTTGTGCGCTCCAGCCTCCCCGTGCTCACCGGTTGGCTGACGAACGCCGTGAACAACGTGCTCGACTTCTGCTTCAATGCGCTGTTGTCGCTAACGTTGTCGTTTATCATCGTCTGGGAGATTCCCGATCTCCGCAGGGGGCTGGGCAACGTTCGCGGCACCCGCGCCGAGACAGTGCTGGGGGAGATCGGGCCCGGCATCTGCGGCTTCTACATCGCCGCGGTTTCGGGGCACGGC
>CAZSVK010000068.1:0-14096 GCA_964610245.1 uncultured bacterium
ACAAGACGCACTACAAGTGTTCCTTCTGCGGCAAGACGCAGAACCAGGTCCGCAAACTGATCGCCGGCCCCGACGTCTACATCTGCGACGGCTGCATCGACCTGTGCAACGAGATCATCCTCGAGGAACTCGAAGAGGACGTCCAGACCGCCGGGCCCAAGCTGCCCTCGCCCAAGGCAATCCACAAGCAGCTCTCCGACTACGTCATCGGCCAGGAACGCGCCAAGCGCGTGCTCGCCGTGTCGGTCTACAATCATTACAAGCGGGTCAACTCCAAGCAGAAATCCGACGACGTCGAGCTGGAAAAGGCCAATATTCTCCTCGTCGGCCCGACCGGCAGCGGCAAGACCCTCTTCGCCAAGACCCTGGCCAAGATCCTCGACGTGCCGTTCTGCATCGCGGACGCCACCACCCTCACCGAGGCCGGCTATGTCGGCGACGACGCCGAGACCGTCCTGCTCAAGCTCGTGCAGGATGCTGACTACGACGTTACCAAGGCCGAGAAGGGCATCGTCTATATCGACGAGATCGACAAGATCGCGCGCAAGGGCGAGAACACTTCCATCACGCGCGACGTCTCCGGCGAAGGCGTCCAGCAAGCGCTCCTGAAGATCATCGAAGGCACCATCGCCAATGTTCCTCCCCAGGGCGGCCGCAAGCACCCGCACCAGGAGATGATCCAGGTCGACACGACCAACATCCTCTTCATCTGCGGCGGCGCCTTCGAGAACCTCGAGAAGATCATCGCCAAGCGCGTGCACAACGCCACGATGGGCTTCGGCTCGGGCGCCTCCAAGGGCGGTCGCCAGAGCACCAGCGAACTGCTCGCCCAGGCCGAGCCCGAGGATCTCCTGCGCTTCGGCCTCATCCCCGAGTTCATCGGCCGCCTCCCCACGATGGTCACCCTCCACGAACTCTCGGTCAAGGCGCTCGAACAGATCCTCACCGAGCCCAAGAACGCCATCATCAAGCAGTACCAGCGCCTCTTCGAGATGGAGGGCGTCAAACTCAACTTCACGCCCGGCGCCCTTCGCGCCGTGGCCGAGAAGGCCCAGACCAAGAAGACCGGCGCTCGCGCCCTGCGCTCCATCATCGAGGAACTGATGCTCGACATCATGTACGAGCTGCCCTCGCGCAAGGACATCAAGGAACACGTCGTCACCGAGGATATGGTCCTCGGCAGACAGCCCAAGCTGCCCGCGCGCGCGCAGTCGGCGTGAAAGACGGGGGTTAGGGGTTAGGGGTGAGGGGTTTGGGGTTTGGGGCCATGCACGGCTCTGACCGAGGGCACGGTTGGGCTTCTCCAGGAAGCCGTTCGCCCTGAGGAGCGCCCGAAGGGCGCGTCTCGAAGGGCTGCGTCGTCGCCCTCCAGCCCCAAGCCTTTTCCGTGCCCTCCGCCGCTCGCGTGGTGTAGGCTGCAGACGGCTCCCTCCTGACCTCTGACCCCCGACCCCTGCAGTTATGAGAGTCGTCACCCCTGCCCAGATGGCGGCCATCGACAAGATGGCCATCGGTGAGAAGAAGATCCCGGGACTGCTCCTGATGGAGCACGCGGGTCTCAAGGCCTGCGAGGCCCTGCGACGCGAGTTCCCCACCTTCCTCTCCGAGAAAATCCTCGTCGTCGCCGGCACGGGAAACAACGCGGGCGACGGCTTCGTCATCGCGCGCAATCTCGCTCGCGCCGGCGCGGTGGTCGCCGTGGAACTGCTGCGCGGCGAGGAAGATGTCTCCGGTGACGCCAAGGTCAACCTCGAATCGCTGGCCGCCTACGACATCGAAGTCTTCCACGCGCTGCCTGGTCACCCCCTGAGGACGCTCCTGGCCGACACCACCGTGGTCATCGACGCCATCCTCGGCACCGGCGCCCACGGCGAGCTGGCCAGCGACTACCGCGACGCGGTCGACAACATCAATCAGGCCCGCCGGCACGTGATGGCGATCGACGTCCCCACCGGCCTGGACGCCGCCACGGGACAGGTGAACGGCCCCGCGGTCAAGGCCGCCTTCACCGTGACGATGGGGCTGCCCAAGCTCGGCTTCTTCCAGTATCCGGCACCCGACTACCTGGGCAAGCTCTACGTCGCGGAGATCGGCTTCCCCCCCACCCTTCTCTCCGGCGCCTCGCTCAACACCGAGCTGTCGCTCGGCTGCGACCTGGCCCAGTTCTATCCCCGCCGCCAGGACGACTCCCACAAGGGCAACTACGGCCGCATCCTGGTCATCGGAGGCTCCACAGGCATGGTCGGCGCGCCCGTGCTCGCCGCCCGCACCGCGCTCCGGAGCGGCGCCGGCCTGGTCAAGCTCGTCGTCCCCGCCGCCCAGCAGCTCGCCGCTGCCGCCCTCGCCCCCGAGGTGATGGTCAGCCCGTTGCCCGATACGCCCGAGGGCACCTTCTCGGCCACCTCACTGCCGGCACTCGAGCCGTTCCTCGAGTGGGCCGACGTCGTGCTCCTGGGGCCGGGCCTCGGCCGCGGACCGGCCGTCGGAGAGTTCGTGCGAAAGCTGGTCGGCTCCCTCTCGAAGCCGACCGTGCTCGACGCCGACGCCCTCCATGCCTGGCCCGCCCGCCAGCGGCTTCCGCAGGGAGATTTCCTCGTCACCCCGCACTCGGGCGAACTCTCGCACCTGCTCGAGACTCCGGTCGAGCAGATCCGCGTCCGCCGCTCCGAACTGGTTCTCAGCGCCGTGAACACCCTGGGCGCGACCGTGCTCCTGAAGGGCCCCTATTCGCTCGTGGCTTCTCGCGAGGGCCGCCTCAGCATCAACCCGACCGGCAACCCCGGCCTGGCCACCGCCGGAAGCGGCGACGTGCTCGCGGGGCTCGTGGCGGCCCTGCGTGCCTTCCCGGGCTCCGGTTCCTTCGATGCCATGCGTACCGCCGTCTACCTGCACGGCCTGGCAGGCGATCTCGCGGCCGAGAAGGTCGGCCAGGTCTCGCTCGTCGCCGGCGATCTGCTCACCGAGCTGCCGCGGGCTTTCGACGTCCTGGCCCACGCCACCGGTCCGATCGCCTACGACAAGATTCGCAGGATCTAGAGCGTGGGCAACTCTTCGAACCTGATATCTCTCCGCAACGTCTTCCTCACCTACAAGGCCGAGGTCGAGGTCACCGCGCTGCGCGATATCAGTCTCGACGTCGGACGGGGCGAGATGATAGCCCTCGTCGGCGCCTCCGGCTCGGGCAAGTCGACCCTCCTGGCGCTCCTCGGCCTGCTCCTCAGGCCCACCGCGGGCGAGTACTTCCTCGACGGACGGCCCACGCGGGACCTGTCGGAGGGCGAACTCTGCCACCTCCGCAATCGCCGCCTCGGGTTCATCTTCCAGCACCACCTGCTGCTGCCAGAGCTGACGGCGCTCGATAACGTCGCCATCACTCAGGTCCTCAACGGCAAGGATTCCTGGAAGCACGCGCGCGACAAGGCAGGAAAGCTGCTCGACGCGCTCGGTCTCGGCCACCGGATGAACCACCACGCCCGGGCCCTCTCGGGCGGCGAGCAACAGCGCGTGGCGATCGCCCGCGCCCTCGTCAACAACCCCGACCTGATCCTGGCCGACGAGCCCACCGGCAACCTCGACTCCGAGAACAGCCGCCGGCTTCTCGCCATCTTCCGCTCGCTCTTCGGCCGCGGCGACTACACGCTGATCGTCGCCACCCACAGCCCCACCGTCGCCCGCATCTGCCCTCGCCGCCTCGTCATCAAGGACGGGCTGATCCACGAGGAACGCGACGGCGCGGTGCCGCAGGCCGCGCAGGCGCAGGCCGAGACGGTGTAGGCCGAGACGGTGTAGGAGTCATGTCAGGGGCTCCGCCCCCGAACCCCTGCCAGGGGCGAAGTTCGCCCCTGGACCCCCCGATGGCTGGAGGGAGTCTTGCCCACGTTCTCAGCCAGGAGTCATCGAGAGTGTCGCTCAGGCCTCAACCGCTCTTCTCAATTGCCGGGTCCAGGGGGTGGCTCACCCCCGGCGAGGCCTGGAGCAGAGCTCCAGCAGGGCCCCGGGGACAGCGTCCCCGGCTCAGCCCCGGCTTCATCCCCCCGTTGCCGGGCTGCTGGCCGTGGTGCTCGTCGCCGAGGTGACCGAGCCGGTCGGCGCGACGCTCGCCGTCGTCGAAACCATGGCCGTCGACGTGCTCGCCGTCGACGTCGTGGTGAGCTGCGTTGCCGCCGTGGCCAGGGTCGTCACCGCCATCGCGGCGGTCGACAAGGTTACCGGAACGGTCGAGAGCGTCCCCGCGCCGGTCGAGGAGCCATCGGCTGGCCGCGGCCGCAGCCGCAGCGACTTGATGTGTGTCTGAGGCGGCATCTTGAACGCGAGGTAGACGGCGATTCCTAGCAGGATCCCCAGGAAGGCTCCCGCGCCCAGTCTCAGCCCCGACTTCCATCGGGAGTCGTCGCCCATCAGCGGCGAGGGTAGACCGGCCGATTGCTGTCTCAGCTCCAGACGAGCGATCTCCTGGACGGAACTCTCGAGCGGCGGCGCCGCGAGCTGCCCGGTCGACACCAGCAGGTACATCTCGCGCCCCAGGTCGGCGATGGTCTGACGCCGCAACGTCAGCGAGCCCAGCACGTCCTTGCCCCGGTCGAGGTCGTTGGTGGCCTGCTTGGCGCGGGCGACGATGTTGGTGAGTTCGCCCGGGATGCTGGGTCTGGCATCGCGAATCCACTGGTAGGCCGCCAGCCCCAGGCGAAACCACGCCTGCCGTTTGGCTTCGTCGGCGTTCGCCTGCCGCAACAGCTCCTTGGCGCGGCGTCTGACGGCCGCGTCGGGATCGCGCGTGGCCCCCTCGACCCGCCGCCGGGCCCGTCCCTCGTGAAAGGTCGCGAGAAGCTCCAGCGTCCTCAGCCGATCGGGCGCGCTCCCTCGATTCATCCGGTCGAGGAGTTCGTCGAGGCGGTCGGTGACCCAGGGCATGCCCTGCCCCATCTCCTTGTAGGTCTCGTAGAGCTTGGCGGCCAGCTTGTTCCGATGTCCCCACGACTCCAGCACCTTGAGGATCTTGATGGGCACTTCGGGGTTGCTGCTCGCCAGGCCGGTCTCGAGAATCTCGAGGACCTGCTCGGAGTCGATCTCGCGGAGGGCGAAGAGGGCCGAATCCTGCACCGAGGAGTCGGGCGACATCAGCATCCGCTTCAGCTCCGCGAACGCCTGCGCGGGATCGCGCCCGTGCAGCAGCCAGGCCGCGTTGGCCCTCACCCGCTGGTTGGGATCCGAGAGCATCGGCTCGACCAGTTCGTAGGCCTCCTCCGCTCCGAGCGCGGCCAGCCCCTCGATGGCGTTGGCCCGTACGCGGGCGTCGGCGTTCTGGAGGAACTCCGCGACCAGACCGACCTCCGTCGCCGAACCGGTCTGCCCGACCGCCTTGACCAGTGTGGCCACGACGAACGGATCGGTCTCCGAGAGAAGCGCCACCTTCATCAGCGGCAGGGCCTTGCCTCGAGGAAGCTCCGTGGCCTGATAGACCCCCTGGATGCGCACCTTCGGATCGGGGTCGTCCAGCTTCTGGCGAATGGTCGAGAGCACCTCGGAGTCGAGGGCCAGCTCCGGCACCGGACCGGCTTCGAGCTGCCGCTTCTCGATGGCCTGGAGACCCGCCCGGATCTTCTCGGCCATCTCGCCGGTCTCGCGATGCAGCATGCGTTGCAGCGCCTGCTTGGCCTGCTCGCCGCCCAGCTCTCGGTAAAGCCACACGGCGGTGGCGCGCATCCAGACGTCCGGGCTCGCCGCCATCTCGTGCGCCCCCGCGAGCGCCCGGGGCCTGGAGAAGCGGGAGATCGCCTTCAAAGCGTTGCCGCGAATGCGGTTGTCCGGGTCTCCCAGCATCGGCCCCAGCAACGGCTCCAGCCGGACGTCGTCCAGTTCGTCGAGCGCCTCGATGGCGTTGGCCTTCACGCGAGGGTCGGCGTCGTTGAGCAGCAGCGACAGCACGTCGAAGCTGTCCCGCTTGCGGAAGCGGCCTATCGCCTTCACCAGGCTGGCGCGCACCCGGCTGTCGGTCTCGGGCCTGAGCCGCTCCCAGAGCAGCGGGAGGATTGACGGGTCCTGGATCTTCAACGTCGCCAGGACGTGGGTCACCCGCTTCTCGGGATCCGGGTCCGAGAGCAGGAGCCGCCAGTTCTTGGTGGAGATTCGATCGCCCGCGGCCTCCGTCAGGGCGCGGCTCCAGGCGTCGGTCTTGGGCGGTCCCTCCTGGCGCGCCAGCTTGTCGAGCCCGCGCCGGGCGAAGAACCGCACCGCCGGAGAGGGGTCGGTCGTCGCCTTCTTCAGCAGCGCCGACAGGTCGGGATCGCCCGCCTCGGTGATAGCCAGGACCGCCTCGCGCCGGACGTGCTCGTCCGGGCTGGTCAGATCCAGTTCCAGCTTGTCGAGGTCCACTGGCAGGGGTCAGGGCTCAGAAGTCAGGGGTCGGATTCAAAGTAGCGTGTTTGGCCACGCCAGTAAAGGCGCTCGACCCCTGCCGGGAGCGTCCCACAAGGCTGAGAAGCCGCATCACTGCGTCGGGTCTTCTCCTTGTCTCGGCAGTGGCGGGTCTCCAGACCCGCCAATACTGGTGCGGCTTCTGGGCCGGTCTGGAGACCGACCACCACCGATGGCCGGCTCAGTCGACGGTCACGCTGTAGGTGACGGTCCCGCTCAGACCGGGCTTCAGAACGCCGGTCAGCGTCCACTTGAGGGCGCCCTTGGCCCCCACCGACGGTTGCGTGGTGACCGTGCAGCCGGTGATTCCCGAGGGAGTCGTGCCGCAGGCGGCGGAGACGTAACGGGTGTAGGCGGGCGTGAAATCCTGGAGCGTGACGTTCGACAGGTTGTCCTTGCTCCGGTTGGTATAGGCGATCGTGTAGACGATCGTCTGTCCCGGCCTCGCCGTCGCCAGATCCGCGGTCTTGGTCAGCAGCAGGCCGGCTGCGCTCGCCGTGCCGACCATCGTCACGTCGGTGCGTGACTGGCTGCCGGACAACGCGGGGCTGGCCCCCGTGTAGGTAAACGCCGCCGTCAAGACGAGCTGGTCCTGGGCGTTGACCGTCGCGTTGGCCGGGATGAACTCGCTCGCCAGCAGGCAGAGTTGCTCGCCGGCGGTGACCCCGATGGCGCCGGATATCAGGGTCTCGGAGCCATCGAGCGCGCCGTTGCAGTTCTCGTCTCGATACAGGGCGCTGGTCCAGCCGGTCAAGGAGGGCACGGCGGTGTGGGTCGTGGTGAAGGTCACCTGGCCCGCCGTCCCGGCGTTGAACAGATGCCGGTAGAGGACCATGGCGCCGGGCAGGCCGGTCTGCATCCCATCGGGCACGAACGTGTTTTGCGGAACGTCGCCGAAATCCACCCCCGTGCGGCCCTGGCCGCTGGCGAAGGTGTAGGAGACGGTGTCGGTGTCGCGAGCGTACGACCCGCCGGTGTTGCCGGCGCTGCCGCCCGTGGAAACGTGGTTGGCCAGGTTGGTCTGGACGATCTTCACGCTCGCCGACGAATCGGGGACGAAGAGCGTGTAGTCGCCGAGAGCGTCGGTGACATCGCGATCGAGGAGCGTGTCGGTGCCGGTCCTGGCATACACGGTGACGCCCGAGATCCCCGTCTCGCCGCCATCCTGAGTACCGTTGTTCGCCGTGCCCCCGCCCGTGCCGGTGTCGGCGAAGACCGTGCCGCTCACCTTGGCGCCCAGGTAGAGGCCGAGGTTGACGCCGCTCAGCACGATGCCATTCATCGTGAAGCCGCGGGTGAAGGCCGGGGCCTCCGTGCCGACGTAGGCGGCCGGGAGGGTGGGAGAGATATCGGACAGGGTGCTGTTGTTGTCGAGGACCACCGAGTACGTGCCGTTGGCGACCGCCGCGAAGGTGAAGGCGCCGCTCGAGGGCGTGATCGCCACCGCCTCCTGGGCCGGTCCGCCGGCGGCGGGAACGCGCTTCGCGTAGAGGGTGAGGCCGGTGCCGACCTCGGTCGCATCGAGCAGGCTGTTGTGGTTGGCGTCGAGATAGACGATGCCGCTGACCTGCTGGCCGGCTGGGGCGCCCTCGACCGGGCCTACCTGAAGTGCTGGACCGGGCCAGGTGGCGTTGGTCGTCTCGCCGGTAACCGGATCGGAGCCGCTGGCCGTGCAGGTGGTGTTCAGCGAGATCATCTGGCCCTCTTGCGTGGCCAGGGGCGTCACCGAGACGCTCACGGTGGCGGTCACGATTTCGGCCGAGTTGACGGAGCCGACATTCCAGAGCATTGACTGGCCGCTGCTGCCGATGAAGTCTCCCTTCGGCGCATTCTTGTTGAGAACGATGGCGCCGTTGGGAAAGGGATCCTGGACTTGCACGCTCGTGGCCTGGTTGCCGCCCGTGTTCTTGATCTGAACACTCACGGTGTAGGTCGAGACCGACCCGACCATGGGCGGGTTCGGGCCGAACGTCTGGAGATAGCTCTTGGTCAACTCGAAGTAGGCGGTCCGCAGGCTGATCGTCTGGAGTTCCGTGTAGACCGGATCGTTGCCTGCGATGGCCAGCATGGCATCCTTGTTGATGGTTCCTGTCGAAGCGGCGATCGAGGTGGCGTAGAAGAACTGCAGGATGCTCGACGCGTTGACGGTCGGCAGGGCGGTGTAGATGGCCGACAAGGGAACCTGCCAGTCCAGCAACCACCCGTTGGCGCCATCCTGGGTCACCCGGGCGCCGACGAGGTTGCCCGCTCCCTGCGTGCTCTCGTAGACGTTCGTGATGGCGCCGTTGTCGGCCCTGCGGATGAAGACGTGGTCAGGGTTGTTGTTTCCATTCTTCCCATTGACGCCGAGGGTGCCCACGGTGGCTCCGTTGGCACCCACGAAGACCTCCCACACGTACTCGTCGAAACCGCCCTCCGCCGTGTATCCGTCCGTCGGATCGTCCTGCAGCCTCAGTCGAAAGAAGACGTCCGTCTTCGTGATGGTCACATAACAGGAGGGGGCAGATCCCTCGGGAGAACCACTCCAGATGTCGGTCCCTGGTGGACTGATGCCGGGCTCGTTGTTGGCGTCGTAGATCGCCTGGCCGTTGGCCAGGAAGTAGGGATTGAAGGTCGAGGGCCACGCGGCCGGCGTGTAGGCGGCCGCCGGCATCGGAGCTAGCAGGGAGAGCAGCGCTCCCAAGACAACAGCTACGCAGGCCCGCCCGGTCCCCGCGCGTGCAGGTCGAGAGCCCCCACGCCATACGTTCGCGCCGCTCGTCATCTGTGCCCTTCCATCCCTCTCAGTACCTCATTCTGGCCGCCACGAAGGGGCCCTCGGAGGTTCTCTCGGCGTCCGGGAAGGCCCGATCGTCGAAACCCTCGAAATTGTATCCGACGCCCAGGAAGATGTTCTCTTTCAGCCGGCGGTCGAACTCGACGCCCCAGCTCTGCTGCTCGGTGCCGCTCGCCCGCTCGGCCAGCGTCGCGTAGCGCAGCGCGGCGCTCCACGCCGGTGCCAGGTCGAAGCTCAGGCGGCCGGCCCACAGGCTGGTGATGCCCGTGAACGGCGTCAGACCCGTCTCGTCGCTGGCCTCCTGCAACGAGAAGCTGCCGGAGAGGAGTAACTTCGGCGTGAACTCGTAGTTGGCCGAGAACGTGCCCACGAGCGAGGTCCGGGTGTCGCTCGCGAAGCCGAATCCGAAGCCGCGGGCGCTATCGCCCTGCACGTAGTGCACCTTCGCCAGCGCGTTGAGCCGGTCGTCGCCGGCCGGCCGGTAGGCCGTTCCGAACAGCAGGTCGACGCTGGTCCGGCGCAGCCCCACCTGGGGCGCCGCGACGAACTCGCGCCCCCGCAGGAACAGGCTCACGTCGTCCCAGGCGCGATAGCTGCCGCCCAGCGTCGCCATCAGGTCGTCTTCCCGATCGCCGAACCGCAGCTCGACCCGCCCCGAGAGCTTGTAGAGATCCTCGATGTACTCCAGCCCGAAGCCGGTCGCCGTGAAGTCGTCCAGACCGAAGGAAGAACTCCCCGAGAGCGTCTGCTGCCGCTCCAGGTTGAACATCGCGCCGAGCCGATCGTTGAGCCGCCTCTGGGTGCGCACGCCCATCCCCGCCGAGTTGCGGTCGCCCGAATTGCCGCCGTCGAGCTGGTACCTCGAGTAGACCGACGTGTCCCGGTCGAGCGCCGTCTCCACGCCGCTGACCAACCGGTGCTGGTCCAGCAGCTCGCCCTGGTCTTCCTCCCAGCGCAGGTAGGACCGCGTGGAATCGGTGAAGCTGTACTCCAGCCCCGCCGCGGTGCGGTTCGGAAACTCCCGCACCGGAGTGCCGCCCTCGTTCTCCTGCCGCATCCCGACCACCGAGAGTCTGTCGGTCAGGCTCTTCTTGATGGCCGCTCGCAGGAGCTGGCTGTCCAGGGGGACGGCCGAGCGGTCGCTCGGCCCCTGGGCCGCGATGACGCCCAGCGAGGCGCTGCCCCAGCCGAACTTCCGCGCATACTCGGCGGTGTCCGCCACCACTCGAAGGTCGTTGAACGGCTCGCTCCTCATCAGGTGCTCGGCCGTGAGCTGCCCGTCCTTGTCCGGCGTCATCTCCAGCCGCAGGCCCCAGCTGGTCGAGCCGAAGACCTGGTGCTGACGCCGCACCGCATCCATCCCGAAGGCCGACGCGTTGAGGTTGTCCATCCGGAACTGGCCCGTCATCGAGGGGTTGTCGAACTGGCTCTCGACCTTCCGGTAGACGCCCGTCAGATTCGCGTTGTCGCCCAACTTCAACTTCAAGTCCAGCTTCTCGGCGGCGCCGTCGGCGGCGACCGGATCGTCGCTCCCGGCCGTCTCGACCTTCAGCTCCAAGGCGTTCCAGGCCGACACTCGCAGGTCGAACCCGGAGAGCCTCCGGTTGCCCAGCATCTGCTCCTCGACGACGTTGGTGAAGCCCACCGTGATGTTGTTGTCGAGGTCGTAGGCGATCCGGCCTCCGTAGACCTCCAGCTTCCGCGGCGCGTTGAACGTCTCGTAGTGGACCACCACGTAGACAGGGTTGAATCGGTCGTCCTGCGAAGGCACCGGCGCCCGGAACAGCACCGTGCCCAGGAAATAGTCGATGTCGTAATCGGTGAAGCGCGACAGCTTGCGGCTCGAGAGCACCTGCGAGGGCAAGAGCCGGTTTCGCGTCTCGAGGGTCACCGTCTCGCTGTTCTCGATGAGCGGCGTGCCTTGCAGGTAGTAGTAGCCGGAGGTGCCGGCGCCGGGAATCTGATCGACCACCAGGGTCTGGTCGGTCTGACTCAGGAAACCGCGCAGGTGCAACGGCCCCTCGTCGACGTTCACCTTGGCGCCGGTCAGGGTCCGGTTGTAGCCGGATAGTTCGGTGGCCGACAGCTCGGTCCTGTAGTCGCCCCACATCAGGTAGCTGAGGTCCTTCTCCAGCCGCAGGTACAGGTCGGAGTGGGTCTCGGCGTCGTACTGCTGCGACGACGAGTCGCCGTAGGTGGGGTAGAACTCGTCCAGGTCGAAGCTTCGGAAGAGCTTGCCCTGTTCGCGATCGCGGTCGCTGGCATAGCTCAGGGTGAGCAGCTTGTCGTCGAACACCTGCCGGCGCAGGTAAAGCGCCGCGTCCCCCTCGACATACCGGCCCTTGCCCGAGTTGGCGCGCGTGAAGCCCGAGCGCAGGCCGGAGACCCGGTTGCGGCCGAAGGTCAGGTCGCCCCGGAAGAGGAGGAAGTCGTCGCTCGCCCGCGGCAGGTAGCGCACGCGGCACTCGCCCCACAGCTCGTCGAGCGAGACCCGCACCAGCCGCTCGCCCGAGTGGGTGGCCGGGCTGAGCCGGCAGGTCGCCTCGCCGCCCTGCACGCGAACCTGCAGCCCGTCGGTCTGCGGCGCCGCATCCGGATCGAGGATCTGACCTTCGTCGACGGTGACCGTGAGCAGCGTGCCGTCGTGCGCGGGCACCCCGTTCTCGTCCAGGGCCCGGATGCGGACGCGGGCCTCTTCCCGGCCATCGGCCGAGAAGGATGCGGCCGCCGGCTCCAGCACGAGCTTCGTGGGCGCCAGTCCGTAGAAGACCGTGCGCTCCGCCGTGAGCTGACCGCCCCCGGGGGCGGGACAGCTGGCCTTGAGACGGTTGGCGCCGGGCGCCAGCTTCACGTTCACGTAACTGAAGCGGGAGACCCCCGTGCCGGGCTCGAACGCCTTGGTTCCCACGTGGTCCGTCCCGACCGGCCGGCCGTCGAGTTCGAGCCGGACTCCCTCCCGGCCCGGGAACTGGACGATGACCCCGATGGCATCGCGGCCGCTGAACCGGGCACCCTCGGCGGGCTCCAGGAAGTGCAGCGGCGACGGCGGGGCAACCTGGACCGCGGCGGTCGACGCCGGCGTGGCCGGTGTGGCCGGCGCGGCCGGCGCGGCCGGCGCGGCCGGCGCGGCCAGGCCCGCGGCCACGGCCAGCGCCGTCGAGGGCGCAACCGACGACACCGACTGCACGGCAACTCCCGGCAGCGGTTGCAGCGGCGGGGCCGAGACGGCGGTCGCGGTCAGCATCGGCCCGGCCAGCGCGCCGAGGGCCGGCAGCGGGATCGGGCCGCCCGGGCCCGGCCGCTCGGCACCGGTGCAGGCGCGCTTGGTCCAGAAGCCGTTCTGCATCGCGCAGCCCGAGTTCTCCAGGAAGTAGCCGGCCGACGGGAGGCTCTCCGGCACGACCACGACCACGGGCCTGCCTGCGATGTTCTTGCCCAGGAGCACCGGCTGCAGCGACGGCAAGACCTTCCCCGCCAGCTCGAATCGCAGCACGCCCGCCGGCCGGGCCGCCAGTGCGCCGCCCAGCCCGAAGAGCCTGCCGCCGCCGTTCGGACAGCCCACTCCGCACGCGACGCCGCCCAGCGAGAGAGAGCCCGAAAACTCCTTGCCCTGCTCGCGGGGACCTAGCAGCAGGAACGCGTCCGAAAGCGCCAGCGGAACGGGCGGCGTCAGCTCGAGCACCGTCACGGCGCCGGCGCTCTTACGCTCCAGCTTGCCGACGACGAGCGTCACGCCGCCCTGGGGGAACCAGGAGGAGTCGAACTTCTCGGGCGGCGTCACGGCCGTGCCAGGCGTCGCGGGCGACGGGGCCGCTCCGGAAGAGGAGGGTGCGCCCGCTGCCCCCTGCACGGGCGAGGCGGCGGCCTTGCCCCCCTTCAGCGGCTCGAGCCGGAAGTTCGCCTTCATCAGGTCTGCCGGTCCCATGCGTTCCCAGACGAGTTCTCCGCGCGTGCCGCGAGCGGGCCGGCTTCCAGGCAGCAGGCGGCTCCCCGCGGGCAGGGTGTGCAGGTCGAGCTTGACCTGGCGGAACCCCTCGCGCACGCCCTCGAGGTGGTACTTGCCTTCGAGGTCGGTCACCGCGAACGAGCCGTCCTCGAGATAGACCTTCACTCCCTTGGCTCCGGCATCCCCCGCGCCGTAGCGCCCATTCAGATCGTTGTCGTGATAGACGCGGCCCACGATGATGCCCCTGAGCGAGAAGCGCGTGTTTCGCACTCGCACGCGCGCCGAGGCGGTGATGCTCCGCACCGGCATGCTCGTCGGCGCGGGCGTGAGCGCCGTGGCGACGGCGGTATTCAGGGCCTCGCCCTGCAGGGCGTCGACGCCCACGATCGTCTGATAGATGATGACCCTGGAAACCGCCCCGGGTGCCGCGACCTGGGGCAAGTTCCCCAGCGCGAACAGCAGTTGCCGGCCTCCGCCGCTGACGGCCGGATCCGCGGACGGACGGCCGTCCACCGTGACGCTTCCGGGCCGCAGCCTGAAGCCTCGCGGCAGCACGTCCTCGACCAGCACGTTGCCCAGCGGGACGGCGCCGTCCTGGTTCGACACGGTCAGCCGGTAGCTCATCAGCTCGCCGATGGCCGCGACGGGCGCGCTCGCCTCCTTGGCGAGGAGCAGGGTGGGCTTGAGGACGCCGTTGCTCACTGCCGCCGACTCGACCGCGACGGGGGCCTCGAAGGAACTGATGGAGGCGCTGTTGACGATGCGCGTGTTGGCGGGCGTGTTGGCCCTGTGCCCGATCCTGCACGTCCACGGCGGGGTGCTTACCGCCGGGTTGTCCTCACATGCCGGAAGCGACAAGAGAACGATCAAAAATCATGTCTTGAACATCTTTTCACCTTGCTTGACTATTGTTACAATTATATCAGAAGTTTTATTTAGTGGGATACAACAATTTTATGA
>CAZSVK010000068.1:14106-17297 GCA_964610245.1 uncultured bacterium
GAAGGAACTGATAGAGGCGCTATTGACGATGCGCGTGTTGGCGGGCGTGTTGGTGGCCATGTCGGCCGTGACCGACAGCAGGCCGCGGAACCCGGCCGGCATGGTCGGGAACGACCACTGCACCACCCGGGTCATCGGGTCGTAGCGAGTCTGCACGGCCAGCGTGCCGCCGGCCAGGCCGGTGAGCGAGGAGAGTTCGAATCCGCGGACGTTGGCCAACTCTCTGGGCAACGTATCGGCCACGAGCACGTGGGTCTGCGTCGTCTGGGACGCGCTCTCGAAGGAGATCGTGTACTGCAGCGCGGCCCCCGGCGGGATGATGCCTTCGGGGACGACCGCCTTGGAAATCCTGTTGGCCACCGCGACGGCGTTCTGCACGTTCACGATCCGGTTGGTCGTGAGGTTGGCCACGCGGCTGCTCGAGCCGGCCTGGAGACGCAGCCCGATGTCGAACGAGGCGTTCGGCGGCGGAGTGTAGCCCGGCGGCAGGTGTACCCGGCTCACGATGTTCAGCGTGTCGCCGGGGTTCACGGAGCCGGCGGTCATCCCGGGAGCGAGGCTCGACGGCAGCAACGGTGTGACGCCGTCGGGGCCGAAGAACTCGACGGTCGAGCCGAAGGGCAGCCGGTGCGGGTCCGCGTCGCCGGGCTGGGGCGGATTCAGATAGACCAGCACGAGGTCGAGCCTGACGTCGCCGTCGTTGAGCATCGTGTTGGTGACGGTGAGGACCTGGCCCGTGAGGCTCGCCCGGATCTCCTGCAGGTCTTCGTTGTTGCGGGCCGGGTCTTCCGGGGTACCTGCCTCAGGCTCGCCCGCGGGGCCGAACACCAGTGCCGGGTGCGGCGTCACCGGCGTCGAGACGGGAGGCGTGCGCACCTCGATGATGATCTCGTGGACGTTCCGGTAGTTGAGCGTGGCCACGTTCGACATCCGCCCCGCCGGCTGATCGATGGCGGTCTGCACCGAGAACGCCAGCCGATACGACTGGTCGGGCCGCAGCCCGTCGGTGACCAGCAGGGCGATGTCGGTGACGTCGTCGCCCGTCTGGGGGGCGAAGCGGGTCCAGCTCGCCTGGTTGTCGGTCGAGTAGGCCAGGATCGAGCCAGGGGCCGACGGCGCGTACTCGATGCTGTCGACGATCAGCCGCACGCCCAGGTGGCGATCGGGGATCGTGTCTCGTAGCAGCACCCCGCGCTCGGCGGCCCCGTCGATGAGAACGTCCATCAACTTGGCGTCGGCCGAGCCGATGTTCCCGCCGGTGATGGTGTAGCGGACCTTGGAACCTGCCACCACGGTTGACGGCTGGGCCGTCTTGATGGCGGTGACGATGGCATCCTCGGTGGCGAGCACCTCGGCGATGTTGTCGACGTCCCGCTGGGTGGGATCGGAGAGAGACGAGCCGGCGAGAGTGACGTAGGCCGCCGCATCGGCCGGCACGACCTGCGGAAGGTCGACCTGGACCAGGAGAGGAACGTCCTGGCCGGGCTGGATGTTCGTCAGCCGTGACACGGGAGCGTCGATGCCGTCGATGATGCCGTTGATGTTCTCGTCCAGGTAGGCCTGGACCTTGTTGGGGTTGAAGCCCTCCTTCGCGGGAAGCCCTTGCACCTGGAGCGCCTGCAGCTCGAAGTCGTCGGCCTTGTTCCCCGTGTTGGTCAATACGTAGGCCGCCAGTGTCGGAAACCCCGGCCTGCCCCGGACCGTCTGGCCCGGGCTCGCCACCGAACCGTTGGGTGTGATGGAGAGCCCGAACCTGGGAAGAACGATCGACCGGACCACGTTGGAATCGACCCGGTGGAGGATGCCGTCGAGTGCGAAGGTCGCGACGGCCTGGTTGAGGATGATCGAACCGGCGGGCGTCTGGGCAGGCGCCGCCGTGGGGAGCATGAGCATCCCCACGGCAAGCGCCAAGAGCGCCCACCTGCCGGCGAGCAGGTTGACCCGGTAGGCCTCCACTGGAGTGACTGCCTCGGGCCGTCGTTACTTGATCCTGACCTTGAACGAGACTGTCCCCGTGGCGCCGGCGGCCAGGGTCCCGACGCTCCACCGGAGGTTCGTCGCCGCGGTCGGAGTGCCCGGCTCCGTCTCGTTGCTGCCGTAGGTCGCTCCGTTGTTGGTCGAGAACGCCCAGTTCGAGCCTGTCCGGCTGAGCGCGACGTACTCGGTGTTGAACGGGATGGCGTCGAAGATCATCACGCTGGTGATCGACGCGTTGCCCAGGTTCCGGTAGGTCACGGTGTAGACCAGCGTCTCTCCGGGCTTGCCGTCCTGGCCGTTGGCCGGGGTCGTCTCGTTGGCGACGGACTTGGACAGATCCAGGTTGCCGTTGATGACCGAGATCGTGTCGAGCGCGGTGCCGGTCGGCGCAGGGACCGCGTTGACCACCGTGCCGGTCGCCACGACCAGGAACTGCTCGACCGTGTTGATCGGCTGGTTGTCGGGCACGAACCGGACGACCCAGATGTCCGCGGAGTCCCCCGGATCCAGGGTCCCCGTGGCAGTGATCGGGTTGCCGTTGACGTCCTGGAAGCGGACGTTCCAGCCCTGGATCGAGTTGGTCACGGTGAGGGCGAAGCTGTCGGCCAGCGTGCCCGTGTTCAGCACCGTGTGCTTGAAGGTCACCGTGCCGCCCGGGATGCCGATGCCGCTACGATTGGGCTGCACCGTCACGCTGCGCACCGTCACGACCGTGACCACGTCGGTCTGGCTCGAGACCTTGGTCGGGTCGTTGGTCGAGGTGGCCGTGAAGACCGCGTTGTTGTTGCCCGCGACGGTACCGGCGGGAATCGTCACGCGCGCAATCAGGTTGACCTCGCTTCCCGGGACGATGACGCCGGTATCGGCAATCGGCAACTGCTCGCTGGCATCCAGCAGGCCGTTGCCGTTGGCATCCATGTAGTACGTGATCAGGAAGCCGGCGGGCAGCGTGGACCTGAGCGTGTAGGTGTCGCGCGAGCCGCCGTTGTTGGAGACATCGAGCGGGAAGTCGACGAAGTTGCCGGGGCTGGTGGTCTTGGTGACCTGATCCGTGCTGACGCCGGCCCCGACGGTGTGGTTGCCGATCAGCGCGCTGGCGCCCAGGATGCCGGCGATCCGCAAGACCGTGTCGTTGGTCTTCGTCGTGTCCGCGACCGAACGGGCCCGGATCCGCACGTCGACGTTGGCTGCATCGGTCGGGGCCGCGGCCGGGA
>CAZSVK010000069.1:0-17297 GCA_964610245.1 uncultured bacterium
CGCCCAGAGGCGAGGAATGGTCGCCTCCGACCACCCCCACGATCTTGCTCGCCTGCAGCCACTCGGAGGCGAGAGACTCGACCCGGTCGTTCATCAACGCCGAGAGCCGGTTCACCCGGCGCGCGGCCTCGGCCGGCTCGACGCCGGGCTCGAGCGCGAGCCCCGCCGCCGTGTCGATGACGCGCTGCGCCAGGGGGCGGGCCTCCGCGTTCCAGGCACGAATCTCCTCCGCCTCGCCCAGCATCGCGATGCCCGCCTCGTAGGCCTTGCCGGCCTCGACGTCGTAGAGATCGACCTGCCGGCTCGCCTCCAGGATCGCCGCCGGCCCGCGCGCCGTGCCACCCCCGTACGAGGCGGTCGCCTCCCAGGGCACCGGGAGCAGCACCAGCGCCGCCTCCTCGGGAGCGAACGGCAGACCGAAGATGCCCGAATCCACCGTCGCCGCCGCATTGGGGTCGAACTCTCTCATCGCTGGTCTCCTGCACACCCGCCGGCGCTCGGCCGAACGCCCGCACGCGGGCCAGTCTGGCAGCAGCCGGCCGGCGAGCACAACGCCTTCCGAGACTCGTGAGGCGCCGTGTCCTCCGCCTCTCCGTGCTGAAGAAGAGGTATCGATAACAGAGCGATGCGGGTTCTCGAAGACCTCGCCGGGAGCTTGGGGGGCGAGTGTCCCCAGCTCCCCGGCTCGCCGGGTTTCGCTATACTGTCCCCGATGAGCGACGTGAAGACGGGCCACCGGCTGATCCTGTGCAACTGCCCCCCGGACAAGGCCGCCGGCATCGCCGAGAAACTCGTGACGGAGCGGCTCGCGGCCTGCGTCAACATCGTGCCCGCCGTGCAGAGCATCTACACCTGGAAGGGTCAGCTCTGCCGTGACACCGAGAGCACCTTGCTGGTGAAGACCCAGGCCTCGCTCGTGGAAGCCCTGACGCGACGCATCGTCGAACTGCATCCCTACGAGGTGCCCGAGGTGATCGCCTTGGAACTCCGGCCCGGCGAGGGAGAGCCCCGTTACTTCGCCTGGCTCGACGAGGTCACCGGTTGAGCCAGTCCGCCGGCGACCTCCCGTGACCGACGCCGACCTGGTCCCGCTTTCGCCGCTCCGCCGCAGGCTGGTGCTGGCCTCGGTGATGACCGCCATGGCGCTCTCGGCGCTGGAACAGACCGTGGTCGGGACCGCCATGCCCACGGTCATCGCGCGGCTCGGCGGGCTCTCGCATTACAGCTGGGTCTTCACCGCCTACCTGCTGGCCCTCACGGTCACCGGGCCGATCTGGGGCAAGCTCTCCGACTCCCACGGCCGGCGGCCCACCTTTCACATGGGCGTCGCCATCTTCCTGCTCGGTTCGGCGCTGGCGGGTCAGAGCCAGACGATGATGCAACTCATCCTCTTCCGGGCGATCCAGGGTATCGGGGCCGGGGCCCTGATGCCGCTGTGCATGACGATCCTCGGAGACCTCTACACGCTGCGGCAGCGAGTGATGATGCAGGGCTTCATCTCGAGCGTCTGGGGGGCCGCGTCGCTCCTGGGCCCCCTCCTCGGTGGGTTCCTCACCGACCAGATCTCCTGGCGCTGGGTCTTCTACGTCAACCTGCCGTTCGGCCTGCTCGCCTGCCTGGGGATGCTCGCCTGGCAGGAGCCGCCGACCGAACGCAGCCCGCACGCCATCGACGTGGCCGGCGCGTTCACGCTCTCGGCGGGTGTCGTGCTGCTACTGCTCGAACTGTCCGCGGCCGGCCGGGCCTGGGCCTTCGTCTCGGTGCCCTCGCTGGGACTGCTCGCCGTCAGCACGGTACTGCTCGCGCAGTTCTGGCGGATCGAGCACCGGGCTGCCGAGCCGATCGTCTCGCCCGAGCTGTTCGCCAATCGCGTCTTCCGGGGTTCCGTGCCGGCCGGCGTGCTCTCCGGCGCGGCGCTCTACTGCGCCGTCACGTTCATGCCGCTGTTCGTCCAGACCGTGATCGGCACCAGTGCCACCCAGGCGAGCACGGTCATGACCCCGATGATGCTGACCTGGGTGCTGGTCAACATCCCGGTGGGCCGGGCCATCATCCGATTCGGCTACCGGGCGGTCACGATCGCCGGCGGGCTGCTGCTGCTGGCCAGCTTCACCCAGATGGCCGTGCTGGGCCGGGATGCCACGTGGCTGGCCGCCGCCTCCTCGATGGTGCTCGCGGGCGCGGGTCTCTCCTGCTTCTTCATGCCGCTGACGGTGGCGGTGCAGAGCGCCGTGCCCAGGACGAGGCGGGGGATGGCCACGAGCGCGCTGCAGTTCGTCCGCAGCATGGGCGGCGCAATCGGAGTGTCGCTCCTGGGCGTGGTCCTCGCCAGCGGGTTCCAGAGCGAACTGGCCAGCCTGTCGCCGAGGGCTCTGCAGGGCCTCGATCAGGCGCAGATCCGAGACCTGGCCGAGCGGCCCGAACTGGTGGTCGACCCAAGGACGCGTGCGCAACTGCCCCGGGCGGTGGTGCCGGTCGTGGTGCAGGCGCTCGCCGTCTCGCTGCACCACGTCTTCCTCGGCGGCGCGCTCATCGGCCTGCTGCTGCTGGCCAGCGCTTTCCTGGTCCCCGGCGGCCGGGTCGAGCAGCACCAGTACAGGGAGGGTTGATGCGACACGCGCAGATCGTTTAGTACGCGAGGATTCGACAGGGTAACGAGGAGGACCAATCACAGAGACACAGAGATACGGAGACACAGAGGGGGAGTTGACTCCAGGAGATCCAGACACTTCTCCGTGTCTCTGTGTCTCTGTGTCTCTGTGATTCCTGTCCCGGTTTGCGGGCGAGACCCTCGCTGAGAGGCTCTGAAGTAGGATCGAGGCGATGGATTCCGAAGAGCAACTCTCGATGCGGTTCCGGACCGACTACCGGATCGTCCGGCAGCTCGGCCGGGGCGGCAGCGGCGAGGTGCTCGAGGCCATCCAGCTCAACCTGAACCGCAAGGTGGCGATCAAGCTCCTGCGAACCGAGCTCTATGCCGACGACGAGAGCCGGCGGCGTCTGATCGAAGAGGCGCGAGTGCTCGCGAAGCTGTCCCACCGGGCGATCGTCACGCTCCTCGGAGCCAGCATCGACGGCGACTGCCCGTATCTGGTGATGGAGTACGTCGACGGCCCCACGCTGGCCCGGCCGCAACCAGGCCCCCGGCCCGCCGGTCTTCGCCGGCCTCCTCTGGCGTAAGCGAGCGAGGATGCTGGCGGGAGCGGGGGCCCTGGCGGTGGCGCTGGCCGCCGCGACGCTGTGGCTGCGCGGCCTCGTTCCCACGCAGACCGCGCTCTCCGCGAGGCTTCCAGCGCTCGCCGGGACGGTCGACTCGACGGGACGCGCTCCGACCGCCGGTCGGGGCACGTCCTTCCCGGCCCAGTTGCCGCGGACCTGCACGGTCACGCTCGGCACCGATCGTATCCGGCTGCTCTTCCCTGCCGCGCTGGGCGGCCCCGTACACTTCGAATACCGGGAGCTGACAGGTCGCTCGGTGATCCGGAAGGAGCTTCCGGCCGGCCAGGCCGACCATCTGCTCACGGGGCTGCGTCCGGCCACTCGCTACGGGGCGGGGCTCCTCTCCGGCGGGGCGACCTTACCTCTGACGTTCACGACACTCAACTCCGCCAGCCGTGTCGAGGACGCCCTGACCAAGGTGTCGGCGATCTTCGACAAGGAACTCGCCGGCAGCCGCAGCGAGCGAGAGCTGCAGGGCGTACAGCTGGACACGGGCGATACGGTCACCGTCGATGCCGACGTCGCCGTCCGCGGCCCCCGTCTGGCGGCCCTCTGGCGTCGATACCGGCACGGCGTCGAGGCAACGCTGCGCTTCCGCGAGAGCCGCGACGGAGGCCAGACCTGGAGCCCGGTGGTGCGGTTCAGCGGTCCCGAGCGGGTCACCTCTGCCCCCAGGCTGGTCTGGACCTCCGGCGCCTTGCTGGCCTCGTGGACCTCCGAAGCCGCCACCGGCACCCGCTCTTTCTTCAAGTTCCGCCGCGAGGGCTCCGAGAGCTGGGAGCCGGTGGTCGCGGTGCCCAGCCGCCGACACCGTGCGCGGCGTGCTGCTGTTTCAGATCCCGCTCCCGCCGGGCAGGTGAGCCGCCGGCCCGGGACGACGTCGGGCAAGGCTGGCGCCCTACAGCTCACTCGGTTACAGTTGACCGGGTCGGTTCACGACCCGACTTCGTACGGACGCAGGAGGGCTGGCAATGCCAGGACCGTCTGATGGCTTTCTCGGGGGCTCTCGATCGTTGCCGGTCTTCCTGCTATTGTGGCTACTCGCGTCACCCGCCGCCGCCGCCGAGGCCGCGCTGTCCGCTGCCGCCGTGCCGCCTGGCGCCGCGAGCACGGGGGTAGTATCGGCGACTGCGGTCGAGCCCGTCGCTGTCACCGCCGCCGGGATCTCTCCCCGGTGGGTGATCTATCCGCTGCCCTTCCCGAAGGAGCGGGCCTGCGACGGCTTCGCGTGGCGTGCCTTCTACGACGAACTGGCCTTCGGGCTGTCGCTGATCGCGCGGAAGCGCTGTGTGGATCCGTGGAGCGCGGAGCAATTCATGGAGCCGCAGGTGACGCCGGATTCCGCCGGGAGTCCGCCGGACGCCAGGCAGCTCGAGGCGTTGCTCTCGGCAACGGGAGCCCAGGTCGCCCTCGTGCCGGTCCTGGACGACGGTCCCGACGATCCGGGCCGCCAGCGCTTCCTCGACTTCGCCAGCCCCGCCGTGCCCGGAGGTGTGCCTCCATGGGCTCGACCGCGCGCGGGCGTCCCGCCCGGCGGTGCCGGACCGGTGCCGCCGTGGGTGAGGGCCGCCTTCTCCAACGCGCGAAGGGTGCCGACTTCGGAGACGATCGCGCTCGGCAACGGGGCCTCCCTCTCGGTGATGTCCAGCTCATGGACCACCTACGCCACGCTCCCCGACTTCATGCGACGCGGTTGGACAGTCCAGGGAGGGCCCGCAGCGCCCGGGTCGCTCGGGCCAACGGCGACGGCGAGCGGTCCCGCCGGACCCTGGTCCGCCGGGTTTCCGGGCGCCGGCGTCCAACCTGGCGTCCCCCCGTTCTCTCCGCCACCATTCCCGCCTCCCGCGTTCCCGGGGCCCGGGTTCATGCCGCCGGTGCCCACCTCTCCGAGGCTCGTCGTCTACCGCGTCTCGCTCGGGCCCGACGGCAAGCTCGGGAAGCCCGAGGAACTCACGACCGCGACTCTGACCTGCTGGGATCCGGTCGCCAACGCCGAGGCGCTGGGCTCGGCCGTCCCGCGCATCCTCGCTGCCGTCTCGCCCGGACGCAAGATGGCGAAGCGGCCCGGAGCCGGGTACGAGAAGGCGATGCTGCCGCCGGTGCCGCTGCTCGACAGGCTCCTCGCCCGCTCGAACGCATTCGATGCGGAGAAGGGAGGAGCGCGGGCGCTGGCCGCACTGGCGCGGGACTACCTTATCCTCGGCTTTTATCTATCGGAGGCCCAGCTTTCGCGGGGCTACCGGCTCCTCATCCGGGGCGCCGCCCTGGCCCAGCTCGCTCTCTCCTTCTCGGATGACGATCGAGAGGTGAGGCTCGTCTCGGGTCTGGGGCTGCTCCTGACGCGGCACACGGCGCAGTGCAAGCTGGTGCTGGAACCCTTGCTCCGCGCCAAGGACCCGGATGCCGCGGCCCTCCTCGCGGCCTGCGAGGGACGCTCCGAGGAGCTGCTGCGCCAGCGCGAGTTCTTCCTCTACCGGGTGGCCGCGGGACGCAGCGACCGGCTTACCTTGCTCGCAACGCGACTCGATCCGCTGATGGCGGGAGGAGTGCCGCTGGCCTACCTGGGAGCAGGCGTGGGCCGCGAGGTCGGCGTCGGAGAGGCTCGGGTCCTCACCGCGCTGTGGCTCGCCACCGAGGAGTCGGAGGCCGCGCCCCACCTCGACGCCTCGACCGACGTCTCGCGCCTCGTCGGCGCGGTCTCGGAGTGGGCCGGGCCCATGCTCCGCCGTCGCGCGGCCGCGCTCCCCGCTCCCGTGGCAGACCGGCCTTCGCCGGGCCAGCTCGAGCGGGGCGGGGGGTCTGGGGCTGGCAGCCCCAGCTCCAAGACTGGGCTGGCCCCAGGCGAGCTTCCGACTCCCGTTCTCCCTGGGATCTCCGCCCCTGCGGGCCGGCTCGCGGTCCTGGCCCTCGAGCCCGGACTGGTCCGCGGCCTCCGCGAGGACATGCTAGCGCTCCCGGCGATCGAGTACGCCTACGTCGCCCAGTTCTCCTGGGGCGTCCCCGAGGAGGCGAGGGCCATCCTGGACGCAGCCAAGGAGGCCCTGCCCGATTGCGAGTCTCTCCTGCAAGCCCGGGCCGACTTCCGGAGGTGGGATCGGCGAGGCACCTATGCCGACTGGGCGGACAATCCCAGTCCGGGAGATCCTGCCGATCCCAGCTCGGTGCCGGCCTTTCGCATCTTCTGGGGAAGGCCGTGCGGCAAGTCCGAGGACGGGTTCTCCCGCTTCCGGCTTGCCTGGGATCTGGGAAGCGTCGCGCAGAAGACGCTGCACGACCAGTTCTCGCGCTCCTTGAAAGCGCCGGACCTCGAGAACCTCGAGACCGGCACCGTCGACTTTGAACTCGCGGTCGACCCCTGGGACTGCTGGCTCCGTTCTCGCCGGCTCTCGCGGAGCACGGAAAAGTCCGCGGCCAGCTCGCTGGTCGCGCAGTTCGACAGGGCCCGGGCCGAGTGCCCGGAGTGCGATCAGCTGCTCCAGCTCGAGGCGACGAAGCTCGCGCAGCGGTCTTGCCCTGGCTCCGCGGTCCGCCTGCTCGAAAAGGCCGCCGCCGACAGCCCGCAGCCAGGGGCGGCCCTGCGCAGCCTGTTCAAGCTCTACGCGGACGGCTATCTCCATGGGAAGGCCTGGAAGGTCGTCGAGCAGATGGTGGCCCGGACACCTCCCAGCCTGACCCAGGTCCATTGCGCCTGCAATGTCGGCTTCTCACTCCTGAACCTGGGTCAGGTCGAGGCAGCGCGCCCGGTCGTGCAGTTCGCCCGCGAGACCGAGCAGTGGATGGGGTACACGCTGCTCCTCACCGCCGGCTTCCTCATCTGGGACGGGCACGTGGAGGAGGGGCTGGAGTGGTATCGCCGGTCCGAGGAGCGCTATCCGTCCGATAACGTCACCATTACGGGCGGGGTGCGGGCGCTGCTCGCGAGCGGGCACAAGGTCGAGGCCATTCGCTTCGCCGAGGGTCTGGGAGAGAAGGCGCTCGCGAACGGCGATTGTCTGAGCGAGCTCGGCAGACTGTTCCTGGCTTTTGGCGAGACCGAGCGCGGGCTGTCGTACCTTCGCAAGCGCCGGGACCTCGGCGAGAACCAGCTGACCAAGCGCGATTGCGCCAGCCTGCGGGATGCCTCCATGGCCACCAACCCCGTCATGTCCAGAGATCCGGCGGTGTTGCAGAGCTGGATGGCCCTGGCGATGCGAGAGAAGGAACTGGAGTATGTCGAGGCCGTGGGCGGCAACCCGTTCCCCGAAGCGGTGGACGCCCTGCTGCTGGGCGTCCGCAACCCGACCATAGGCCCGACCTGTGCCCGGAAGATAGCCGCGCGCGGCCTGATCGATCTCGACCTCCCGGCCAGCCCCACGCCCGCCGACCTGCAGCGAGCCCACGCCGTGCTGACGAAGTGGTGGGCCACGGCGCGCCAGGGATACCTGGATACCCGGGTGAACTGAGAGCACGCTGAACCGCGAGGCTTGCAATGGGTAACCCCGCCGGCCGGCCCCTTGCCCGGCTCCGTCTGACAGCGCTGGTTGTCCTGATCTCAGGCATCGTCCTGTACGCCGTCAGCCTCCCCGGATACGGCTCCTGGCTGCGCAGGCTCGGCCTGCCGGCCTCGTTGCTGCCTTTCGCGGCGGAGCAGCCCCATCCCACCCCGGCCGCGGGCAGGGGGTTCCCGGGCCCCGAGGCAGACCCCGACTGGGCCATCGCACCCGTCCCGTTCCCGAAAGATCTGCCGGTCGACGGCTACACGTGGCGTGTCTTCTACGATTGCCTGGCTCTCGCGATGACCGGCTTCGCCGGCAGGCCCTGCGTCGACCCCGTCGAGGCCGAACTGCGGGTGGACGCTGAAGGGAGCGCTGCTCGGTCCGCCGGCGCCCGCGGCGAACTGCCTCTCGAGAAGCTCGCCTCCATCCTGCGAGTTTCCCGGTTGCTGGTGCCCTGCGTGTCGACGGCCGAACCGGGAGGCGCGGTCTTGAGACTGCAGGTGGCGCGCTTTCCGGCCTCCGCAGGCCAGCCGCAGCTGCAGACCCTCGTGACCTGCCCGCTGCCCTGCTCGGACCCCGTGGAGGCCGAGCGGCTGCTCATCAACGCGGTAGCCATGGCCCTGAAAGCGCTCGATTGCCGCTTGCCGGACGGTGCCCGAGCGGACGCCGGCTTCGACCCGCTGCCGCCCGAGCCGGGCGTGCTCGTGAGCAGGATCCAGGCGCGCGGCCGGGCGCTGGGCGACCGTCCCTGGGATGCCGCGGGACTGGCCGGCCTGGGCCAGGACTACGCTTCGTTGGGCTACCTGCTGACCCAGATGGAGGACATGCCGGGCCCCCGGCTCCTCGTCCGGGGCACGGCGCTCTGCGAACTCGCCGGCTTGCTCGCGAGCGACGTCCGGCCGATGACGCTGGGACGCGCCTGGACGCGGTTGCTCTCTCGCCATACGGCGTCGGCGATGCGGTGTCTGGCGCCCCTTCTCGGCAGCGGCGACCCGGTGGCGAACGCCCTGGCGGAGGCTTGCAAGGCTCGACCGGAGGCTCTGCGCGGCCAGCCGGGTTCGGCCTTCCTGATGCGCGTGGCGGCGGAGCGCGCGGGTTGCCTCTCGACGTTGGGGCGCGAGGCCGGCTCTCTGCTCGAGCAGGGGCTGCCTCTCTCTTTCCTCGCGGCCGGCGCGGCCCGGTCGTTCCCCGCTGCCGAGGCGCGGCGGCTATCCACCGCGTGGCTGCAGTTCGGTGGCCTGGCGCGGGAGCCCGCCTCGCTGCGAGACCCGGTCGGCCCCTCGCCCGGCGAGTCGCTCTCGAGCTGGTATCAGAGCCGGTCCCAGGCGCAGGTCGCGGCGATGCCGAAAGCAGCGGCCGCCGAACGCACGGCCCACCTGCCTGCGGCTAGTCTGGCCCTGTCCCCCGAAGGCCAGTGCCGGCTGGAGCAGGAGTTGCTCGCGCTGCCGGCCGCCGAGTTCTGCTGGATGTCGCTCCTGACCGGCGGTATGGTGGCAGAGCGCCAGGCTGTTCTGGAGGTCGCGAGCAACCGCTGGCCGCGCTCTCCCTTGCCGGACAACTCCAGGTCGGCCCTGGAGGCGTTCGAGCGTGGGGGGCCGGAAGCGGACCCGACGTCGAGGCATCTGGCATTCGACTGCATGGATCCCTGGTCGGGCTGGCCCACCAGTTTCTCCTGGCCCGGCAAGTGCGAGCCTCCTGGCAGCTACGGCAAGCGTCGCTCCTGGGATCTGGGCAGCGTATCGCAGCGCAGGATTCACCGGACGCTGGACGGCCGGGGTCCCTTGCCTGACGGAGGCACCGTCGAGCATTCGACCGGCGCCGCCGCGTACGAACTGCTCGTCGATCCGTTCGACGACTGGCTCTGGACTCGAAGGATGCGCGACCTCTCCAGGTCGAGCAGCTGGGACGAGGCCAGATCCAGGGCCGATGCAAGGGCCGCCGAGACGCCCTGGTCCGACGCTCCGGCCGCGCTGATGGCCGAGCTTCTGAGGTCGCACGGCCTGGCGGCCTCGGCGGAACGCGTTCTCGTCGAGGCTGCCACCAGAACTCCGCACCGCCATCGAGCGCCGCAAGCCCTCGTGGCTCTCTACGCGGACGGCTGGCGGCTCGATCGCCTCGAGAGCCTGCTGTCGAAACGCACCCGCGGCGAGCCGGATCTGGACGAGAGAGCGCTGGCGAAGAGCTTGGCCGACTGCCGAGCCCGAGCCCAGTGCGAGGGCGCCGGAACGGCCGCGAGGCCGGCCGGTCTCAGCGGCACAGCCGCCTCGCCGGCCACCAGTGCCGAGACCAGCCAGGATCGGGCCTTCCTGGACTCCGTGCTGGACGACGCCGAGGCGGCGGGAGATGAAGCCGAGGTCGAAGGCATCGCGCGAAATCCGCAGGCTGCCGCGGTCGAGGCCCTGCTCGCGCACGTCACCTCGCCGCTCATCGGACGGCGGTGTGCGCTCGCGCTCTCGGCGCGGGCGTTGCTCGATCTCCGGCTGCCTGAGCTGACCCGGCGGGAGGATCTCCAGGAGGCCAGCGCCAAGCTGCAGGACTGGTGGGCCACTGCCCGGGCCGGCTACCTCGACACGCGCTGCCGGTAGCCGCCGGCCGCATCGCTGCGGGCGCGTTCATGGGCCTCGAGCAACGCCGGCAGGCCGGAGGGATCGTCCATCGAGGCCAGCACGCAGGCCGCGGGGATTCGGGACTCGTCCACCGCTAGCAGCTCCCGCAGGGGAGCAGCGAGGTTCCCCGTGACCTGGGACCGGGACAGCAGCAGCAACCGTGCGATCCGCTCCAGGGGCGGCGCTGACGAGGCCAGGAGGCGATCCTCGAGACGAGCCATGCAGGCCGACGCGTTCCTGCCGAGCTGCGAGGCCGAGGAGAGGAATCGCAGGCGGGCTTCCGATCCGAACCGGATGTCGTTCTCGCCCGATCCGACGATCGCCTCGAACCCCTTCTCGAACTCGTATCCGGGCGTCCAGGGAAGGACCCGGAGGAGTTGCTCGGCCCGGGCCGCATCAGGGCCGCGCAGCCCCCGCGCGAGTCTCTCGCTGAACTCCGGAACGGTCGGGGCGGAGGCCCACAGCCAGGAGGAGTCGCGGCCCGGCAGCAACTCGGCCGTCGCCGGAAGCAGCCCTCCCACAGGCAGTCCGGCAAGCCGTTCGAGCGGCGTCCACAGGGCCCCCGGCGCCGGGTCATGACGCAACGCATCAAACGCCTGTTCTTCGAGGAACCCGGCGAGCAAACGGACCAGCGGGTCGGCCCTGGAAACGCCGGGATCGAGCGTCTTCAGCAACGCGAGGCTCCGGCCGCCGCCCGACGGAGAGCATCCCCAGGCTGCGAGGGGATACTCGCGCAACAGGAACACCCGGTCGGGGAAACCGAGTTCGGTCGCGGCTGGCCCCCCGGGAAGAGGCATCGTGTGGGACCAGGCCAGGGCCCAGGCCACTGACGTCCGCACGGCGGCGTCCGGATCGCTCGCCATGCGGAACCAGAGGTCGAACCGATCGCGCTCGAGACCTCCGCAAAGGAACAGGCTCTCGAAGGCGGCCTTCCTGACGGCCGCGGCAGAGTCGCCCAGAAGCGCTTCCAGGTGAGGTCTGACAGCGTCCTTCGGGCAAAACCCGAGAGTCACGCAGGCCTCGCGCCGGCTCGCCAGGTCGCCTCCCCCGCTTGCCGTCGCCAGAGTCTCGTCCAGGACCCGGCGCTGTCCCAACCGCACGAGCGCCTCCGGGACGCACGCCTCGAACGCGGCCCGGTAGCTGCCGGCAAAGGACCGTCTCGCCGGGCCCAGCACCCGGGCCCGGATCCCGAGCCGACCCTCCCGAAGCGACTCCGAAAGCTCCCGCGCCTCCGGCTGCGCGGACTGGGCCGCAGACAGCGCGGCCGGCGGGCCCGTCAGTCCGGAGGAGCTCGCGCAGGCTGATAACGCCAGAGTGAATCCCAGGGCAGGCGCCAAGCATCTCAGCGCGGTCCTCCAGCGATAGCCGGTCGGGAAGACGATGGCGGCGTCGAACGCCAGCACGCCGACCAGCCAGAGCAAGCCGGCCCGGCCATGCCCGAGTTGGAGGGCCGTGGCCAGAAGGAAACAGCCTCCGATGGCGCACTGGAACACCTGTTGCTCGTCCCAGAGGTGCAAGCGAAACCACTCGACGACGGCCAGAGCACCCCGCGCGAAGGCCGCGCCGAGGAAGAGGAGGGCCGGCAACAGCATGCCAGTCGCCGCCTGGCGCAGCGCCTGGCCCGCGAACTCGCCACCCTGTCCCGGCCAGGCCGCGGCAAGTCCGGCCAACCAGGCCCCGAGAGCGAGGGCCGCTCCGACCTCGGCCCTGAGATAGGGCTCCCAGGCAAAGCGCTTCCTGGCGCCCCCGGCCGGCCAGGGTCTCGCCGGCTCGATGGCGGTCGCTTCGCCGAACTGCAGATGTTCGACCGTCGCCTCGGCGAGCGGATTCCAGTCCACCGAGCCGCACCCGAATCGCGAGCAACGCCCGTTCCAGAACCAGCAATCCCAGTGGTGAGGCGCCGCGCAGGCCGCGCACGACACGGCCCTGCGGTCGGCCGGCCCCCCGCAGACCTTGCAGATCGGGCCGGTCAGCTCAATGTCGTCGGAGGTGTTGTCCATAGCGCATCCACCACTGGCGCCATTCGTACGCACTCCGGTGCAGAGGCTGCCGGGTCAAGCGCACGAGCGCGGCGACGGCCTCTCGCCGGATCTCGGAGTTGGCGGCCGAGCCCACCTGGAGAGCGTCGATCAGCAGCGGCACCGATTCCCAGTCGCGAAGCTCCGCCAGACTTCCCATCAACGCACACGGGCAGACCGGTCTGTCGGCGTGTCGGTAGAAGGCGGGCGCGGCAGCGCAGTCCATCAGGAAGCCCAACGCCTGGGCCACCACATGCCGGGCCGCGGCCACCCTCAGCCGGGGCAACGCATCCACGGCTCCCAGGCTCGCGAGTGCCGCTCCCGCGGCATCCTGACGGACAACCTCCAGGTGGTCGAGCTGGGCCGTCAAGTAGGGAACCGCGGGACGTCCCAGCCGCTGAATCGCGGCCAGGGCTGCCCGGCGAGCGGGATCGCTCGGCGCCGGCGCGAGGGAACGCCACAGCAACTCCACGAGCGCGGCAAAGGCCCTGTCGAGTTCCGGCTTCCCCGAACTGGAAGGGACGACCGGGCAGGTCAGGCCGGGCGACGATGCGACGGGCAGCTGTCCGGTCGCCGCCGGAACGCCGGCGGGGAGCGGCGCCTGCCGGACGGCGTCCACCAGACTCGCAGGTTTCGGCGTCGTGTGGTGGGGAGACCCAGGGGCGGTCGAAGCGGATCCCGGCTGTTCGTGCAGTCCGAGGGCCGCGAACGCCACGGCGGCAACGCCGGCAGTAGCAAATGCAACGTTACGTTTCCGGGAGGAACTCATCCCCTTCACGAAACGCAGCCCTACCACGATTCCGGCGGCCAGCAGCAGGACGAGCAGGCGCATCCACGGCAGGGTCCCGAAGCAAGACGCGACCGACCCGACCGGCACCTCGACCGAGGCCGTCGTGACAGGCGAGCGAGCCGCTTCCGGCGTGGCAGGAACCAGGCGGGGAGGAGATGCCGGGGTGGCCCGACGTGCAGCGCGGCGCTGGCGCAACTCGGCGAGCTTGGGTCCGTAGGTCTGGGGCATCATGGTCCTGGCCAGGTCTCTGAGCGCCCGTTCCAGGACACGGATCGAGGTCTCGTCGTCGCCCAGCTCGTCGAGGGCTTTCAGGAGTTCGCTCTTGACCTCGACGACGTCCTCGACCACCAACGGGAACAGCACCTCCCTGGCCTTTGCCGGAGCGGCCCGTTTCAGCAACAGTTGCCCCTGGAGAGCGCGCCCGAGCCGATCGCCTGCCGCCCCCAGGCCGGACCGCTCGGACGAGAGTAACGGCAGCAGCAACTGTTCCGCGCGCCGCGGATTGCCGGTCGAGGCCTCCAGGAAGGCCACGACGAGGGCTGCGTCCGGCCAGTGGGGGGCCAGCCGGTGGGCCCGGCGATAGTAGCCGTGCGCGTCCGTCCCGGAGGTCAGCCGCCCCAGAGTGAACTGGGTCTCCGGATCGGCCTCGCCGATCAACGGGAGTTCCTCGGCCCAGCTCCTGTCGACGGCCGGGCCGCCGCCGTACTCGAGAGAGCCGGCGTGGTTCGTGGCCATCAACAGGTAGGCATCCCGCGCCTGCAGCGGGAATCGTTCCCTCGCGGGCAGCGCCAGGAACCGGCGAAGGAGTTCGTCCGACAGCGCGCTCTCGAGGGTCAGGTCGCTCGCGATGTAGGCGTGCTCCAATAGCAGCGCGGCAGGCTCCCGGCCCTCCTCGACTCCCGCCCGCAGAAGCTGGCCAGCCGCGGCAGGGTTGCCGATAGCGGTCTGGTACCGGGCGCTGGCAAGCGTGTACTCGGAGCGACTCTTCAGCGGGGACGCGGTCTCGTCCAGGCTCTTCCCGGCCCCGGCCTCGTCGCCCGTCTCCAGGAGCGCGTCGACCAGCAGGGGAAGGGCGGCGGCACAGTCGGGGGCCTTCGCCAGGAGAAGTCTGGCCCAGGCGATCACCTGTTTCTTGTCCGGCTCCAGCAAGCACGCCTGGTAGAGCACCTCGAGGCTCGCATCCGGCTGCGTGGCCCTGGTTCGGAGCCCGGCGTGAAGCGAGTCGGCAGTGCCCTCGAGCAAGGCGCGCTCGGCCTGTCGCCGCGCCGTGGAGAGCCCGGGTTGCTGGGCGCCGGCCGCCGGCCGCGGATCGAGGAGGGCCATCGAGCCCACCACGACCGCAGCCGCCACCAGCCACCGGGGACAGAGTGGGCTACGCACTCGAGCGGTCGTCATCGCCCCACCCCCAGGGTTCGCTCCAGGAGCGCGGCCGCCGCCACGCACCGGGTTTCGGTCGAGCCTCCGGTCTTCCTTGCCAGGGCTTCCAACCGTCGCAGGGCGACCGGAACCCCCGCGTCGATCAGGACTGGAAGCACGGACCCCACGACCTCCTGGACCGGGCTCTCGAGGAGAGACTCGAGCTGCGGCACCAGTTCGCCGGGCCGCCAGCGGTCCCAGGCTGCGAGGGCTGCGCCGAGCTCGGCGGGGGGCGTCGACGGCGACAGCTTCTTGCGAAGCCAGGACAGTGCATACTCGCGTCCTTCGCGGTCACCCATGACCGCCATCACCTCGGAGGCTTCCAGCCTGGCTCGCCCGACGTCGAACTCGAACGCCTCCCGGGCCTCGTCGCGCACGTGAGAATTTCCCGAACGGGCGAGGATGTTCCGGGCCACGAACATGGCCGGTGCCGACGAATCCCCGGCGGCCAGAACGGCCGCGGCTGCACTGGCCCCGGCGGCGGGTGAGAGCGAGACCAGCGACGTCAACATCGTCGAACTTCCCGGATCGCCGGCCTGGGCCCGGATCACCGACTCGGCGAGGGCGGTCACACCCCGGCTCGCCGCCACTGAAGCGGCAGTCCGCGCCACCTCACGCTCCGGAGCCTCCAGCAACGCCCTGAGCGCAGTCAGCGACCCCGGACGGCCTGCCGTGACGGCCAGGACCTGGGCGGCCACGACGCGCTGGCCGACCGTGGGCGAGCTGGCCCACTGCTCGGCAATGCGCCCCATCCTCTCCGCGTCGAGACAGGCGAGAGCGGCGGCAACCCTACCTCCGAGGCTCGCGTCTCCATAGAACCTGGACTCTCCGGGCACCTCGTCGACGCCGGTCGCCCAGAGATGATCCTGCAGCAGTTCGGCCGCGGTCATCGCCGCATCCGACTTCAACCTGCCGTCGACGATAGCCCTCGCCACCAGGTGATCGGCCTCGAAGGCATCCTCCAGGAGCTGGCGCCCCGAGCCGTCTCCCAGGGCCGCCAGCAGCACCGCCACCATCACCCGCGGGTCCCACTCGACTTCCGCGGCCATCAAGGACTTCAGCTCCTGCAAGGGCTCGGAGCTTCCCAATCGGCCCAGTTCGAAGGCCGCCAGGAGTTTGAACGCGACATGGCGCGAACTCAGCAGTTTCCGCAGGATCGGCGGAGCCTCTCCGGGATGCTCGGAAAGCAGCACGTCCAGCAGGACCGCGAGGTCGTTGACCGTCGAAGCCGCATCGGGAATTCTGGGCAGCCCGTCTGACACGAAGGTGGCCCCCAGAGGGATCGCCTCCTGTTGCTCGACCACCTGCCCGCTGGCGCTGTTTCCGGCGGGACTCGCCGTCGCGTCTACCCGGGAGAGGGCCGCCTCGACGAGCGCGACTGCCTCCTCGGCGTCCCTGCCGGCGGCAACCAGCGCGTCAGGCCCGGACGCGCCGGCGGCGCCGGGAGGCTCCCCCAGGCAGTCGGGACCTGCCGGCCCAGGGAGGAACCTCACCGCTGGCACGGTCTTGCCCTCGGGGAATAGACGGGCCAGATGGCGAAGCGTGGGATCCTCGCTCTTCCGGGCGTGGCGGATCAGGGCGGCCGCCTCGAGGTTGGCCGAGCCTGCCATTGAAGCGATCGCGGCCTGCCGGAGCTTGGCCTCGCCCGACGCCAGACCCTCCTTCAACAGCGGCAGCGCCCAGGCTTCGCGCACGCCTCCTAACGCCAGCATTGCCTGGACGCGACTCCGGGCCCTGCTCCCCCGAGCCATCTTCTCGAGCAACTGCCGGCAGGGGTCGCTCCCCAGGCTGAGCAGCGCCTCCGTCGTCCGGCCACGCACCCGTCGGCGGAACCTGAGCGGCTCGGAGGCGCCGCGGGTTCGCCCCAGCATGGCCCGGACGTGGTCCGGAACACCCGGGGCAGAGGCCTTGTAGCCGATGGTCGCCCCATACAGGCGGGGCAGAGCGTCTTCAAAGGCGAAACGCGCCAGACCGAGCGGGGTCTCCTGGACGACGCCCGGAAAGGGAACCCCTCCGGCAGGCCAGTTCGGAGGCATGACGCCAACGGCAGGCGCCGCTCCGGCAGGCCAGTTCGGAGGCATGACGCCAACGGCAGGCGCCGCTCCGGAAGGCCAGTTTGGAGGCATGACGCCAACGGCAGGCGCCGCGCCCGGGGCCATCCCGGAGACAGACCCCCCGGGGCCGATGTGAACGCCACCGGCGAGCGACTCCCGGGCAGTCTTCAACGTTTTGAGCATGCGCTGGCGATCTGGCTCGGGGATGCTCGGATTGGACAGGATCATCTTCTCCTGCATCTCGAGCATCTGGAGCATCTGGAGCCGCGACGGCCTGAACTGGGCCGGAGGCTGAAAGGGTGTGCCGGGTTGCAGCCTCGGCTGGGTCACGGGCCACGGCGGAGCTGGAGCCTGGACCTGGGCGTGGCCTCTCGCAGGCAGGAGGACCGAGCAGACCGCACCCAGGAAGAGCGACGCTACCTTGAACCCCCTCATCATCCGACCTCCCTCGAGCCTCGGGCCATGCGTGAACGAGTGAGTGTTTTCAAACGATCCAGGGCTCCCCGCGCCCGTCGCACACTGTTCTCTCCGGCTACTCCCCGTGGGGGTTCTGATACGACAGGGCTCCCTTGGTGGCCAGCTCGACCAGGTAGGCAGCAGCCACTACTTCCGGTTCCCCGTCTTCCTTGTACAGGTCGACGAGTTCCTGGATGCTCAGCCCCTTGGGAAGACGCGCGAGCAGAGCGATCGCTACTCTCCTGACGGCCCGGGTGGAGCCG
>CAZSVK010000070.1:0-17254 GCA_964610245.1 uncultured bacterium
AGAACCCTGTCGGGAGCTCCGCTCCCGAACCCTCGCCAGGGGTGAAGTTCACCCCTCCTGGCAGGGGTGCGGGGACAGCGTCCCCGGAGAACGCCGTGAATCGATTACTTCACAATCTCTGAGGCGACGGGTTGCGGGCCGCGGGCTGCAGGAGAACCGAGGCTCTCGCGTCGAGTTCCTCGGACCACGCGCTCCGGAAGCGGCAACTCAGAGTCCCGGGTTTCGCTCCGCCATCTCGATGCAGCCGGCCGGGCAAGCCGTCACGCAGAGGCCGCAGCCGTAGCAGCGCTCGGTCTCGAGGGCCAGCTCGCCGCCGGACATCCGCCGGGCCTTGAAGTAGCAGACGTCCTCGCAGAGGCCGCACTGCGTGCAAGCGGCAAGGTCGGTCTTCTCGACGAACCGCCCCCTGTCGCAGGCCTCCTGAGGATCCAGGAAGTAGCCGCAGCAGTCGTCGCAACAGAAACAGATACCGGCGGTGCCGGTGCGATCGTCGGTGCGGAACGGACGGCAGACCAGGTTGCGCTCGGAGGCCTCCGCGAGCAGCGCCTCGAACCCCGCCCGGTCCAGTTCGCGCTTGCCGGGGCCGGTGGCCTGCTGGTCGCCCGAGAACATCAGGCAGACGTCCATCCGCGAACGCGAGCAGCTGCCACGCCCCTGCCGGCACCCGCAGTTCGACACCCAGAAACGCGAGACCGGCTTGCCCAGTTCGCGGGCCTCGTCCGAGGTGCAGACGTAGTGGATTGCCAGAGAGCTCTCTCCCATGCCAGACCCCTACCCTTTCACGTGCTTGCCGTGGTCGACCGGCCTCTCGAACCAGACCGCCTGGCACGACGAGCAACTGACGTGCATGTGTTCCTCGCTCTCGCTCGCCTCTTCCCGCGCCAGACAGACCGGGTCGTCACAGAACTTCCGCAGCCTGCTCTTGCTGTAGTAGTTGCACTTCGGGCAGTGGTCCTGTTTCTCGAGATAGAGCCGTGCCATCCAGACTCCTTCGCGCGTCGTCGGCTCCCAGTATAGCCGCCCGATAGCGGTGAGGGGAGACTCGCCCGGCGGCGACGACCGGGTCCAGGGTTCGAACCCGGAAAGCCTGTCCAAGGCGCCGCTCGGCTCACAGCCGACCCGGCAGGCGCGCGCTGAGCCGCTCGCGTAGGGTGGAGAGCGCCCGCTTCTCGAGAGTGCGGACCTGCCAGACGCGAAGGCCCAGGACGACCGAGGTCTCAACCCGGTTGAGTTCCTCGACGTACCGGATCGAGAGCACCAACGCCTGGGCCGGCGGCAGCCGTCGGAGTTCCCCGGCCACGAGCGCCAGCAGTTCGGGCCGCGGCGGTTGGCCGTCCGGCGCGGGGACGGAGAGCGCGGAGGGGAGCGGCGCCCGTCGCGCGTCCTGCGCGTCCTCGTCCGGCTCCGTGAGCGCCTCGAGCGAGACCGGACCGGCGAGGAGCAGATACCGGCGGCTGCGATGGTAGTCGTCGAGGCCGAGCCCGAGGAACTCGCAAATCTGCGCGGGGGAGGGCTCGCACCTCAGCCGGAAGCGCAGGCTCTGGCGGGCGGCCTCGATCTCGTCGATCAGACGGCGCCAGGCTCGCGGGATCGGATCGAGCGCGCGAAGACGGTCCGCGATCCGGCCGCGCACGCGCCACCGGGCGAAGGCGGGGAACCAGGTGCCGGCGGAGAGGTCGAACCGGGTCAGGGCGTCGGCGAGACCGATGACGCCCTCGCTGAACAGCTCGTCGAACTCCGCGGAGCCACGCGGGATCTTCGCGATGAACGACCGGGCTTCGTCCCTGGCGATCCAGAGATACTGCTCGAGGAGGGCGGTCCACAACGGGCCGCCCCGGTTACCCCGGAATCCCTTCCACAGCTCGTTGAGGCCGAAAGGCGACTCCTGAGGCTCCGACCGGTGGTTGTAAACGTCACTGTTCATGTTCATGGCGCCTCCCGTTGGCCGGGCGGACCCGGAACGCGTCCGGGGCTCCCGCGCTGGTTGTGGACAGGGCATCCCTTGCCCTCGAGTTCAGATGGGGGGGGGGAAAGGCCCCCGCCGGGCAGGCCCCCGCTCGAGAAGTCGAGGGCCGGAGCGGCTCACAGGGAATCCTGGAGTTCCCGGGCTTCCGCGGCCAGCAGCTCGCGCAGCCGCTCGAGGGCCCTCGTGTGGAGCTGGCTGATTCTCGAGTCGGAGACCTCGAGCACGGCGGCGATCTCGGTGGTCGTCAGCTCCTCGAAGTACTTCAACTGCAGGACCAGGCGCTCCCTGACGGTCAGGCGATTCAGGGCCCGCGCCATCGACTGCCGGACGGCGGTGCGGTGGGCAGCGTGCTCGGGATCGCTGGCGTGGCGCGTGTCCTCGACCGTGTCGTGAAGGCAAGGCCCGTCCTCCTCGTCGGTGCGAGGCTCGTCGAGAGAGCTGGGGCAGAGCTGGACCCGGGCACGCTCGAGCCTCGCCAGCTCCTCGGGGCAGAGCCCCAGACGGGCGCAGAGTTCGCGCTGCAGGGGCGGCCGGCGCAGTTCGGCGGTGAGTTCGCCCTCGGCGCGGTCGAGGGCGCGGAGCTTCTGCCGGATCGACCGGGGAGCCCAGTCCTGCTCTCGCAGTTCGTCCAGGATGGCTCCCTTGATGCGAGTCCTGGCGTAGGTGGCGAAGCGCGTCTTCCTGGCGGGCGAGAAGTGCGACGCGGCCGCGATCAGGCCGAAGGCGCCGCTGCTCACCAGCTCGTCGACCTCGACGTGGGCGGGGAGCCTGGCGGCCATCGCGCGGGCGACCTGCCGGACCAGCGGCACGCTTCTGTCGAGCAGTTGCTGGCGCAGTTCGGGTGTGGGGTTCATCGCGTATCGGTTCCAGAGGATGCAATCCTCGTCGCGGTCGTCGGTCGGTCGGGGGGACGTGGCGGCAGTGGACATGTCGGCGGCTCCTTTTCGGGTCGAGTTCTCTGGGGTCTGCCGAGAGACATCGGCCGGAACCGCCGGCGGTGAGTCGGAAAACTTTTCACCCTAGGGACCGGCCTCCTCGGCAGCGGCGTGCCGCACGGGGGTCTCCGACTCGCGCAGAACCGAGCCCGGTAGACGGTAGAGGTGGGGTTTGCGAGAGCCGTCCTCGAAGAGCGGAACGTCGTTCCACTTCAGGAAGGGCTTCAGCTCGGCCAGGCGGCCAGCGACGTGCATCTTCTCGACGGCCCATCTGGTCGAGATTCGTTGCGCGAGCTGCTTGAGCGTGAGCCCGACGTCGGCGCCGGATGAGCGCGCAAGTTCGACGAGGACGAGCGCACAGCAGCCGGAGGCGTGAATGGACTTCTCGCACTTCCCTACGGCAACGCCGTCGAGGTAGAGGCCCGCGATCGCCTTGGCCGGAGCAAGCTTCTCTCCGGCAAGGGGCCTCTTGCCGGCGAACCGCAGCGTGATCTTGTGCCGCCGGTAGAAGGACAGCCTCCGGTCGTTCACGTCGGGCTGGCTCTGGGCGACCCAGAAGTGCTTCTTGCCTGCCGCATCCTCGGCATAGAAACGAACGACCCGCGACACAACCGACATGCGGCCGACGGCGTCGGTCGACCAGAGCACGCCTTGCTGCGGCCCCTCGAGAGTGACCCGTACCAGCGCGTGCGCCGAACGCAGCTCATCCGGCAGGTCTTTCGGAAACTGACTCGAATGGAGCATGCAGTCGACGAGCGCCGCGGTGGCGGCCTCGCTAGGAGCAGCAACGATCAGCGCGGGAACGACGTGGCCCCGCTCGACCTTGACCGGGGCCAGGGAGATGTAACCGTACTCGATGCGCCGGACGAACCCGTCAGAGAGCGTCTCTTGCCTGGCCGCGGGCATCTTCTCGATGTACCAGTTGTCGGCCAAGATCTGCGTGGGTTCGGCGCCGTCCGCGGCCTCCTCCGCGGTCGGCTTGGGGCCCGCTTCGATCGAGAAGGGAAGCTTGCCCATCCGGTGGGCGAGCAACGAGATTTCCGCGTCCCGGAAGCTCGAAGGAGGTCCGACGATCAAGATGCCTCGATCGCTCGGGTGACCGCCGGGCCGGCCGGCCCCGGGGATCACGGGCACCACCTGCATCTCGTCAGACTCGGACCGAGCGCCGACGTGGCCGGCCAGCTGCACCACAGCCGGATAGCCCAGGCACCGCAGACCGAACACGGAACCATCGGGGCCGGCCAGTGTGTAAGCGGTGAACCCGGCCACTCGGTGCACAGGCAGGAGCCTGCAGTCGCCGATGAGCCGAAACGACGCGAGCCAGGGGGTCCACTCGACTGCGAGAGCCATTGTCGCCCTCCTCTTCACCACTCATAACACACACAATCACATTCGAAACATCGAGATTTTGTCTGGTTCTACCTACCCTGCAATGCATGCGGAGGTTGCAGGGTCATTCCTGGCAGGGCTCGCCACCGGGTGGCGCCTCGCCGGCGCCCGCAGGTGAGGGCCTCGACGAACCCGTCACTTGCGATCTCAGGCTCTCCCGGAGGTGCGACAGAGCAAGACGCTCGACTTTGCGAACAGCGCGTTCCGACAGGCAGAGGACGGCCGCGGCGTCGGCTGCGTCGAGTGCCTCCACATATCGAAGTGCAAGGACAAGGCGCTCGAGCTCGGACAGGCTCTCGAGCTGCCGGACGATCGACCGGGTGAGATCCTTCGCTTCCACTGGCTTCTCCTTCGTTCTGGTATACTCCCAGCCGGAGCGGGACCTGACATTTCATGGGGCGCACGCCCTGGAAATGTCAGTGGGGGGGGGCAGGCCGTTGAATTGTGCGGGATCGAACATGAGTTGTGAAGGGGGGACGTCGCCGTGCGACGACCCGCTCGCCCGGGACGCACTAGACCGGCACTTCCCGCTCGTGGAGCGGGCCCTGACCGGAGTCGCGAAATGGCCGCGGGCCGCCGCCCGCTACCTGACTCCCGAGGTCTCGAGCATCTCCAGCCGCTTCCGCGCCAGCGTGTAGCCGGGGGAGAGCGCCAGCGCCTTCCGGTAGCCCTCGATCGCGTTCGCCCGGGCCTCCGGATTCGGCTGCCGCTGGAGGCAGGTCGCCTCGTTGAACGCAACGTGCGCGTTATGCTCTCGCCCAGGCACGCCGCGCCAGGCCATCAGCGCCTCCGACACCCGCCCCTCTAACGCCAGCGCTACCGCCAGGTTCGAGACGAGCGCGGCGCGGTGTTCGGCGAAGGCCGGCGCCAGGGCCAGCCTCGCCACCAGCTCCCGCAGCACCGCGGCGGCCACGCCGGGGCGTCCCTCCCGCAACTTGGCCAGCGCCATCGCGTGCAGCCGGCACCAGCCCTCGGGCCCCGGCAACTGCCCCTCGCCCAGCGCCCTCACCAGCGCCTTCCAGCCGAGCCTGCACGGAGGCAGCGTCTCGCACGAGATTGGCAGTAACGCGAACGCTAACTCACCCGGCCCCGAGTGGAGGGCCGCCGGCGCCGTCGTCCCGAGGGTCGCCTCGGCGGCGCTGGTCCGGAAGGCGACGGTCTGGTGGGCCACGAGCCGGCCAGGCGGCCGGGCGACGAACCGGACGTATTCCTGGCGGGCCTTCGGGCTGAACAGCGGGATACGAGACAGGAAGTAGCTCTTGGCCGCCGTGAGCGGAAAGGGGGCCTCGGCCCGCAGCTGGAGCCGGCCGCGGGCGACCTCGTGCCGGATCACGAGCCGGAGTTCAGCTTCCAGCGGCTTCCCCGAATCGACGCGAGTGCCCGGACGAGGAAGCGCACCGCTGACCTCCACGCCGCGCGGCACCTGCAGGGTCAGGGTCACCGGCAAGGTCCGGGTGTCGCGGACCTCGCAGCGAAGCCGCAGCTTCACCGGCTGGCCCAGTTCGGGCGGACGCTCCAGGCTGGCTCGAAGCCGCAGGAACTCGGGCGCCGCGAAATGCTCGAAGGGTGCCGGCCGCTGCAGCAGGCGCGCGGAGCGCGGGGCCTGCGCGACGCCGGCGGCTCGGGACGGCTGCGCCCGGGCCGGCAAGGGCAGCGAGCCTGCCGCCAACCCCACCAGCAGCAGGGCCGCCAGTCCCCGGCTCATCTGCCCCGCAGGTCTTCGAAGTCGGGGTTGGCCTCGGGAGCGTCATCGGGGATCGCCCGATCGTCCGGGCCCGACGGCTCATCCACGCCCACGAACTCGTCCGGCGGCACCGGCTCGCCCGTGGACCCGGAATCGCCACGAGGCGCCGGCTCGCCAGAGACGCGGTCCGAAGTGCCGCCGGAACCGGAGGCCGCCGCCATCTCGTCGCCAGGATCGATCCGGGTGAGCGGATCGAGGTCGCGGCGCGGCGCCAGAACGAAGTGCTTGGCCGTCAGGACGCCGTTGGAGACCTTCTCGATGACGGGATACAGTTTGCCGGTGAGTTCGGGATCGCGGTCCAGGAGGGCGATCAGTTCCTTGAAGTTGGTGGGCACGGGCCGTTGCAGGGGGTCGAAGCCGGTCGTGACCTCCGACGGCTGGGTCGAGAAGGTCGTGGCGCTCGCGGCGGTCGCGTAGGGATCCCTATCCAGGGCGCCCAGCACCTTCCCGTAGAAGTCGACCCCCTGGGCACTCAGCTCGCGATCCAGCTCCAGAAGCAGGGCTGCGACGGTCCCTTCATTCATCATCAGATCCTCCGGCGACCTCATCGAGAGCTTCGAGATGACGGCCAGGTTCTCCTCGACGGTGGCCTTCGCCGGTCCGAGTAGCGGGTGCATCGCGCGCAACAGGTCTTCGTTTGCCTCGTTGAGCTGGCGTCGGGTCTCGGGAGAGACGTGCTCCGAACTCCAGTTCTTCAGCCCGTTCGGATTGCTGGCGTTCAGCGAAGCCAGCTCGAAATTCAACTCCTCGGCCGAGAACGGAGGCTGGCCCTTGCCCGTCGCCTCCTGGACCAGCCGGGCCTGGAACTCCTCGGGGGAAGGATGCACCCGTACGGGCTGTTCCTGATAGTCGAAGACCTTGAGCTGCAGCGCGAGGAGCTCTGCCTCGGAGAGACGGCTCTTCACCGAGGGCTGGTTGCGGAAGTTGTGCCAGTAGAAGAACGTGAGGTCTTCGTAGGCCCGCACGTTGTGGCGCAACTGGAGGTCTCGCAGAGAATCGGTGGGATTGGCCTCGTACTTGTCGTCGGCGAACCGGAAGGCTGTGTATTCCGCGAAGCCTTCGACGAACGCGGCCTGATCGTTGCTGCGGACGGCATAGGTGTGCTGCCAGAAGCTGTTGCCGTAGCCCCTGTGCCTGGTCGGCGCCTTCAGCTCGTGCAGCACGTGTCCCAGTTCGTGCTTGAACGTGCTGAGCACGGTCTGAGGAATCTGATTCTCGACATAGGATGTGGAGAAGACGATGACGGGACACGGCTCGACGAGCGTCGTCGCGCCACCGCCCATCAGCCGGAGGTCGACGTTTCGATAGGCGAGGTCGGAGCGGCCCGGGACGGGGAGCCATCGGCTCTCGTAGGCGCCCGACACTCCGCCGTCGTCGTTGACGAAGACGTGCAGCGCTTCGCCGGGTTTGAGCGCCGAATAGTGGGCCATCTCGTCGGCCAGGCCGCTCTCGTAGTCGAGGACGTGAAGCGTCGCCAGCGACTGATCGTCAGGCGTGAGCTCTCCGAGCGAAGGCGCGGTATCGCTCCCCGCGGACCGGGCAAAGCGGAGCTGGACGTCGCCCGATTCGAAGCGTCGATCCGCGGGCTCGTCCTCATCGTCGCCGATTCTCTCGAGACTGCCCACGGGGAGCCTCAATCCACGGGGTGTCAGAGGTTGCAGCGTTCCGAGCCAGGTATTGACCAGTGGCTCGGCCGTGACGTCGAACTCGGCGGGGCTGGAAAGCTTGAGCTTGCCTCGCACCCTGGCCCGCGCCGTGGTGTACAGCAAGACCGACTCGCCCGACACGAGAGCCACCTTCGAGGGTGACGCCCCCGCCGCTCCGGCCGGCTGGGCCTCGAGTGCCGCCTCGGTCGTGGCGTCTGCCGGCCCGGCCCCGGGCGCGGGATCTTCCGCCGCCGCCGCAAACGGATCGAAGGCGGTCGCGGCAGCCGCGGTCGCCGTGCTGTCGGCGGTCGCCGTTGCGGCGTCGAAGATCGCTTGCGCCGCGCCTGCGCCGCCGTTCGCGCCCTCCACATGCCATCTGCTGACGTTGCAGGAAAGGAGTTCCACGACCTCAACCAGGTCGGGGCTGCCGGTCACCGGGACGGCATCCACCACGCTCCACCGATAGAGGCTGCCTGGCAGCCCCTCGAGCGGCAGCAGGCGCGGAACGACGCGATAGCGGACCGTGTCGCTGCGTCGCGCCAACCTGCGCGGCCGGGCGGCGCCGCTCGTGGTCGTCCCGGCGCTGCCTGCCGACTCGAAGTCGTCGGAGAGTTCTCCGTCGACCTGCCGGCGGTCGTCCTGCAGGTGTTCGTCATCCGGCAGGGGCCCGCCGGTGCCGACCGGTTCGCCATCGTCGGCAGGCAGCCGGTCGTCGTCCGTCGGAGTCAGCGTGACGGCGCCCGTCGCCTCCTCGCTGTCGCTGGCCTGCCGGTCGTCCATCTGCCGATCGTCGAGCGGGTCGTCCGAGGTCAGGGAGTCGATCGTGTCGGCCGCCGGCGACGGCTCGTCCTCCAGCGACTGGAGCGTGGGCTCGGCCATACCCTCGGCCGAACCGGCGCCCGACGACTCGGTCGCCGTGGAGTAGTCGCCAAGGGGCCCCGCGGGACTGCCGAACTCGAGGCCTGACTGGGCGCCGACCCACCCCGGCGACCAGAGAGCGGCCGCAAGCGCCAGCAGGAAGACCTCGAGGGAGTTTCGCATGGGTCGTCAGTTCTGCCGCATGCCTGCCAGGGCAGCCGCCCGCGCCTCGACCACGTATCTCCGGGTGGCGGTCAATTCGAGATGCTCGCGGGCCGCCTCGTCCTTGCCTTCCTCACGCGGGAGCCGGCCGCTCTGCTCGAGGCGATAATCGAGCCACGTCAGCCACTGGTCCATCGACCGCAGCGCGGCCGCCTCGGGGTTCCAGCCGGCCGGCCGCTCCCGTCCGAAGTCGGCCAGGCAGGCAGGAGGGCTGACCGGAAGCAGGACCCGAAGCTTGAAGGCGGCCACCAGCAGATTCACGACGTCCGCTTCGAGCTGGGCCTCGGTGGCGTCGGGCCCGGAACCGGCGGTCAGCATGCGCACCGGGAACTTCGACCCGGCGTGCACGAGGATGGCCGTCTCGATGCGGGAACGCTCGGCGAGCAGGAACGGCAGCTTCGAACCAGCGCCGGCGGGCCGCGACGTGGCGGAGACCTCGCTCAACCCCTCGTAGTCCGGAGAAGGCGCGACCTGACCCGAAGCCGCGCCAGGCGACGACAGCAACAGGGCCATCAGCAGCCCGAGCAGGCGCCGGAACGCGGACCGTGATTCAAGGGTTTGCACGCTGGACCTCCGGACAAAGTCGATACGACGGGGATGCCAGTCGCATCCCCCCCATACTACGCACGCGATGCCATGACGGTTGCATGAATTGGCCCAAACTTCCGCCGCCCGGCGGCTAACATGATGCGACGACACGGTCAGGGGCCAGGTGGCCGCCGTACCTCGGCCCGATTCCCGCCCCGGTCGCAGGGGCAGACCTCTCGAAGGATTTCGTTCATGCCATCATCGATCTCGCCCGCCGCCAGACGTCCGCAGACGGACGTCTTCTCGCTCTATCTGCTCTTCCGCGCCGCCCAGCTCGCGGCAGAGGAGGGCAAGCTGGGGCCCGGTGCGTACGACGCCTTCGTGTCGTCTCTGACGCGGGGCATCGAAGCGATCTGGGCCCGGATGTTCCCCGTCGAGGAGCCCGAAGCTCTCGGCTGGGTGCTGCAGCGGCTGGAGCTGCTGGTCGCTGAGGAGGTACTCTCCGCCGGGGAAGCGGACAGGCTGAAGGATGGTCTGGCCCGGAGGGCGGGGCCGGCGTCACCGGGCTCCTACGGCGTGCTGGGTGTGCTCTGGCGCCTTCACGTGATGTACCGCGAGCTGCTGGCGGCGATGGAGCGGAAGGAACTGGGCGACCAGGCGTTCGCCCCCCTTCGCGCGGCGCTCCACGAGCAGGCGATGCGCGCCCTGAGGGAGGCGATCGCGGGCCCGTCGGGCGGCAAGGCGGCCCTGGCCGTCATCGTGCAATCGGCCGCGGAGATCCTGGCGCGAGAGTCCGGCATGGCCGCACTGAACGCCGGCGAAAAGGAAGCCATCCGCCGGCGCCTGCTCGACGCGGTCTGCGGACTGGCCAGGGCCGATCGCTGCGGAGTCTGCGGAGAGAACTTCGACCCGGGCCTCGGACCGGTCTGCTGCAGCGCCTGTCAGACGCCGCATCATCGGTACTGCTGGGACAAGGGGGCCGGGTGCGGGGCGTTCGGCTGCGGGTGCGTCACACCGGCTGAAGCACTCGCGTCACCGGCGGCGCCTCGGTTCGAGCTGGCGAAGCCGCGGGCGATCCGCCGCCCGGCGGGCCTCGCGCAGCGCGCCCGGCCGAGGGAGCCGTTGGGAGGCCGGGTCGACGACGACTGCTGGATCGGGTGGGCGGCGCTGCAGGTCCTGTTCGCCGAGCCTCGCCGTTTCTTGCCGCGGGGGTTGGCCGCGGGCGCCATCGGGTTCGCCGGCTCGTTCGTGGTGATGATGGCGGTCACCAGCGGTTTCTTCGCGCTGATCGTGGAGGGAGGGCCTCTGTACACGGTCCGTGAGGGCCTCGGGATGATGATCCTCTGCCCGCCGATCGGCCTGGCCGTCTTCGGGTGGATGTTCCTTGTCTTCGGCCAGCCCGTGCACCTGGTCGCGGCGGAGTACGCCAGACTCAGACATTCGGAACCTGCGACGGATGGACCAGCCGCACCCGCCGGGAGGCAAGAGGTCGATCTGGCGCAACGCTACGTCATCAGGATCGCCTGGCTCTGCCTGCTGCCGCCACTGGCGTTGCTCGCGATCGCGGCGGTCCTCGTCGGTGCCGGGGCCCTGCTGCAGGTGGCCCTGCCGGCCATGGGCACCGGCTCCAGTCTCGACGTGGAGAGCGTCTTGATACCCATCATTGTGTGCATCCCTCTGGTGCTCGTCTGGTGGGCACTGCGAGGCTACTGCCGGACCTTCTTCCAGGATGTCGCGACGGCCACCGCGGGACGGCAGAAAAGCGCCACGATCGCGAGGGAACTCTGGCAGGCCAACCGACTCGTCGTCGGCGGGCTCGCAGCGGTGACGATTCTCGTCTACGGCGTGAGCACCCTTCTCGGATTCGTCACGCTATTCGGCCTGCCCGTGGTGCTGGCCACGCTCGGCCCCTGGATGGGGATGATCCACGTGCTGACCTTCGAGAGACTCGGCGGCGTCTGAGGCAAGGCGAGTTGCAGCTCAGTTCCCCGGCAAGCTCAGCGGCAGCGTGCCTGGCACGCTGAGCAGATAGGCCCTGCCCGCCTCAACGGCCGGAGGCGTGCCCGAGGTCAGGCCGGGGACGAAGACGGCCGTACGCGCGCGGGAGCCGCCGAGCGGGTTGTAGACGACGAAGCTGGCGTGGGTCAGCCCTGCCAGATCGCCGACGTCGAAGCCGGCGGGCACGCCGCGGGGCAGCGCGATCAGGTTGAGGCCGGGCACGAGCGTGCGCTGCAGGGCCGAGACCGGCCAGACCGGGCCGGCAAGCTGCAGCGAGCGCGAGGTACCGGCCACGACGACGTAGCCGTCGTTCCCCGCCAGGTCGAACCCTCGTCCGGTCGCGTTCGGCGCGAACGGCTCGAACCGCTGACCGGCCGTGCCCGCGGTCAGCCGCGCGACCAGCGAGGCCTTCAGCTCGGAGGCCAGGTCGGCGGCCGAGTACGGGCGGCCTGCGCGCGTCGCGGCCACCGGCAGAGAGACGAAGTTGACGCCGGGAAGCACTCCCAGCGTGCCGACGGACTGGCCCGCCGCGGCGACGTTCACCACGGCCAGGGCCGGCTGGCTTCGAACCTGACCGTCATCGACGTAGAGGGCGAACACCAGCGGGCTTCCTCTCGAGGGGAGGATCGGAGTCACGAAGGTCGGCACGGGCGAGTACGGATTGGAGAGCAGGACGGAGGGGCCCTCGAGCTGGGTCCAGCGGAAGGCGAGCTGGCCCGCGGCGCCGGCGCCCACGTCCCGGGAAAGCGACCCGTCCAGCGCCACCTGCGCGCCGCCCCCCACCTCCAGGCTCCAGCCCGCCCCCGGCCCCGCGTCGGCCCCGGCGAGCCGGCCCTTGGCCCCCGCCACCCTGGGCTGGGCCACCGGCAGCGGCACGCCGTTGCGCGGGCCGTCGACCACGACGCGGATACGCCGGACGGCCTGGACCCCCGTGGGCTGGGTGCTGTCGTCCAGCTCCTGGGCCAGGCAATCGAACTCGTAGACCCGTGCCGTGGTCGGCTGGAACTCGGTGACGGAGCGATACGGGCTGTCGGTCTGCACCAGCACGGACGAGAGCGCCACCTGGGGCCCCTCGACCTGTTGCCAGCGGAACTGCACCGGCCCGTCGGAGGCGGTGGTGAGACGGGCCGCCAGCACCGCTTCGAGGGTGATGCTGGTCGGCAGGGTCGCGCGGAGCGACGGATCGGAGGCGTCGAACCGCGACAGAGGCAACGCCTGGCCGATGAGGCGGTTGGTCGAGGCGCGGGCCCGGAGGCTCAGGGCCGGCGCGGCGTCTCCGGGCGTGGCCATCACCTGGACGGAGCGGGGCAGGCTGGGCAACCCGCCCGGATCGGTCACCGTGAGCGTGAACTCGTACAGCCCGGGCCGCGGGGGTGAGAAGACGGGCGCCGCGTCGGCCGGGGACGGCTCGAGCACGACGGTCGGTCCGCCGGTCTGGTTCCAGCGATAGGCGAGGGCGCCGGCGTCTTCGGGGTTCGGGTCGAACGAGCCGCTGCCGTCGAGCCGTACGGCGGAGGCGCCCGCCCGCGTCTGCAACACCGGCACGTCGCGTCCGGTGGCGCGGCCGGAGAGGATCTCGACCGCCTCGGGGAGCGCCGAGGGCGATTCGGCGGCCACCCCCACGTCGACCGTGACGAAGGCGGGCGGACTGGCGAGCGAACCCTCGCCGACCTGTAACGCGAACGTGTAGCCGCCGGCCGTCGAAGGCGTGAAGGCAGGCGTGGAGCCGAGGTCGCCCGTGAGCGTCACCGGCGCCGGCGCCGAGGAGACCGTCCAGCGATAGGACAGCGGCCGGGGGAACGGTCCCGAGTTGGCGCTGCGTCTGCCGTCGAGCCGGACGCTGGCCACCATCGGACCGAACGGGTCCAGCGGGTCCAGCAAGCTGGGCAGCAGCTGCCCCTGCGGGCCGGACCTGAGCTGCACCGCCTGGTACGGGCCGGCGTCCGCTTCGGGCGCGTAGAGCGTGTAGGTGGCCCCGGCCGGCGACAGCAGCGTCGCGTTGCCGGCGCCGAACGTGCCGTGGACCGCCAGCTCGGGCGGCGCCGAACGCAGCACCAGGGTGACCAGCCTCCCGTTCGCCGGGGCGCGTCCGGCGGACAGCTCCGGGCCGGGCGACAGCGACAGGTCGAGCTGCCCCATCGTCGTGTCGCCGTCGTAGCGCGCCTCGAGACCGGCCGAAGCGGGACCGGGCACGAGCGTCACGGCGAGCGGTGACGTGGTGGAGTCGAACTGCACGGATAACTGCGCGGCCTCGATCGCGAAGGGCAGTTGCTGAACGTCGATGTTCACCAGCAGGTCCGCCCCGGAGGTGGCCTTCGTGAGACTCATCGAAGGCGGTTGGGCCAGGTCGTAGACGTAGTCGTACCGGCCCTGCTCGGCGGCCGTGCGGCCCGCGACCCTGACGAAGTGCGGACCGGTGGCGGAGGCCGTGAAACTGAAGGCGACCGGCTGGCCCGTGCCTGTCGAGACCTCCTCGGGCGCCACCGGAGAACCGCGCGAGTCCAGCATCTGGACCTCCAGGCCGGGCAGGTTCACCGGGGATAGCCGGAAGCGATACTCCACGCCGTCGGCAAGCTCGACTCGGAAGAGGTCGACGTCGGCGTGAATGCCGATGACGGCGCTGCGCAGTTCGACGAGCGGCAGGAGCGGCGGAGAGTCACCGATCAGGTTCGGCAGGTCGTCGACCGTGCCGTCCGACTCCAGCTTCAGCTCCACGGTGTAGCTTCCGGTGTCGACGGCATCGAGCGGCGCCACCCGTACGAAGGCGACGGTGTCGGCGTCGGCGTGGAACACGACGGTGAGCGGCTCGCTCGACGCCTCGGAGCGAAGGTCGCCCTTGCCGTTCGTCTCGTCATCCTCGTAGACCGTCAGAACGCCCTGGAAGAGCGTCCCGGGACGTAACGTCACCGAGTAGTCGCGGCCGAAGGTCACGGGGAACCGGAAGAAGTCGACGTCGCCGGCGCGCTCGATCCTCCCCGCGACCGGGCCCCCGTCCGCAAGCAGGCGATCGCCCGGCTCCAGGGCCAGGGCGGCGCGGCCCGGGTGATCGTCCTCCGCGGCGACGACCGTCACGGCCGGCGAGACCGCCGCGTTGTTGGCCCGGTTGGTCTCGGGCACCGTCCCGGCCGCATCGGCGATGGCCCCGGCGAACCAGGTCCCCGGCGAGACCTCGAAGCGGTCCGCCGCGAGTTCGACCGCGAACCGCACCGTCCCCGCCGCGGGCACCTCCGGCAACTCGAACCCGCCGCGGGCAACGTCGGCGGTGGTGACCAGCGAGTCCCGAGATAGGTACAGGTCGACGCGCGCGCCGGGAAGCACCCGGGCTGCGCCGAGGTTGTCGACCGTCACCGTCGTGCGCAGCCGGCTGCTCTGCGGCACGCTCGCGGGCACGGGGGCCGAGAGCGACACCGCCAGATCGGGCCGTCCCGCCTCGACGAACGCCCTCACGACGTAGGGCCCCGAGCCGAAGAGCTGCGACTCTCCCACCGCCACCAGATAGGTGCCGGCCGCGGGCGCCGTGACCGGGCCCACCCGCGAACGCGCTGAGCTGCCGAAGTCGTCGTTGAAAGCCAGCCGGGCGCCGTTCGGAGCAAGAAGCTCGAGCGTGGTGTCCACTCCAGCCCAGGGCTGCCCGTCGACCGAGATCACGAGCTGACTGCCGGCGGCGGCGCTGAACCGGAAGAAGTCTCGGTCGTTCGGCCGTTCGTGGGTCGCCGCCACCGGAGTGCCGTCGGTCGGCAGCGAATCCCGGGGCGCGCTCACCAGCCCCGGACTATCGGGATGATCGTCTCCCGGAGCGGCGGAGGTCACCTGCATCCGGCCGGCGCTGGAGACGACGTCGTTCGTGCGATCCGACTGGTCGACGGTCTCGTAGCGGTCGACTTGCGCCACGACGTAGTAGGCGCCTGCCGGCAACTCCTCGGGCACCCCGACGAAGAACGGCCCCTCAACCCGGCGCTGGCCAGCGGCCAGGCCGCCGGAGACGGAGAGGTCGCCGCCGAGTTGCACGCTGTCGGTCGCCACCGCCGGCGCCGGCGAGGCGAAGAACGAGAGCGTGAAGGCCGGCGAGTTGTCGGTGCCGGGGTTCTCGACCTCGGCGTAGAGCGGCAGGGCCGAACCGCGAGCGACCGACGGCGGCGCCAGCACCCGCTGCGCGACGAGATCGATCCGGGAGCGACGGGCCGCGAGGGCCTGCACCGCCCGGTTGTTGGTCTCGTCGCTCTCGACCAGCACGTCGTAGTGGTCCACGTGGGAATGCAAGAAATAGGCTCCGGGCGCCACGCTGTACGGCACCGTCGATTGGACCGCCACGGTGGTCGTCGCGCCGGCCGCCAGGCTCTCTATATAGCGCTCGCCTAGCTGGACATCGTCCGCGGCGCTCTGTGACGAGCGGCCCAGGAACGTGCCCGTATGAAAACCGGCGGGGGTGTTCCCCGCTCCCCGGTTCGTCACGGCGAGCCGCGCCGCGAACGCCGACCCGATGACCACCTCGGCAGGTACGCGGTCCCAGGCGGCCGCCAGGTCGACGTCGGAGCGCAGGAGCTGGAGGCCCGACGCCGACTCGCGCACGTTGTCATCCTCCCGGACCTCCCCGAGCATGTCCTCGGGATCGACGAGCGCGAAGAGGTGATAGTTGCCCGGGGAGAGCCGGCCATCGACCCGGCAGGAGATCGTGACTTGCTCGGTCGCCCCGGCGGCGACTCCGAAGAGCGAGACCGTGCCGATCGCCGGTTCCCAGGCCAGCGGTTGCAAGGCCGAGGTGACCACGACCGAGACGGTCACGCCTTGCTCGAGCGCGTGAGTGCCCAGGTTCGTGACGCTCACCCGGACGTCGAAGGGCCGGCCCTGGGTGACGATCGCCGGGGCGGCCACGGCGGCGGCCGAGAGGTTCACCGTGGGCGTGCTCAGGAGCGTGGGCGGCGTGGCGCGGACGTTGTCGGTCTCGCTGGTCTCTCCGAGTTGCGAGTAGCGGTCTGCCCGCACGAGCACGAAGTAGCTGCCGGCCGGTACTTCCCTCGGGAAGCGGATCTGGATCTCGTCGACGCTCGACTGGCCGGCGGCGAGGGCCGGGATGGACCGTTCCGGGACGAGCACCTGGTCATTGCCGTCGCGCAGCTGGTCGGTCGAGAGCACGACCTCGGCGACCGAGTCGAACCGGGCCGGACCCGAGCCGGCGTTGCGGACGGTGTAGGTCAGGGGAACCAGGTCGCCCAGGGAAGCGCTGGACGGTGCCTGGATGGACTCGACCACCAGGTTGGCGGTGGGCGCCACGACCGTCAGGGCCGCGCTAACGCCGTCATTATTGTCCTCGAGAGATTCCGGTTCGATTCCGTCGGGGTCGACGAAGGCGCCCACGCGCACCTGGCCTGGGGCGGCCGTCACGGGCAGGCGAGCCTCGACGGAGAGGCTCTCGCCCGATAGCAGCGGGGGCAGGTCGACCCGCACGGCGAACTCCTGGGGCGTCGTGACGCGAGTCGTGCCCGCGGCGACCACGAGCAGGCCCGCCTGCAGGGAGTTGATGGCGCCCGTGTCGCCGGCGTTGCGGACCGTCAGCGAGACCGGGATCGAATCGCCCGTGGCGGCCGTGGCCGGGGCCTGGAGCGACCCGACGCGCAGGTCGGGTTGGGCCGCGCAGGGAACGGCGGCGAGCAACGAGAGTGACGCAGCCACGAGCCAGAAGGAGCCTGGCGAGCACATCGGGAACCGCATGGGATCTGCCCTCCTCGAACCAGGAACCGGGTGAGGTCCGCTCGCGCCCCGGTCGGAGGGCGCCCGGTTGCCACCGATACAGTCTACGCCCTGCGGGCGGCACGCACCCGTCGAGAAAGGGAGCGGTGCCGGGACGCGGGCTGGCCGGGCCCGGGGTGCTGTCGTAGTTCATGGGAGAAGGGAAGAACTTCGAGTTGTCTCGGGAGCGCTGCTCCCGAACTCTCGCCAGGGGCGAAGCATGTCCTGAGCAGTCCGCGAA
>CAZSVK010000071.1:0-17212 GCA_964610245.1 uncultured bacterium
TATTTCTTCACAACCTCTCAGTCCCGGACCATCGCCAGGAGCATCTTGAAGCGCTCGCGGGCGTGTAGCCCGTGAGGCACGTTGGCCGGCATCAGCACCGTTTCGCCGGTCCGGGCCAGCACCGGCTTCCCTCCGATGGTGAGTTCGGCCTGGCCATCCAGGATCACGACCAGCGCGTTGAAAGGCGAGGTGTGCTCGGTGAGCCCCTGGCCGGCCTCGATGGCGAAGAGCGTCACGTTGCCACCCTTGGCCTTCGACAGGACCTTGCTCACGATCGAGCCCTGGGCGTAGTCGACGAGCCCGGCCAGGGAGACCGCCTGTGCGGCCGGCATGCTCTCGGACGGTCTGGGCTCCTGATGATGCTGGCAATCCATGAAGAACCTCCAACGGTGACGGACGATGCTTGTAAGTAAGCGTTAACTAACGTACCATCCAGGGCATGCGTTCAGCAACGAGATTCGCGCATCCTCGCCCGGCAGCGGCCGCCGGCACTCGCACCAAGGCCCCAGCCCGAGCTTCGAGAAAGCCCGCCGAGGTCCGCAAGCTGGAGATCGCCCAGGCGGCCCTCGAACTGCTCTCGTCTCACCGGGTTCGAGAGTTCACGGCCCAGGCCGTGGCCCGGCGCGTCGGCATCACCGATGCCGCATTGTTCCGCCACTTCCCGACGATGGAGTCGATCGTCGGCGCCGTCGTCGACCGGATCGAGGAACTCCTGTTCGTGGGGTTCCCTCCCCGCGATGTCGAACCGCTGCGGCGTCTCGAGACGTTCTTCAAGGACCGGATCGCGGCTCTCAGGAGCCACCCCGGCCTGAGCCGTCTGGTCTTCTTCGAGCATCTCACCCAGGCAGCCGGGGTCGCCGATCTGATCCGGGTCCGCGAGTTCCGGGAGAGATCGATCCGCTTCATCGCCTCCTGCCTCGACGAAGCGCAGGCCCGAGGCCTGCTCGCCGAGGGGCTCGAATCCCGGTCCCTCACCACGCTGGTGGTCGGCGCCCTGCTCGCGACGGGCCACTCGGCCGGCTCCGAGATCGGACCGATGGAGTCCGCTCCGGATCGGGTCTGGACCTCCCTCGAACGGTTGTTCCGCCGCCGGCGGCCCGGCAAGCGGCGCGCGGCAGGCGAGTGAGCCCCGCGGTCATTGCGTGCCCTTTCCGTTCAGGCCTTTCACGAGCTGTCCATGCGTGAGGACGGCGCCCCCGGCAGAACTCGAACCAGAGCGGAGCCTCGCCTTCCGTTTCCGACGCGAGGGGTTGCTTCCGGCCGAGCGTTGCGGTACCATTTGTTAGTAAGCACTAACTATCCAGAAAGGGTCCCCGTATGAACTCCATCCATCAGGGTCTTCGTCGCGCCGGCTCCATCGCCGGGACCACGGCCAAGTTCGTCGCGGTCGCCGCCGCCGCGGGCTGGGGGTTGCTCCGGGGGCCGCTGGCACCTGTCCCCGTCACCACCCACGTGGTCGAGCGCGGGACCGTCGAGGTCGAGGTGATGGGCACCGGCACGCTCGAACCCCGTGTGCGGGCGGTCGTCAGCACGAGGGTCCCCGGCAGGCTCGACCGGGTCGAGGTCGACGAAGGCGAGCGAGTCGCGGCCGGCCAGATCGTCGCCCTCCTCGACGATGCGGAACTGCGGCGCCAGGTCGAGGTCGAGGAAGCGGGACTGGAGCTTGCGAAAGCGGGCCTCCAGCGGCTGCGCGCCGAGCGTGCCCGGGCGGTGGCGGTCCAGGCCAAGGCCGCGGTCGATCATCGCCGCAATCGCGAGTTGTTCGCTCGAAAGTCGATCTCCGCGGCCGAGCAGGACCGCTCTCTCGAGTCGGTCGGCGTCGCGGCCGCCGAGCTGGCCCGGGCCGACGCCATGCTCGAGGAGGGCCGGCGCCAGGTGGCAGCGGCCCAGAGCAAACTCGAGGTCCAGCGGGAGCGGTTGGCCGACGCGACGCTCAGGGCGCCCTTCGATGGGCTGGTCCTGCGCCGCGAGCGGGAGCCGGGCGACGTCGTCGTCCCCGGGACGCCGATCCTGCTGATTGCGTCGACGGCCCGGATGTGGTGCCGCGCCTGGGTGGACGAGACGGCCCAGGCCTCGCCCCTGGTCGGCCAGCCGGCTCGCGTCGTCTTTCGTTCGGAGCCGGACCGTGCCTACGACGGACGCGTCGTGCGCGTCGGCAGGGAGGCCGACCGCGAGTCGCGCGAACTGCTCGTGGACGTCGAGGTCTCCCGGCTTCCAGCCAACTGGGCCGTGGGGCAGCGGGCCGAGGTCTACCTCCGGACCGCCCGCCTGGAGCGCGTGGTCCGTCTGCCGTCGCGCCTGCTCATGCGGCTGCCCGGCGAACTGGAGGGGACCTACGTCGCGGCCGATGGGAGGGCCCGATGGAGGCAACTGGCGGTGGGCGCCCGTGGGCGCGACACGCTCGAGATCGCGCGGGGACTGGAGCCGGGCGAGGTCGTGGTCACGCCGCGCGCGGCTGCCGGCGTTCTCACCGACGGCCAGAGGGTGGTCCTGCCGTGAACCTGGCCGCGCGAGACATCCGTCACAACCCGGGGCGGTTCGGGCTGACGACCGTGGGCATCGGGATGTTGCTGATGATCGTGATGGGGATGGGCGGGATCTACCGAGGACTGGTCGAGGATGCGACGCTCCTGATCGACCGCATCGGCGCTGACGTCTGGGTCGTCCAGAAGGACACCCGGGGGCCGTTCGCCGAGCTGTCGCGAGTGCCGCGGACCCTGGTGGAGCGCGCCTCGACCCTACCCGGGGTCCGCCGGGCCCGGGCGTTCGTCTATCACACGATCCAGCGCGGCCGGCGAGGCGGCGCTCTACGGCTGGCGGTGGTCGGTCTCGACTGGCCGGCCGATCGAGGGGAGTGGGCGCCGCTGGTTGCGGGCCGGACCCTGAGGCAGGGCCACTACGAGATGATGGCCGACGTCGAATCGGGACTGCGGCTCGGCGAGAAGCTCGACCTGGGCCGCGAGACCTTCACCGTCGTGGGCCTCACCCGCGGGATGGTCTCTTCGGGGGGCGACGGGCTCGGCTTCTTCACCGTCAGCGACGCGCTTGCCATCCAGAACGAGAGCGTGGGCGAAGCGCTGCGCCTCGAGCGCGCCGCCCGCGGCGAGCGGGTCGGGCAATCCGAGCGGGGCCGGACGCTGCCCGCGCTGGGCGAGTGGGCCGCCGCGCCGGCCTCGACCCTCCCGGTGCTGGGCGCTGCCTCCGTGAGCGCCGTCCTGCTCGACCTCGACGCGAGCGCCAGGCCATCTTCCGTTCTGGGCCTGCTCGCCGGATGGAGCGACGTCTCGGCCTACACGCGGGAGGCGCAGTGCGAGCTGCTGCTGCAGGGCGCCGTCGATCGCTCTCGCCGGCAGATTGGCCTCTTCCGGACGCTACTGACCCTCATCTCCACCATCATCATGGCGCTGATCCTGTACACGCTGACGTTGGACAAGCTCCACGCGATCGCCGTTCTGAAGCTGATCGGGGCCTCCAACTTCGTGATCGTCCGGATGATTCTCCAGCAAGCCCTGACGATCGGGTTCCTGGCGTCGATGATAGCGTACGGCCTTGGCCTGAAGGTGTTCCCCCGGTTTCCGCGACGCGTCATCCTGACGGGCGAGGACCTGGCCCAGCTCGGACTCATCGTGCTGGCGATCTGCATTCTCTCGAGCTTCCTCGGCATCTGGCGGGCCCTGCGCGTGAGCCCCGCGGAGGCGCTTGCGGGATGAGGAGGACGAGATGTCGCTGAAGACAGCCGCGATCGAGGCGAGCCATCTGCGAAAGATCTATGGGTCCGGCAACACCGAACTGGTCGCTCTCGACGACGTTAGTTTGAGCGTGGCGCGCGGAGAGGTGGTCGCCCTGCTCGGGCCGAGCGGAGCGGGGAAGTCGACGCTGCTGTCGGCCGTGGGGCTCATCAACCCGCCCACCTCGGGCCGCGTCGTGCTGGGGGGCAAGACCGTGCTGGAGGGTCCGCGCGCCTTGACCGACCTCACCTCCTATCGACGTAAACACCTGGGGTTCGTCTTCCAGAAGTCGAACCTGATCCCTTTCCTGACCGCACTCGAAAACGTCCAGGTGGCCCTGGAACTCGACGGTCGCGGCGACTCGGCCGCCAGACGGCGGGCGATGGAGTTGCTCGAATACCTGGGCGTCTCCGACAGGGCGGGCAACCTGCCGGCGGCGCTCTCCGGCGGACAGCAGCAGCGGGTCGCGGTCGCGCGCGCGCTGGCGAACGAGCCGGAGGTGATCCTGGCCGACGAGCCCACGGCGGCCCTCGACAGCCACAGGGGGCGCCAGGTGATGGAGCTGTTCCGCCGGGTCGCGCGGGAGCGCCACGCGGCCGTGGTCGTGGTGACGCACGACCATCGCGCGCTGGAGGTGTTCGACTCGCTCTACGAGATGGAGGATGGGAAGCTCCGGCGCCTGGAGGGCCCCGCCGGTTCGTGAGGTAGGCGCGAACGGGGAGGGCGGCCCCCGCCCCTACAGTACAGCCTTCGACTTTGCCGACTCCCTGCTGAGACCGCGGACACGCTTGCGTGCCCCTCCGGAAGACCTGCAGTATTCCTCGTATCTGAACGGCCCCGAGCGACGAAGCTCCGACCAACCGTCCGTTCGGCTCGAATGCCTGAGGGCAAGCGAGTTTCGCCCGCTCTGGCGGCACAAGGAGGTATCGCCATGAGAGCAGTTAGATTCGCCTGGTTGATCCTGGCCTGGCTGGTGTCGATCCAGACCGCCGGCGCGAGCGGCACGCTCGAGGTCGGCAGCAACCTGCCGGCGCGCGTGTACCTGGACGGCGAGTTCGTCGGCAACAGCCCGCTGGTGCTCGAAGAGGTGGCAGGCGGCGAACACACTCTTCGACTGGAAGAGACGGTCTCCAACCACGCCCAGGTCTTCCCGTTGCTGATTCCGAGTCGCGCCACCGTCACTCGAAGGTTGCGAGCCAACTTCCATGGCGACGATCCGCCTCTGGTGGTCGTCGGCGCTACCGCCGGGACGGCGCCCAAGGCCCAGGCGCGAGCCCACGCCAGGTCTCCTCACGCCGACAGCCGCACGCGTTCCCGGGTCAGGATGCGGAACGTCGGGCTGGGAGTCGGTGCCCTGGGAGTGTTGACGGGGAAGAGCACGCTCACCGGCATCGGCCTGGGCACGGCCCTCGTGAACGAGGTCGTTAACCGCTGAGACCGGTCGAGTTCCTCGCATCTCCGCGCGGTCGCGTCGCTACAACCGAGTTCGAGGTTTGCCCGTCACGGAGGCCCTGAGCCAGAGAGACCCAGAGAACCCTTTTCTGAACAGTGTCTTCTCCGGGGCTCCCTGGCTCAGGGCCTCCGTGGTGAAGGGGACTTTGCCGATCCCCTGCGCGTCGAATGAAATCCGTTGCTCCGGACGCTTGTCCGTGATAACATCGCGCCCCGTTCTTGGCCTGGGAATCGGGTTGGGCGATCTCCTGGGGTCGACTCTTGCCGTCGTTGTATCTCAAAGGAGTGGGCCTGGGTGGCTATTGCCGTGAGGGGCACCGGGGGGAGCGTGCTCGTGGGTAGGTTTCCCGGTTGGTGCCTTGCGGCGGTGCTGCTCGTGGTTCTCACGACCGCTGGGACGGCGGCCTCGGAGGCCGTTCAGCAGACGGTCCCCGAGGATCTGACGACCCTGGGCCTCCAGGAGTTGTTGAAGATCAAGGTGACCTCCGTGGCCAAGGTGACGTCGAACGTCTCCCGGTCTCCGGCGGCCATCTTCGTGCTGAGCCAGGACGACATCCGCCGGTCCGGGGCCACCTGCATCCCCGAGGCGCTGCGGCTGGTGCCGGGTGTGAACGTTGCTCGCATCGACGCCAACAAGTGGGCCATCAGCATCCGCGGCATCAATAGTCGGTTCTTCAACAAGTTGCTCGTGCTGATCGACGGCCGCACCGTCTATGACCCCCTGCAGGCAGGCGTCTACTGGGACGCCCAGGACACCCTGCTCGAGGACGTGGAGCGCATCGAGATCATCCGGGGGCCGGGCGCCGCGCTCTGGGGCGCGAACGCCGTGACCGGTGTCATCAACGTCATCACGCGGTCCTGTCGCGAGACCCGGGGCGGTCTGGCGACCGCCATCGTGGGCAACGAGGAGAAAGCCCTCGGAAGCTGGAGGTTCGGGGCCGCGCTCAGCCCTACGGCTGACTACCGGGTCTGGGCCAAGGGGCTCGAGCGTGACGACACCGTTCGCGGCGATGGGAGCGCGGGCAACGACGGGTGGAGCGCCCTTCGGGCCGGCTTCCGGGTCGACTGGGAGCGCTCGAAGCGCGACCTGGTCACGTTCGACGGCTCGGTCTGGGACGGCAAGGCCGACTACGAGACGATCGTCGGCACCTCCGCCGCGACGGCCCTGACGCTCGACAGGAGCGGGATTCCGTTCTCGGGGCAGTTCCTCAGGGGACGCTGGCAGCGGACCACGTCGCCCACCTCGGACTGGGCGCTGCAGTTCTATTACGACCACGGCGAACGTCGCGAGCTGACGGCGTCCCTGACCATCCCGGGCCAGCGCGACACGTACGACCTCGACTTCCAGCGGCACCGGAGGCTCGACGACACCCATGACCTGGTGTGGGGCCTCGGTTACCGTCTCAATTCGGACAGCATGGAGAACGTCTCGTTCTTCCAGGTGAACCCGCTGAACAGGGACTACTCCGTCTTCAGTGCGTTCGTGCAGGATCGCATCCAGCTCGACCCCGAGCGGCTCGAGCTGACGCTCGGTTCGCGTTTCGAGCACAACGATTTCACGGGGTTCGAGATCCAGCCGACGGCGAGACTGCTCTGGACGCCCAACGAGACCCACACGGCCTGGGCCGCCGTCTCCCGCGCCGTGCGCACTCCGGCGCGATTGGAGCACGACCTGGCGGCTCTCACCCTGGCGCCGATTGCCCTGCCGCCTCGCTTCGGAGGGGGGCTGGCGCCGGTCATCCTGTCGGCCACATCCGACAGCGACGTCGATTCCGAAAAGCTGATCTCCTACGAGTTGGGCTATCGGGTGCAAGCGGCCAGGAAGCTATCCGTGGACGTGGCGGCATTCTACGAGCGGTTCCTCGATCTCTTCGGGGCCTCTCAGGCGGGACCGGCGGTCCTCCCGCCCCCGGCGCTGATCATCCCGTTCCGGCTCGGCAGCACCGGGCGTGGCTCGGCGCGAGGCTTCGAGGTCTTCACGAGTTACGCCGCCTCGGAGCGCTGGAAACTGGGGCTGGGCTTCTCGAATCTCAGCCTCGATCTCAACCCGCAAAGCGCCAGCACCACCAATAGCCCGCACCGTCAGTTCCAGCTACGGTCTTACTGGAACGTCTCCCGGAAGCTCGAACTCGACAACTTCCTCACGTTCGTCGACAAGCTCGAGGGGCAGAAGGTGCCGGAGTACTTCCGCTTCGACGCCCAGTTGACCTGGCATGCCAGGCCGGACCTCGACCTGAGCCTGGTCGGGCAGAACCTCTTCGACGATAGCCATCCGGAGTTTGGTGCTCCCACCACCGGCGGCAGCGGTGGGATTCCCCGGCTCGTGCGCACCGAAATCGACCGTAGCCTCTACGCAAGACTGACCTGGCGATTCTGAATCGCGACCCGACAGCTCCCCCCATGACGTGCCCCCTCTCGCGCAACCTTCTGGCTGGGGTGTTGGTTCTCGCGGGAACCGGGACGGCCTGGGCGCAGATGGTCACGCCGCTGGCCTACAAAGTGAAGGCCGCCTTCCTCTACAACTTCACCCTCTTCGTCGACTGGCCCCCTGCGGCGATGGGCGCCAAGCACTCCAAGATCGTGGTCGGGGTCCTGGGCGACGATCCCCTGACGGAAGCGCTGGGGACCGTGCAGGGCAAGCAGGTCGGCGATCGGGCGCTGCAGGTGGTGCACCTCGATAGCGAGCAGGAGATCTCGAGTTGCCATGTCCTCTACCTGGCCGGCTCGGAGCGGCGGGCAGCGCCGGAGGTCCTGCGCAAGCTGGCGAACCGCCCCATTCTGACCGTCGGCGACACCGCCGGCTTCGTCGAGATGGGCGGGATGATCGGCTTCATCATCGAGGGTGAGACGGTGCGCTTCGAGATCGACCCGGCGCGCGCGGCGAAGGCCGGTCTGAAGCTCAGCGCCAAGCTTCTGCAGGTGGCCCGGATAGTCTCATCCAGGCCGTGACCCGGTTCTCGATTCAGGCCAAGCTCAGGGCCTTGACGCTCGTCGTCAGTGCCGCTTCGCTGCTGCTCGCCAGCGGCGTCTTCTTCCTCTACGACTTCACGTCGATGCGGCTGTCGATGGCCGAGAACCTGCATATCCTGGCCGGCATCATAGGCACCAGCAGCACGGCGGCCATCGCGTTCGACGATCCCAAGGCCGCCACCGACAACCTGCAGACCCTGCGGGCCAATCCTCACATTCTGCGCGCCGAGATCGCCACGGCCAAGGGCAAGACGCTTGCCCGGTACGAACGTGGCGTGCCCGCGGCGGGCTCTCCGCTCGGACGGTTCGAGTTCACCGACGAGCTGTTGAGGCTTCCCCGGCCGATCGTGCTCGACCGGCGAACCGTGGGGCAGGTGACCATCGAATCGGATCTGGAGGTCCTTCACGCGCGAGCCCGGCGGTATGCGCTGATCGTGCTCCTGGCCCTGCTGACCTCCACCCTGTTCGCCTTCCTGCTCTGCACGCGGCTGGTGCGCGTCGTGTCGGTGCCGATCCTGGAACTGGCGCAGGTCGCCCGGACGGTGTCGACCCGGCGGGACTACTCGCTCCGGGTGCTCAAACGCAGCTCCGACGAGGTGGGCCTGCTCGTGGACGACTTCAACGAGATGCTCTCTCAGATCCAGCTCCGCGACACGGAATTGCGGCACCACCGCGAGCACCTGGAAGAGGAGGTCGCCGAACGAACGGCCGAGCTGCGCAACCTCAATCAGGAGTTCCTCGTGGCCAAGGAGAAGGCGGAGGCCGCCACGAGAGCCAAGTCGATGTTCCTGGCCAACATGAGCCATGAGATCCGCACCCCGATGAACGCCATCTGCGGGATGGCCGAGCTGATGCGGCACATGCGCCTCTCGCCGCAGGAGCAGACCGAGTGTCTGGCCAGGCTCACCCAGTCCTCGGGTTCACTGCTCACCATCATCAACGACGTCCTGGATTTCTCCAAGATCGAGGCTGGGAAGCTCGCGCTCGAACCGGGCAACTTTCGCCTCAGGGAGAGCCTCACCGCCGCGATCGAGACCCTCGCCCTGGCCGCCGACGAGAAGGGGCTCGAACTCGGCCTGCGGGTCCAGCCTGAGATCCCGGACGCTCTCAACGGAGATCCGGGGCGCCTTCGTCAGATCCTCGTGAACCTCGTCGGAAACGCCGTGAAGTTCACTCCCAAGGGCGAGGTAGTCCTGAGCGTGGCGCTCGAGTCCCGGCCCGGTGCCGACGCAGTGTTGCGCTTCCAGGTCCGCGACACCGGCATCGGCATTCCCGCCGATCGGACCGAACTGATCTTCCGACCTTTCGAGCAGGTCGACAGCGGCACGACCCGGAAGTTCGGCGGTACGGGCCTGGGCCTCGCCATCGCGTCCCAGCTCGTCGAGATGATGGGCGGCAAGCTCTCGGTGGAGAGCGAGCCTGACAAGGGCTCGACGTTCCAGTTCACCGCGCGCTTCTCCGTCGATGGGGATGCGCCCGTTGCATCTCCGCGCCCGACCGGCGAACTCCGCGGGAAGGCGATCCTGCTGGTGGACGACAACGGCACGAGCCGGCAGATCCTGTCCGAGATCCTGTCGTCCTGGGAGCTGAAAGTCACCGTTGCCGGAGGAGCCCGGGAGGCGCTGGAACTGCTCGAGGGCACGGCCGGTACCGAGAGGAGCTTCCCGCTGGCGCTCGTCGACAGTGCCATGCCCGGGATGGACGGCTTCGCGTTCGTGGAGAGCCTCCGGAATCGCGGCTGCCTCTCGACGGCCGTCGTGCTGATGCTGCCGCCGCGCGGGCTTCTGCAGAAGGAGCGTCACTCCGCCGGTCCGGGCATCGCCGCCTACGTGTCCAAGCCGGTGCGGCAATCCGACCTGCTGGCCGCGCTGCTGAAGGCGTGCGGTGCCGGAACGGAACCGGCTGCGCCAGCCGCCACGGCCTTGCTGGAGCCGCTCGGCGCGGGACGCCCGAGCCGGCGCGTATTGCTCGCCGAGGACAATCCCATCAACCAGCACCTGGCCCGGCTGGCTCTCGAGAAGCGGGGTCACCAGGTCGTGGTCGTCGAGGATGGACGGGAGGCGGTCGACATCCTCCAGCGAGAGTCATTCGATGTGGTGCTGATGGACCTCTCGATGCCTCAGATGGACGGGCTCGAAGCGACGGCGTCGATTCGCAAGCAAGAGCAGGGAACCGCCCGGCACGTGCCGATCCTCGCGCTGACCGCGCATGCCCTGAGAGGCGACAAGGCTCGCTGCCTTGCCGCGGGGATGGACGGCTATCTCTCGAAGCCGCTGAGGGTGGCGGAACTGTGCGCGGCGGTAGAGGGCGCAGGTTCCGAGTCTCCGGACGCAGCGTCCGATTCCAGGACGCCGCGGACGCCCGGAATTGTCTTGAGCGTGGACCGGCTCCTTCCCAGCTTCGGAGGCGACGTGGAGATCCTGGAACGGATAGCCTCGGTCTACCTGGAGAGGACTCCGGAACTGATGGATGCCATCCGGACCGCTCTGCTGGCGGAGGATACCGCGGCCCTCGCGAAGGCGGCGCATCGGTTGAAGGGCTCGATCGTGCTCTTCGACGTCCGCGAGGCCACCGCCGCCGTCTCGCGTCTGATCGAGACCGCGAAGGCCGCGGACCTTCCCGGTTGCGTGAAGGCCTGGGAAGAGCTGCAGGTCCTGGTCGAGTCGCTCCGGCAGGCGGTGGTGACGATGCTCGGGTCCAGGAAGTCCTCCCCGGAGTGAGGCTTACTGCCTCTGCCAGCGCGCCTCCGGGGCGGTCGATTCCTTCGGACTCTCGCCGGAAAGCGGCATGCTTGCAAGCTCGGTGGGGAGGACGCGCCTTGTGGTGTGTTTCTTGCTAAACATGACCATGCAGATTCCTGCAGTGCATGACCCTGAAACCTCATGGTCCAGTCAATCAAGCTCCTGCTGGTCGAGGACAACCCCGTGGAGTCGCAACTCCTGGAGGCGATCCTGGCACGACTCGAGGCCCCGGCCGTCGAAGTCCGCACCGTGGCCAGTCTGGCGGAGAGTCTGGCGGTTCTCGGCGCCGAGAGCTTCGACGCCGTTCTCCTGGACCTGTCCTTGCCCGACAGCGATGGGCTCGAGACATTTCGTGCGATTCACGGGGCGTCGCCCGGTCTCCCCATCGTGGTGGTGACGGCGTCCGGCGACGAGGAGCAGGCGTTGCTCGCCGTCAAGGAAGGCGCTCAGGACTTCTTGTTCAAGGACCATCTCGAGAGTCCCGTGCTGCTGCGCGCCGTCCGCTACGCCATCGAACGAGCGCGGCTCCAGGCCGAGTTCAGGGAACGGGCGCACCGGCTGGGCCGGCACCAGCAGCTCCTTCGCACGGCTTTCGGCAAGCTGGCCGCCGGCGACCTCTCCATCCGCGTCGGCCAGGACTACACCGCGGAGCCCTCCGACGACGAGGGCCTGGTCGAGACGCTCCGGCACTTCGACTCCACCGTCGAACAGTTGCAGCGGCTGGGAAACCTGAGGGCGCGATTCCTGACCATGATTGCCCACGACCTGCGCTCGCCCCTGAACACGGCGCTGATGGCCGTCGCCGCTCTCGAGGATCCGGATTCCGCCGACTCCCGGAAGGCGTCCTACCTCGAGATCGTCCGCCGGAAGCTCCAGAGCATCCTGCAGCTCGCCGAGGACGTGATGGAGGTGTCGAACCTGCATCTGGGAGAGGTCCCGCTCGAGCGGACCGAGGTGGACCTGAACGAACTCCTGACCTCCTGCGTGAACGACCTGCAGCTCCTGGCTCGGGCCAGGCAACAGACCCTCTCGATCCAGCAGCCAGACGGCCCGATCTCGCTTTCTTGCGATCGCGCCAAGGTCCAGCGGGTCATCGAGAACCTGGTCAGTAACGCCATCAAGTACTCCGTGGAAGGAGACACCATCGAGATCCGGGTGGAGGAGTCGACTCTCCGGTTCGTTAGCGTCCAGGTGAGAGATCACGGCCCCGGCATCGGCTGGCAGGAGCACGAGAGGATCTTCGAGCCGTTCTACCGGGGCCGGCAGAAGGGGGCCAACTCCGAGGGCAAGGGGCTGGGACTCGGGATCTGCCGGGCGTTCGTGAAGGCCCACGGCGGACACCTCTGGGCACTCAGCGAGCCCGAGGGCGGGACGAGCTTCGTCGTTGCTCTGCCCTTGCCGTCGCCGGCAAACGAACCCGACGCGGCCGGGCCGCACTAGAAGAGGTTCCGGGGTTCTCGGATAGGCCCCGAGGTCTTCCCGCCCGCGTCACAGCGCCCGCGTCAGCCGCTCGAGTTCGTCTCGCGTGTTAACGTTGACGAAAGGGTCGCGCCCGCCGGTGAGGCCATGGACCGTCGCCCAGGGGATCCTCTCGTGCGGCAGGCGCTCGACCAGGCGGGCCAGGGAGAGCCTTCCGGCGTCGAGCGCCTCTTCGACGGCGGCCAGACACGCCCGATCGTAGATGGCGAACAACGGCTCGAGACCGCGCGGCGAGCAGGGAACGACGGCGAGCGGCCCTGCAGGCACGGCGGCGAGATGTCGCAGCAACCGCTCGTCCGGACAGGGCATGTCGCAGGCGGTGACGAGCACCCGCGAATGCCGGGCGTGGGAGAGCGCGGCGTGCAGACCCGACAGCGGCCCGAGGCCCGGCCTCAGGTCGGTCTTCACGGGCAACCCCAGGAAGGCGTAGTCGGAACCGTCCCGCGCGACCACGAACAGGTCGTCGACCAGCCGGCCCAGCAACTCCGCCGGGTGGGCCAGCAACGGGCGGCCCGACGCCTGGGCCAGCGCCTTGTCCGAGCCGAAGCGACGACTCGAGCCGCCGGCCAGGATTGCCGCCGAGAGCCCGGGAGTGAGCTGCGCCTGCCCGCTCACTCGCCGCCGCTCCGGATGTACGCCGCGAGGAGCTTCCCCGAGCGGATGGGGCCGGGCAGGTGGGCCTCGAGGAAGCGATCGACGCATCGCTCCGCACCGGACCGCTGAGCGGGCGAGAGCGCGAGCCGGCCGAGGTGGGGCAGGTCGAGTTGCAGCAGGGTGGCCAGCAGCGCGCGGACGCCCGCGTCGAAGCCGGCCGCGTCGCGAGCGGAGTGGGCGGGGCACCGGAATCCCGCGCCCGCGGGGTCGAGCGAGGCCCGGCCGGCGCCCAGCTTGGCGCCGCAGTCGACGCACTCCTCCAGTTCGGGGGCGACGCCGGAGAGGTCCAGCAGCTTCAGCTCGAAGGCCAGCCTCATCGCGAGCAGGTCGGGCGGCGTGACGGAGAGACAGCCGAGGAACGCGCCGAGGAACTGGAAGAGGCCGGCGCAGGGCGCGGCCGCGAGGGTGCGTTCGGCCGCATAACTCGCGAGATAGAATCTGGAGAGGTCGCGGCGCAGCTCCAGGTGATCGTCGAGATGCTGGGCCTGCTCGGCGACCCAGGTCGCGCGCCGCCGCGAGAGTTCGAAGCTCTGCAGGCTCAGCGGTTCCAGACCGCCGGAGAAACGCTTCACGCTGCGCCCCACGCCGCGGGCGAGCACCTCGAGGACCTCGCCGGAGGGGACCAGCAGCCGCAGGAAGCGATCAGCCTCGCGGAACCGGACGACCCGCAGGATCAGCCCCTCGGTCTTCAGATTCATGGGCGCGGGCTCATCCGCCCGTCTCGATCAGGACGTAGATGTCGTAGAGCGAGTGGGTCCAGGCGGTGATCCCCAGACCACGGGCGATGTACAGCCCGGCCAGGACCATGCCGGCGATGGCCCGATAGAGGAACGACTCCAGCGTGAAGTTCCAGCGGTAGGCGCCGAGGTAGTGGAAAGAGCTGAAGATGAGCGAGCTGAGCACGATGGCGGCGGCGGCCGCGTTGTGCGGCGAGAGCCTCAGCACGCGCTCGAGCAGATAGAGCAACGCCGAGATCAGGAAGACCCGGAAGACGATCTCCTCGTAGACGCCGGCGCCGAGGCTGACCAGCACCTTGAGCGACCAGTCCTGCGAGAGGCCGAAGGCGTTGGGCCCCATGAACGGGTGCTGCACGAAGCCGGTGAGCCGCTGGGTGACCGGCCCGAGGAAGAAGGCATAGACCAGCGACTCGCCGAACATCAGGAAGAAGTAGGACAGGTAGAGCGGCTGGTTGAGCCGCCTGAACGAAACGCCGACGATTACAAGGATGGCGAACAGGATGACCATCATCATCGAGAACAGGTTCTCGATGCCGAAGAACCGGAAGAACTCCTTGACCAGGATGTCGGCCCCGTTCCGGATCTGGTAGGGCTTGTCGAAGTTGACGAAGAAGGCGTAGGCCTCGTACAGGACCAGCAGCGGCGTCAGGAAGAGCAGGCTGTAGAACGGCTCCCGGGTGACGAGCAGGTAGTTGCCCAGGTAGGTGCTGGCGAAGCCGAGCTTGCGCTGGGCCGGCTGCTCCTCGACGATCTCGTCTTCCAGCGGTTCCACGGCTCAGACCATCGACTTGTAACGCGCCAGAAGATTCAAAGCCTCCAGCGGGGTGACTCGCTCCACATCGAGGCGCCGCAGCTCCTCGATGACGGGCGACGGATCCTGGACGAACAACCTGAGCTGCACCGGGTCTTCGACGTGACGCTGGCGCTTGGAAAGGGCCAGCCGCTTGCGCTCGATGTCGCGTTCCTCGTCGACGCTCAACTCGAAGAGGATGGTCTTGGCCCGCTCGAGCACCAGCGGCGGCAACCCCGCCAGCCGGGCGACCTGGATGCCGTAGCTCTTGTCGGCCGACCCGCGGGCGATGCGGTGCAGGAAGATGATGTCGTCGCCGACCTCCTCGACCATGACGCAACCGTTGACGATGCCGGGCAGCAGGTTGGCCAGCTCGGTCAGCTCGTGATAGTGCGTCGCGAACAGCGTCTTCGGGGCCAGCGCCGGCGTCGTGTGCAGGTACTCGACGATCGCCCACGCGAGCGAGAGCCCGTCGTAGGTCGCCGTCCCGCGGCCCACCTCGTCGAGGATCACCAGGCTGCGCGGCGTGGCGTTGCGCAGGATGTAGGAGGTCTCCTTCATCTCGACCATGAAGGTGCTCTCGCCGTAGACCAGATTGTCGCTCGCGCCCACCCGCGTGAATACCTTGTCGACCACGCCCAGCCGCAGCGAGCGCGCCGGCACGTAGCTCCCGAGCTGGGCCAGGATCACCAGCTGCGCCACCTGCCGCAGGTAGGTCGACTTGCCGGCCATGTTCGGGCCGGTCAGGATGAGCGTGCGCGACTCCTCCGGCTGCATCGAGAGCGAGTTCGGCACGAACGGCTCGCCGGTCAGCACTCGCTCGACCACCGGGTGGCGGCCGTCGGCGAGTTCGAGCACCGGCTCGTCCACGAACTCCGGTCTGACATAACGGTAGAGTTCTGCGACCTCCGCCAGCGAGGCGAAGACGTCGGCCTCGGCCAGGGCGCCGGCGGCCTGCTGCAGGCGCGAGCGGTAGGCGTCGAGACTGTCGCGCAGCTTGCAGAAGAGTTCGTATTCCAGGTTCCTGGCGCGCTCCTCCGCGTTCAGGATCTCGGTCTCCTTGAGCTTCAGCTCGTCGGTGACGAACCGCTCGCCCGTGGCCAGCGTCGACTTTCGCCGGTAGTCGTCGGGCACCGCGGCCAGGTTCGCTCGCGTCACCTCGAGGTAGTAGCCCGTCACGCGGTTGTAGCGGATCTTCAGCGACTTGATGCCGGTGCGCTGCCGTTCGCGCTCCTCGAGCTGGGCGATGTAGCCCTTGGCCCCGGTGAAGAGGCCGCGCAGCTCGTCGAGGGTCGGGTCCACCCCCTGGCGAATGATACCGCCCTCGGTCGCCGCGGCGGGTGGGTCGTCCACCAGCCAGCGCGCCAGCTCGGAGGCCAGGGCCGAGAAGTCGCCGATGCGCGAGGAGAGTTCCACCAGGCCCGCCTCTTCCAGGAGCCGGCGCAGCGCCGGGAAGGCCTCCACCGAGCGGCCCAGCGCCGAGAGATCCCGCGGACTCGCCTGGCGCGAGCTGATGCGGGCCAGCAGCCGCGGCACGTCGGCGATCGCCCTGAGGCCGGCGCGCAGCTCCTTGCGGCAGTGGACCGAGCGCAACAACTGCTCGATGCGCTCCTGGCGAGAGACGATCGCCAGCCGGTCGAGCAGCGGGTGCAGCAGCCACTCGCGCAGCAGCCGACGGCCGGGCGAGGTGACCGTCCGGTCGAGCGCCCAGAGCAGGCTGCCCAGGACCTCTCCGGTGCGCATGCTCTGCACCAGCTCGAGATTGCGGATGGTCGCCGGATCGATGCCGAGGTATTCCTCCAGCCGATAGAGGCGCGGCACCTTCATGTGGGCCGCCGAGCGGCCTTGCGTCTCCTCGAGGTAGGCGGTGACGCCGGCCAGGGCGAGAGCCGCCGGGTCGGCGGGTTCTTTCCGCGGGAAGCTGCGAAAGTTGAGCGCCCCCGCCGGCAGCGCGAGCGCCTGCACCAGCCGCTCGATCAGCCGGGCGCCCTTCAGCTCGGGCTCGGCCAGCAGCTCGGCCGGCGACAGCCTCAGCAGCTCTTCGAAGAGCCGCTCGGGATCGCGCACCGAGGTCGCCGCCAGATCGCCCGTCGAGTAGTCGGCATAGGCCAGCGCCCAGCTCTCGCCGTTGGTGGAGAGCGCCGCCAGGTAGTTGTGGCCCGGCGTGTCGCCCAGGTAGGACTCGTCGAGCAGCGTACCCGGGGTGAGTACCGAGGTGACCTGCCGCTCGACCAGTCCGCGGGTGAGCTTCGGGTCGGACATCTGCTCGCAGATGGCGACCTTGTACCCCTTCTTCAGGAGGCGCGCGGCGTAACCCTTGTAGGCGTGATAGGGCACGCCGGCCAGCGGCACCGGCGATTCGCTGTCCTTGTCGCGCGACGTCAGCACCAGATCCAGCTCGCGGCTGGCGGTGACGGCGTCGTCGTAGAACATCTCGTAGAAATCGCCCAGCCGGAAGAAGAGGATGCAGTCGCGATGCCGGTTCTTGATGCGGTGATACTGCTCGAGAAGCGGCGTCAGTCTGAGCGGCAGCGAGCCCGGCGAGGCCGGTGGCTGGGGCGATTCCGTCGAGGCTGGATCGTTCACGGTGGCAGTCGATTGTAGCATCGGACACGGTAGACTGGGGAGTGTAGGTTCCTTGTCAGAGAGCCTGTCACGGGA
>CAZSVK010000072.1:0-17205 GCA_964610245.1 uncultured bacterium
CGGCGCCACGAGCGCTATCTCGGCGGTGAACTGCCCGGCAGACCCGTGGGGCGAACCCAGGAGAGGCAGTTCGGCCTCTTCCAGCAGCTCGCTGCGCAGCACGCGACTCAGGCGCTCGCGCTGGCTGCCCGAGGAAACGTCGCGTTGCGCGTCAGCCGACGCGTCGGCGGGAGAGGGAAGCGCCTTCCGGACCGAGGGCCCAGCCGCCAGGTCGGCCAGGCGCGTCTTCTTCCTCTCGCCGGCGAGCGGCCTGGACGCAACCGCGGAACGGGGGGGCTCGCTCTCGACGGAGCGAGGCGCCGGAACCGGGCGGGCCACCTCTTCGGGCCGGTCGAGCCGCGGAGGGTGCTGTCCGTCCGGCCCCGCCAGCCACGAGGCGGTGCAAGCCGCGAGGACGACGACGAAGGCCCTGAGCCGAGAGCCGGAAGCTGGCCGGGAACGCGAAGGCCCGGCCTTCTGCGCGGAGGCGGGCGACCTGGGAACCGAGCCGGCCGGGCGCGGGGCCGCCGCGGTCCTGGCGAGGGCACGGCCTGCGGCGAGCCCGGGGGGAGCGCCGGCGGATCCCTTCGCGACGGTCGGCTGCGGCAGGGCGCGGCCGGCATAGGTGTCGAGGGTGTCGAGCGCCTTCAACATCTTCACTGCGCTCTGGAACCGCCGCTCGACCGAGGGCTCCACGGCCCTGCGGAAGAAGGCCCCGGCCTCCGGCCCGAAGCGGTCTGCCAGCGCGCGCGCCGCGGGCCCCGGGTCGAGAGAACCACCCGAGAGCATCTGGAGCACGGCCTGGCCGCTGAAGGGGACCTCGCCGGTCAGCATCTCATGGAACAGCACGCCGGCCTGGTAGAGATCGCCCCGGGCATCGATCTCCCGCCGCTGGCCCAGCTCCGGCGGCAGGTAGGGCAACGTCCCCATCAGCTTGCCGGTGCGCGTCAGCCGGGTACCCTGCTCGTCCCGCGCGAGGCCGAAGTCCGAGAGCACCAGTTCGGTGGGCGTCAGCATCAGGACGTTGGCGGGCTTCACGTCCCGATGGATGACGCCGCTCTCGTGGACCGCGGCGAGCGCCTCGAGAAGCTGCCTCTCCAGCTCCCGCGCCTCCGAGAGCGTGCAGAGCTTGCCCTCCCTGAGGCGCCGATCGAGAGACATGCCCGGCGCCAGCTCCATCGTGAAGTAGAGCGCCTCGCCCTCCTCGCCGAAGTCGAGGAGCCGCACCACGTTGGGGTGCGAGAGCCTGGCCAGCGCCCGGGCCTCTCGCAGGAAGCGCGCGCGCTCCTCCACCGCCGACTGCCCGGCGAGGGCGATCTTGAGCGCCACCTCGCGCTGCAGCCCGAAGTGCAGAGCGCGGTAGACCGTCCCTGCGCCGCCCTGGCCCAGGCACTCCAGGATCCGGTAGTCTCTGAACTGGCTTCCGGCGTCGAGCATGGCCCCTTCCTCGGAGTCCGGTCGCCCGAGGGCCGCCGACGGCTCGCCCGGACGAGACAACAGGAGCATAACCCGGCGCCCGCCGAGAGAAGTGAACCCAGGCCCGCCGCGAGCGTCATGAGTGACAGCGGCCGCGGTCGCTGCCGCCATCCCGCCGCCACGGTCACCGCTGCCGACGCAGGGCCACGATGCCGATGAGCAACCTCGGACAACTGATCTCCAGGTGGTTCCCGCGGCGTCGCGAGAGGCCCTCTCCGGGCCGCCGGTTCACTCTGCGGACGTTCGCCGCCGTCGACCTGCTGGGCCGGAAGAGGCGTCGCCCCTCGCCTGAGCCGTGGACCTACGTCTATCGAGGCGAGTCACGCCAGCCGGTCCGGCGCCACCCGGCTGCAACGTCACGGCCGGAATCGAGGGCCGGAATCGACGACCGGCTGGGCCAGCTCCTGCTCCGGGCCGGAGTTCTCAACGCCGAGGAACTCGGTCTGGCGCTGGAGCAGCAGGCCCGGACGCGCACCGGGTCGCTGGGCAGGCTGCTCGTCGAGATGCGCCTGGCCAGCGAGCGGCAGGTGGGACAGGCCCTATCGGAGGCGCTGGGACTGAATTTCATCGACCTCGAGGAGGCGGCCGCGCCGCCGGAGCTGGTCAACCTGGTGCCGCAGCACATTGCCGAACGCCATCAGATCGTCCCGGTCTCCAGGGCCGCTGGCGTCCTGGAGCTTGCGATGGCCGACCCGCTCGACGTGCTCGCCGCCGACGACGTGGCGCTGATGACGGGACTGAAGGTGAAGCCGGTGGTGGCCACGCCCACCGCCGTCGAGAGGACCATCGAGCACGGCTATCGGGTGAACCGCTCCCTCGACAAGTTGCTAGACGACCTGTGCGACCTGGAAGAGCCGACGTCGGCCGTGGGACACGACCCGGCCACCGGAGTCGAGTGGAGTGAAAACGACAGCCCGATCGTCAGACTGTGCAACCTCATCGTGCAGGAAGGGGTCCGGAGCCGGGCGACCGCTCTCCAGCTCGAGAGTTTCGGGCGGCAGTTCCTGGTGAAGCGTCGCGTCGACGGGCAGGTGAGGACGATCCTCTCGCCGCCGTGGCGCGCGCGGGAAGCGGTCTTCAACCGGTTCCGTCTCCTGGCGGGCCTGCCGCCCGGAGCCGCTCGTCGCGAGGAATCGGGCGCCTTCCGGATCGTGGTGGATGGATGCCCCGTGACCGTTCGAGCCACCTTCGTGCCGGCGCTCGCCGGCCAGACGGCGAGTCTGGCCCTCGATCGCGAGGTCCCGGGAGGGCATTCCCTCGACGACCTCGGATTCGAGCCGTTCGTGCGTACCGAGCTGGAGCGCGCGCTCCGGCCGGGATGGGGGGCGATTCTGCTGACCGGCCCACCCGACTCGGGCCGCAGGACCACGGCGCAGGCGATCCTGATGGCTGTCGCGGCTCAGGGCGTCCCGGTCGCGGCGCTGGCCCGGCCGGGCGAGCCGGCAGTGCCCGGGGTCTCGCAGGTGCCGGTAGAGCCCCGTCTGGGCCTCGATCCGCCGAGCGCCTGGCGCGCGTGTCTCCATCTGGGCGCGCGGGCGATCTTCGCCGGCGAGCTGACCTCTCCGGAGCTGGCGAGGCTGGCCCTGGAATCGGCCCGGGCAGGGCGCCTGGTGCTTGCGACCCTGCCTGTCGCCGAGACCCTGGACACCGGCGAGTTCCTCCTGGAGTCGGGAGTCTCCCCTTCACTCCAGGCGGCCTCGGTACGCCTGGTTCTGGGTCAACGCTTGCTGCGCAGGGGCTGCACCGCCTGCAAAGAAGAGTGGGTTCCTCCATCGGAGTTGCTGGTGCGTTTCAATCTGCATTGTCCGGACGGCCTCACGCGCGCGCGAGGCTGCGTCCGCTGCGAGGAGAGCGGCTACGCGGGCCGGGTGCCAGCGGTCGAGGTCGTGCGCCCGGACGACGAAGCCTGCCCGGCCCTGCGCGACGCCGTCTCGCCGGGCCAGGTCCGAGAGGCATACCGGCGAGGCAGGCTGTCGACCCTGGCCGACTCCGCGCGCGGGAGAGCGGTCGCGGGCGTGACGACGCTCGACGAACTCGAGCAGCTCGGATGGTGCAACCCATGCGCGCCGGAGGACGGCTGACGAGCGGCTCGAGCACCTGACCGGAGCGCTCGCCCACCCACCGTCGTAACTTCCCTGGCGCCTCCGTCGCCTCGCCGGCAGCGTTGCGGCCCGCAACCGGTCCGGGCCGCCCGATGATGGCACGGTCGCACGGGAATCGACGAGCGCTCGATTCCGACTCGGTCGGATGGCTGGAGGGCGCCCGAGGCGCCCGGAGGAGGACCGCGATGGCGGTGGGGCAGAAGCGCAGTGCGGTGACGGCGAAGGGGAGTCAGGAAGCGGGGACCGCGGTGTTCGTGGGCACCCGGAAGGGCGCCTGGATCCTGCGCTCGGACGCGGCCCGGCGGAAGTGGGCGCTGGAGGGGCCACACTTCCTGGGCTCGATCATCCATCACATGGTGCTCGATCCGAGGGACGGCCGCACCCTTCTCGCCGCGGCCCGCACCGGCCATCTCGGGCCGACTCTGTTCCGCTCCACGAACTTCGGGCGCACCTGGAAAGAGGCCACGCACCCACCGGCCTTCGCCAAGGTCGAGCCGCCGGCGCAGGGCCGCGTGGTGGACCACACCTTCTGGCTGACCCCGGGCCATCCGTCAGAAAGGAAGGTCTGGTATGCCGGCACGTCGCCGCAGGGCCTGTTCCGTTCGGAGGACGGCGGGATGACGTGGGAGGGCGTCGCCGGGTTCAACGAGAACGCGGCCCAGCCGATGTGGGTCGGCACGCCGCAGGACCAGACCCCCGACGGCGGAAAGCTGCACTCGCTCACGATCGACCCGCGAGACCGGCGCCACATGTACCTCGGCCTGTCCTGCGGCGGCTTCTTCGAGAGCCTCGATCAGGGCGCCACCTGGAAGCCCCTGAACCGGGGCTGCGACGTCGTGTTCCCACCCGAGCCCGGTGTCGACCTGAACGACTTCTTCGGCCACGACCCGCACCACGTGGCGCTGCACCCCTCCGACCCCGATCGCCTCTACATGCAGAACCACTGCGGCATCTATCGACTCGACAGACCTTCCGACACCTGGAAGCGGATCGGCAAGGCGATGCCGAAGAAGATCGGAGACATCGGCTTCCCGATCGTGCTGCACCCGCGCAGCGTCGACACGCTCTGGGTCTTTCCGATGGACGGCACCAGCGTCTGGCCGCGCGTCAGCATCGGCGGCCGGCCCGCGGCCTACCGCTCCACCGACGGAGGAAAGAGCTGGCAGCGCCAGGACAAGGGCCTCCCCGCCGAGCAGGCGTGGTTCACCGTGAAGCGACAGGCGATGGCCTGCGACGCCGGCAAGCCTCTCGGCCTCTACTTCGGCACCACCGGCGGCGAACTCTGGGCCAGCCGGAACGAGGGCGAGAGCTGGAGCTGCCTCGCGGCCCACCTGCCGCACGTCTACTCGGTGACGACCGGAGAGCTGGGCGGATGAAGGTACTGGTGCCGGGCCCGCTCCGCTCCTACACCAGGGGCGCCTCGGAACTGGACGCCACGGGCGACAGCCTGACCGAGGTGCTCTCGGAACTCGACCGCCGCTTTCCGGGCATCCGCTTCCGGATGGTCGACGAGCAAGAGCGGGTCCGCACCCACATCCGGTTCTTCATCAACGGCCGGCAGATCCACGACCTGAGCCACCCCTTGCGGGTGGACGACGAGTTCATCATCATCTGCGCGTTGAGCGGCGGGTGAGCGCCACCAGCGTTGACGCGGCCCTGCCTTGGTGCCTTGTGCTACTCTTGTCGTGACGGCTTGAGGAGGCTACCGTGCATCACGAGACCGCGTTCTGCTTGGTGGTTGTCGTCGCTCTGGCCGGGACGACCCCGGCGTTGGCCGATATCAGCTCCTTTCCGCTGCCTGACAGCAGTAACCCGGTGGTGGGGGTGGTCTCGCCACTCGCCATCGCCTTCTCCGGCTTTCACGCGGGAGCCTGGCTGCTGTCGTTTCTCGTCAAACTCAGAGCCTCCCGCACCAACCTGTTCGTGAAGACCGTCATCGGCTGTCTCGTCTGGGCCGGCATGATGGCCGTCGATGCCCCGCTGGCGAGGGCCGAGCGCGAGCAACGCCGGGGCCAGTGGAGGCCCCGGCAGACGCCCGTCGCCACATCCGCCGTGAAGCCCGTCACCGCGTCTGTCGCCAGGCCCGCGATCGGGTCCGCTACCGCGCGCGTCGCCCCCCCAGCCACGGCAACCGTCACCGCCTCGGTTGCCGGGACAGCCATTGCGTCAGTTGCGGTGCCCGCCGCGAAGCCCCTCGCGAAGCCCGCTACTGCTTCGGCCGCCAGCCCCACGGCCCGCACTGTTGCCGTGCCGTTCACCGCGCCTGATGCCGAGCCGGTCGTCGGGCTGTCCCCCGGCGACGCAAAGGCCCCTTGATTCTCTGCTTCGAAGGGCCGTCGTGGCGCGCGCGGACTCCTCCCGCCGGGAAGCCGCCTCGACTCTCTCTTCGGGTCTCAGAGCCCGCGACTCGGGACCCAGCACGGGCGAAACCGGCCCTCCCCGCGTGGCGATGCTGACAGCCGAGCTGCGAGCGGCTGTCCTCCTGGGCTCGATGCACGCGATGGTCGACGCGGCGTCGGTCGCCACGGTCTTCGCCGAGGTCGGACTGGCGCGGCTCCCGCGCGAATCAGTCTGCCTGCTCGTCCTAGGCTACGACACCGTCGCCTTCGGGATGCAGGCGGCGATCGGCCTCGAGTGCGACCGCGAGCGGGGCTACAGAGGTGCGCTCCTGGCCGGCCTGACGTTGACCTTGCTGGGCGTCCTCGCAGGCCTCAGCCAGCCCTACCTGGCCATGCTGCTGGTGGGCCTTGGCAACGCCCTGTTCCATGTCGGGGCCGGAGCCCTCGTTCTGACGCGCGCGCGGGGACGGGCCGGGGAGCCTGGCGTCTTCATCGCGCCCGGTGCCGTCGGCCTCGCCGTCGGTCAGGCGCTCGGCGCCGCGGGGTTCCCCTGCCGCTGGGTCACGGGAGCCGCGCTGGCGCTGTGCCTGGCGTTGGCCGCGCTCTGCGTCCGGCCGGCCGACCGCGCAGCCAGCGACGAGACGGACGGCTCCTCGCCCGCGGCCGCCCTCTGGCCGGCTGCCGCCTTCCTGCTGCTGGCAGTCCTGGCGCGCGCGACGATGGCCGGCCTGCTCTCAGCCCCGTGGACAGGCACGCCTCACTTGGCCGTGGTCCTCGTGGGGGCGGCCGTGGCCGGCAAGGCCCTCGGCGGCCTGTTCGCCGACCGCTTCGGCTGGAAGCCCGCGACGCTCGCGAGCCTCGTCCTTCTCGGGCTCCTCGGCCCTCACGCGCTGGCCCTGCCCGAGGCGGCGGCCGCGGCGGCGTTCCTCTGCCAGGTCAGCACCGGCGTGACTCTCGCCGCCCTCTTCCGGGCGATGCCGGGCCGCCCTGGCCTGGCCTTCGGTCTCGCCTCGCTGGCCCTGCTGCTGGGTGCCGTGCCCGGGTTCACCCACTGGTTCCCGGCCCTGGCCCCGGCCTCCTGCGTGCGGCCGCTTGCCGCCGCCGCCTTCGCCGTCACCTGGCTCGGGCTCGGCCCGGTGTCGAGGAGGTGAGGGGGCCCTCGCCCAGATGGACGCTGCCGGCATCCAGGCCCTGCTAGCGGGCTACTTCGTCACAGCGGGCGTCGAGACCCCCGTGCTCGTTCTCGGGCTCTCGCGAAGCCATCCCCTCGCGGCCCGCGTGGTCGCCGGTTTCTGGCTGTCCGCCTGCACCTACCCGATCGTCGCGGGTGTCATCCCCGCGCTGATCGATCCCTCGCGCAACCGAGCGGCCTACGTTACGGTTGCCGAGCTGTTCGCACCCGCGGCCGAGTGCCTCCTCTTCTGCTGGGCCTTCCGCGAGGAGCAGGCGCTGCTCTCACGGCGCCGCGACCTGGGCGTCATCGTTCTGGCCAACCTGGCGTCCTTCCTCCTGGGCGAGTTGCTGATCCGCCCTGGCCCCTGAGCCGCTCAGTCCGCGGGCCGCAGGTTCGACGTCAGTACCTCGGCAAGCCGGGCTCGACGAGCCGGGACCAGGAGTCGATTCCGCCGGCGAGATGGCTTACCCGGGCGAAGCCGGCGCTCTCCAGCAACTCGAGCGCGCTCCGGCTGCGCACGCCGTGATGGCAGTAGACGACGATTTGCTCTCGCGGATCGAGCGAACCCAGTCGAGCTGGAAGCGTCGAGAGCGGCATCGACTCGGCCCCGGCGATCCGGCCCAGCTCGAATTCGTGCGGCTCGCGCACATCGAGCAGCCGGATCCTCTCTCCCCGGTCCAGGAGCGCCTTCAACTCCGGCGCCGCGAGCTGCCGGCCCTCGGCCTCTTCGGCCGGAGAGCCCGTGCGGCAGAAGGCGGCGTGGTCCACGAGTCGGGTGAGGGTGGGCCGCGCGCCGCACAGAGGGCAGTTCGGGTCCTTCCGCAGCTCCAGCTCCCGGAACTGCATCGCGAGAGCGTCGAACAGCAGCAACCGGCCGACGAGCGGCTTGCCCAGGTTCAGCAGCAGCTTGAGCGTCTCGGTGGCCTGGATCATCCCGACGAGCCCCGGCAGGATGCCGAACACGCCGCCCTCGGCGCAGCTGGGGACCAGGCCCGGTCCCGGAGGTTCGGGATAAAGGCAGCGATAGCAGGGCCCGCGGCGCGCGTCGAAGACCGAGGCCTGGCCCTCGAAGCGGAAGACGCTGCCGTACACGTTCGGCTTCCCCAGCAGCGCGCACAGATCGTTGACGAGGTAGCGCGTCGGGAAGTTGTCGCTGCCGTCAACCACGACGTCGTAGCCGCGGGCAATATCCTCGGCGTTATCAGCGGCCAGGCGCGTGCGGTGCAGGTCGAGCCGCAGCGCGGGGTTGACCGACCTGAGCCGGCGGGCCGCGGCCTCGAGCTTCGGCCGGCCCACGTCCTCTTGCCCGTAGAGCACCTGCCTCTGCAGGTTGGAGAGGTCGACGTCGTCGAAGTCGACCAGCCCTAGCCTGCCGACGCCCGCCGCGGCGAGGTAGAGACCGACCGGAGCGCCGAGCCCCCCGGCGCCGACGAGCAGCACGCTCGCCGCCTTCAATCTCTCCTGGCCCCCGAGGCCGACCTCGGGCAGCAGGAGATGACGGCTGTAACGGAGGAACTCGTCGTGGGAGAGGCTCATCTCGATGGCGGCGGGAACGCGGCGCGCCGGGCCGAGATGAAGATACCGGCGCAGCCGGGCTCGCGTCACGGGAGGGCGTGGCCGCACTCGACCCGACGGCTGGCGCGAAGGAAGTGACAGGGTAGTCCCGGGGCCCGCCGCCGAGGGCGGGCCCCGGGTTCAAGACCCGCTCAGCGGACCGTGATGCTGAGCTGCACGCCGGCGCTCTCGCCCGCGTCGTTGCGAGCCGTCACCGTGAACGTGAACGTTCCGGCCTGCGTGGGAACACCGGCCAGGGTGCCGGTCATCGGTGACAGGAACACGCCGGGCGGCAGGTCGCCCTCCTCTACCTCGAACAGCAGCGGAATATCGCCCGAGGCCTGGAGATGGGCCTGGTAGGACTGGAACCGAGTTCCAGCCGGCAGGCGCGTGGTCGTGATGGCGGGCGGGGTGCCGCCCGGCAAGATGACGCCGCCCGAGCCGGTGGTGTCGGTCGTGCCGCCTGAACTGCTGGCGCTCCAGACCTCGATCGAGAGGCTGGTCTCGGGGCTGGTTCCCGCCGCGTTGAACGCGGTAACGGCAAAGGCGAACGTACCGGTCGTCGTCGGGAATCCCTGGAACCGGCCCGACGGCGCGAGGAAGAGTCCGGCAGGTAGACTGCCATGGGTAACACGCACGGCCAGCGGCGAATCTCCCGAGACCTCCAGTTCGAAGTCGTACGGCTGGAACTGGACGGCGGCGGGCAACGGCCCGGCGAAGGTCTCGATGTAGGGAGGCAGCCCCTCGGCCCTCGCCGGCTGCACCACGAGAGTGAATTCCTGGGCCTGGCCGTCGCCGGCCGAGTTGGCCGCGACCAGCCGGAAGTTGAACGTGCCGGTGGTGACCGGCGTCCCGGTCAGGTTTCCGTCCATCGAGTTGAGCACCATCCCGGAGGGCAGCCCGCCGCCCACGAGACGCATCGTTGCGCCGGCCTCGGGGAGAACGTAGAGGTGCTCGAAGTACGGAGCGTTCTGCAGGGCCGGCGACAGCGCCGTGGTCAAGAACTCGGGGGGCTGGCTGGCGGTCCCGCTGCCGCCTCCGTTGCCGTTCGGGTTGCCGGTCTCGGGCCCCACCGGTTCGGGGATGCCGTCACCGTTGGCGTCGAAGTACTCGGCCGCATCCGGGACCCGATCGCCGTCGTCATCGGTGTCGGAGGCGTCGAGCACGCCATCATTGTCATCGTCGGTATCGGCCTCGTTCCCGATCGCGTCCCCGTCGACGTCGGAGTCGAAGGTATCGGGGGTGCCGTCGCCATCCAGATCGGATTCGGCGAAGTCGGGCACATCGTTGGCGTTCGCGTCCGGATCGGCCAGGTTGGGCAGTCCGTCACCGTCGACGTCGGTGTCCTCGGAGTTGAGCGTGCCGTCCCCGTCGAGGTCGACGTCCAGCTCGTTCGGAATGCCGTCGTGGTCCAGATCTTCCTGCGCATCGGCGATGCCGTTCCCGTTGCGGTCGTCGTCGAGCGCGTCGGGAAGGCCGTCATTGTCGTCGTCCAGGTCGATCTCGTTCGGGATTCCGTCGCCATCGGTGTCCTCGTTCAGTTCCTGACTGTCGGGCGTGCCGTTGCCGTTCGCATCGGTGTCGAAGGCGTCGGGCAGCCCGTCGCCGTCGTCGTCCGGGTCGATGGCGTCGGCCAGGCCGTCCTTGTCCGCATCGGGCACGAGCGCATCGGGGATGCCGTCGCCGTTGTCGTCGGTCTCGGAGCTGTTGGCCAGCCCGTCGCCGTCCATGTCGCTATCGCTGGCGTTTCGCGTCCCGTCGCCGTCGATATCTCCGTCCAGTTCGTTCGGGATGCCGTCGTGGTCGGTATCGACCTCCACCGCGTCGGGCAGACCGTTACCGTTGTCGTCGGTGTCGAAGGCGTCGGGCGCGCCGTCGCCGTCGTCGTCGAGGTCGAGGTCGTCGGCGACTCCGTCACCGTCGACGTCGGGTTCCTGGGCGTCGTCGATGCCGTCGCCGTCGTCATCGGTGTCGGCGGTGTCAGGGGCGCCGTCGCCGTCGTCGTCGAGATCGACCAGATCGGGCTGGCCGTCGCGATCGCTGTCCAGCATCGGCAGGTAGGTCGAGGTCGTCTCGATGCTGTCGGGCAGGCCGTCGCCGTTGTCGTCGGGATCGCTCGCGTCGGCCGTCCCGTCCCCGTCGTCGTCGGTATCGGCGGAGTCCGGCACGCCATCCCGGTCGGTGTCCGGGTCGGGCAGTTGAAGGTTGTCCGCGATGCCGTCGCCGGTGTCGTCGGTGTCGGCCGGGTCGAGCACGCCATCGTTATCGTCATCCCCGTCGAACAGATCGGGGATGCCGTCGCGATCGGAGTCGGCCAGCGCCCGGTCGCCCAGACCATCGCCGTTGTCATCGGTGTCGACGTAGTCGGCCAGGCCGTCGCCGTCGTCGTCGGTGTCGGCCACGTCGGGAATCCCGTCTCGGTCGGTGTCGATCTCCGCAGCGTCGGGGATGCCGTTCTGGTCGCGGTCGGCGAGCGCATCGGAGTCCTGCAAATCGGCCGTGCCGTCGCCATCGTCGTCGGTGTCGAGGTAGTCCGCGATGCCGTCGTTGTCGTCGTCGAGATCGAGGTAGTCCTTGACTCCGTCGAGGTCGCGATCCGGCTCGTTGGCATCCGGGATGCCGTTGCCGTTGTCGTCGGCGTCGCGCAGATCCGGGATGCCGTCCTGATCGTCGTCGGTGTCGGCCAGGTCGGGGATGCCGTCGCCGTCCGAGTCGCGCTGGGCGGCGTCGGGAATACCGTCGCCGTTGCCGTCCGCGGTCGTGGGCGTCGTCGGCAACGTCGAGCCCTCGCTCGAGTCGGGGATGCCGTTGCCGTTGTCGTCGCTGTCGGTGGAGTTACCGGTACCGTCGCCGTCGATATCGCTGTCGGCGAAGTCCGGGATCCCGTCGCCATCCCTGTCGGCCATCTCGACGAAATCGGGCGTGCCATCCCCGTCGTCGTCGGTGTCGACGTCATTGAACTGGCCGTCGCCGTCCGAGTCGGGATCGAGGAAGTCGGGAATCCCGTCGCGGTCGGCGTCCCGATCGGGCAAGCCGTCGCCGTTGACGTCGGTGTCTTGCAGATCGGCGGTGCCGTCACCGTCGGCGTCGGTATCGAAGACATCGGGGATGTGGTCGCCATCGGCATCCTCGAGGAAGTTCGGAATTCCGTCGCCGTCGGTGTCGAACTGGCTCGCGTCGGGCAACCCGTTCCCATCGTCGTCGGAGTCGCGCCAGTCGGGCGTGCCGTCGTTGTCGTCGTCGGTGTCGACCGCATCGGGAATCCGATCGCCGTCGGCATCGGCCTGCAGGTTGTCCGGCACGCCGTCGCCATCCCGATCGCCCTCGGCGGTATCGAGAACGCCGTCGTTATCGTCGTCGGAATCGGCCAGGTTCGCGGTGCCGTCACCGTCGAGATCCGCGTCGCACTCGTCGCGGATGCCGTCGGCGTCGGTGTCGCGCTCCCGGTTGTCGGCGATGCCGTCGCCGTCGTCGTCGGTGTCGACGTCGTTCGCGAGGCCGTCGTTGTCGCTGTCGACGTCGACGTCGTCGGACAGACCGTCGCCGTCGGAATCCCGTTCGGCGAGGTCCGGCACGCCGTCGCCGTCGTCATCGGTGTCGGTCGCATCGGCCGTGCCGTCGTTGTCGTCATCGGTGTCCGAGACGTCGGACTGGCCGTCGTGGTCCGTGTCCCTCAGTCCGCCGGCGTTCTCGAACGCGTCGGGCACGCCGTCGCCGTCGTCGTCCGGGTCGGTGGCGTCGGGCACGCCGTCGCCGTCGTCGTCGGTATCGGTAGCGTTAGCCACGCCGTCGCGGTCGGAGTCGATCGCGGCTGGTTCCGTGGCGTCGGGCTGGCCGTTGTTGTCGGCGTCGCCGTCGTCGGTGTCGGTCGCATCCGGGACGCCGTCGTTGTCGTCGTCGGCATCCTGCCGGACGCAGACTCCGTCCCGATCGCCATCTGACTCGAACTCGTCGGGGATGCCGTTTCCGTCCTCGTCGGTGTCCAGGGCGTCGCGCACCCCGTCGTTGTCGTCGTCGGGGTCGACGTCGTCCTTCAAGCCGTCGCGGTCGCTGTCCGCCTCGGCGGCGTCGGCGATCCCGTCGCCGTCGGCATCGGTCTCGGCTGCGTCGAGCGTCCCGTCGCCGTCGTCGTCGGTATCGGTCGCGTCAGCCGTGCCGTCGTTGTCGTCGTCGGCGTCCAGCTCGTCGGGGACGTGGTCGCCGTCGGTGTCGTGCTCCCTCAGATCCGGGATGCCGTCGCCGTCGTCATCGGTGTCGAAGACGTCCGGCCGCCCGTCGTTGTCGTCGTCGGTGTCGGCGAGGTCGAACTGGCCGTCGCCGTCGGTGTCGCGCTCGAACGCGTCCGGAATGCCGTTGGCGTTGCGATCCGCGGTCGTCGGAGTCACCGGGCTCACCGACTCCTGCGTGTCCGGAATACCGTCGCCGTCGTCGTCCGTGTCGGTCGCGTCGACCGCGCCGTCGCCGTCCTTGTCGAGATCGACCACGTCGGGCAGACCGTCGCCGTCGGTGTCCCGCATCCCGGCGTCACCCACGTCCGGGATTCCGTTGCCGTCGTCGTCCGTGTCGGCGGCATCGGGCAGACCGTCGTTGTCGTCGTCGGCGTCCAGGGCATCGGGCATGCCGTCGCCGTCACGATCCAGCTCCAGGCCGTTCGGAACTCCGTTGCCGTCCGCGTCGGTGTCCAGCCCGTTCGGGACGCTGTCGCCATCCAGGTCGGTATCGAAGGGATCCGGGATCCCATCGCCGTCGGTGTCCCGCTCCAGATTGTCGGGCACGCCGCCGCCGTCGTCGTCGGTGTCGATGAAGTCAGGGATCCCGTCGCCGTCCTGGTCCCGATCGCGGAAGTCGGGAATCCCGTCGCCGTCCCGGTCGCTCTCGGCGACGTCCGGCACGCCGCTGCCGTCCTCATCCGCGTCCACCCGATCGTCAACGCCGTCGCCATCGCCATCGGTGTCGGCGAAGTCGGGGATCCCGTCACCATCGGTGTCGCGCGCCAGCGCGTCGGGCACGCCGTCTCCATCGGCGTCGGCCTCATTGGCATTGGGCACGCCATCGCCATCGGTATCGGTGTCCTCGGAGTCCCGGGTGCCGTCGCCATCGTCGTCCGTATCCAGCTCGTCAGGCACGCCATCGCGATCGCCGTCGCGCTCGGCCAGGTCGGGGATGCCGTCGCCGTCGTCATCACGGTCGAAGCCATTCAGGATGCCGTCGCCGTCGCAATCGCCGTCCAGCGCGTCGGGCAGCCCGTCGCCGTCGGTGTCACGCTCGCGGAGGTCCGGGACTCCGTCGCCGTTGTCGTCCGTGTCGGTCGCGTCGGCTATCGAGTCGCCGTCATCGTCGGTGTCGAGCGCGTCGATCGTTCCGTCGCCGTCGGTGTCGCGGTCGGCCACGTCGGGCAGACCGTTGCCGTCCCGGTCGCCGTCGACATCGTCGGTCACGCCGTCGCCATCCGCGTCCGCCTCGTCCCAATCGTCGATGCCGTCGCCGTCGTCGTCGGTGTCGAGCCAGTCGGCCACGCCGTCGCTGTCGTCGTCGTGGTCGACGTCGTCGACGAGGCCGTCGCGATCGATGTCTCGTTCCTGGGCGTTCGGCACGCCGTCGCCGTCGGCGTCCGAGTCCTGGGCGTCGGGTACCCCATCGTTGTTGTCGTCGGTGTCGCCCACATCCGGCACGCCGTCGCCGTCAGCGTCGCGCTCGAAGCGGTCGTCGAGGCCATTGCCGTTGGTGTCGGGATCCGTGGCATCGGGCACGCCGTCGCCATCCAGATCGGCCTGATCCGCGTCAATCCGTCCGTCTCCGTTGGCGTCCAGATCGCGCGCGTCGGGTACGCCGTCGCCGTCCTGGTCGCCGGTGTGCTCGTCGAGGTCCGGGACACCGTTTCCGTCGTCGTCGGTGTCGAGGTAGTTCGGCTGGCCGTCGCCGTCCGCGTCCTCGAGCAGGTTGTCGATCCCGTCGTCGTCCGTGTCGTAGTACGGATTGCCGCCGGTGCCGGGCAACGCCGCGTCCGGGTCGCCCACGTCGGGCGTGCCGTCGCCGTCGTCGTCGCTGTCGGCCAGGTCGGGGATGCCGTCACCGTCCTGGTCGTTCTGGCCGAGCGGGTTGTCATCGCAGGTGGCCAGGAGCGAGCCGGTCGTGAACTGGATGTCGCCCAGGCTCACGGGCGCCGTGCCGCTCACCATCTGGAAGGCCGAGGCGGTCGTCGGCGCGGTCCCGCCGGTGGAACACGCCGGGAAGCTCAGCTCGCCGACGATGCGCCGCTCGGCGGCGGAGTCGGGATTGAGGATGAAGAGGATTCGATAGTCGACCCCCGTGGGGACCATCAGCTCGAAGGTGCCGTCGGGGCGAACCTGGGTCCGGAACTCCCGGCCGTCCTCGGTGAGACAGAGGACCTCCATCGTCTCGGTCGCGGGAACCGCGCCCGGCAGGCTCGAGAGCACCTTGCGCTGGCCCGGCTGGGGCACGCGGCCGGTGAGGCCTCGCAGGAGCTGCGCCGCGGGGTCGGCGACCTCGGGCAGGTTCACTGGGCCCGCCTGGCGGGCCATCACGAGGTAGCCCTCGCCGTCGCGAACGTCGAACTCGGGCGTCATCCCGCGGATGAACGCCTGGATGCGGGCGGAGCCGTCCGGGGCCGCAACGACGCGGTAGAGCACGTCGGCACCGGTCCGGGTCGTCAGGTCGCTGGCGCGGATGCCGGCAGGCACGCCTCTCGGGAAGCCGAGTCCGTTCAGTCCGCCACGCAACTGCTGAGCGAGAGTGTCCGGCCTCCAGGCCTCGCCGCGCAGGGGCAGGTCGCGGGCGATCGGCAGTCCGCCGAGGATGTAGGCCTTGCCGCCTTCGAGCGGGAATCCCGCGCCCGGAGAGGAGAGCGTGAAGGTCTCGAAGTGAGGGCCATCGCCCCCCGCGCCGGCGACGACGCGAGAGACGAAGGCGGCCCTCGTCGCCTCGAGCAACTGGCGGGCGGTCAGCCGAGCGTCGACCGGAAGGGTCACGAAGTTGACGCCTCGCCGCAGTCTCAGGCTGCGCTCGAGGGGCGCCGCGGGCACCGCGGCCGGGCGCAACGCGACGACCAGATGGCTCGAGCCGATCTGGCCGGCCGTGAGGGTCACGCCGAGGGGCACCACCGGGATGGCGGCGCCACCAGGGGCCGAGGCGACGAAGCGGACCACGTCGCCCACGCGCGCCGTCCGCGTCGTCGGGCCCGTCAGCTCGGCGGAGAACGCCCCGGAGGCGTTGGTCGTCGCCGATGCGCTCAGGTTGTTGCGCGCCAGTACGGCCGTCACCAGGCGGCCCGGCATGGGAGCCCCGCCGGTGGTCAAGAGGGTACCCTCGATGCTCAGTCTGGGAGTCCCCTGGGCCCAGGCGCCAGGCGCGGAAGCCAGAAGACAAGCCAGCGCGAGTAACGTCACCGTGATTGTCCGAAACTTCGAGCCAGTAGACATGGCCTTCACTCCTCGGTTCATGCCGTGCGTTGCAGGCACGGATTCAGGTTCGCAGTCCGCGGCGTACGCCGCCTCCCCCGCGCGCGAGCCCCCGGCTCGCCTCCCGGAATCGGACCGGCGGGACCATTTGCCCGCGGGCAGCCGAGAACTTCAGGCTTCCCGCCGGAGGGCCGGGCAGGGCTCGGGCCGGCAGGCGCCTGCGCCACCCCTCGTGAGGCGCAAGCAGAGACCGGCGTTCAACCCGCTCGGGGTGGGACGAACGGCGCGGCGATCACGCCGTCGGAGCAGGGTTCCATCTCGCGGCGCACGAGCCGGCCCGTCGGCTGCTCGGTATCGGGCAAGTCGCGATGCCAGCTCGCCCCGATGTCGGAAGTGGAGCCGCAAGAGCCCATCCGCCCGCCGCCCGCCTGGCCCGAGCAGGGGTCGACGGCCTCGGCATCCTGCTCGATCTCGTTGAGCAGGCCATCGCCGTCGAGGTCCCGGTCGAGGCAGTCGGGAATGCGGTCGTTGTCGTCGTCCAGGTCGTAGCGATCGACGAGGCCGTCCCGATCGGTATCGCGCAGATGAGGACAGAAGGTCGCATCGGCGTGGTCGTCGATGCCGTCGCAGTCCCGGTCGATACGATCCGGGTCGGTCGTGCCGTTCCCGTCGGAGTCGGCGTCGGCCGCGTCGGGAAGCGAGTCGCCATCGTGATCGGCGTCGTCCATCCTGAGCATCGCCCGGACAGTCCCCAGGATCGCCTCGGCCTGGGTTCGCGGCCTCAACGACCATCCCGACCCGAAGGGCCCCTCGACGCCGGCGGCTTCGCCCGGCAGTTGAGCGAAATTCAGCCCCCCCGCGTGCAACGCACAAGCCCCTGCCGAGAGCAGGCTCGCGAAAGCCGTCAGGGCGATGAGTGCGAACCTTCCCGGAAGGCGGCCCGTCATCGAGGAGACACTGTACAGATGTTCACGCCGGACGGTCAAGACATGACCCTCCGCTGGGTGCAGTCGCAGTTCGCGGGGGAACTGGGAAAACGTCGATTTGTCTCTCGGGAGCGCTGCTCCCGAACCCTCGCAAGGGGCGAAGTTCGCCCCTTGACCCCCCGATGACTGGAGAGAGTCTTGCCCGCGCTCGCAGCTCAGAGTCATCGGAAGTGTCGA
>CAZSVK010000073.1:0-17184 GCA_964610245.1 uncultured bacterium
GCAGCACCTTCGTCTGGGTCGCCGGGGTCATGTCGCCGATCTCGTCGAGGAAGATCGTGCCGCCGTTGGCCAGCTCGAAGCGGCCCTTCTTGCGCGCCGCGGCCCCGGTGAAGGCACCCTGCTCGTAGCCGAAGAGTTCGCTCTCGATCAACGTCTCGGGCAGCGCCGCGCAGTTGAGCTTGATGAAGGGGCCGGCCGCCCGCTTGCTGCGGCTGTGGATGGCGTTGGCGATCAGTTCCTTGCCGGTGCCGCTCTCGCCCTGGATCAGGACCGTCACGTCCGTCCCGGCGACCTGATCGACCACGCCCAGGATCTCCTTGATGCGCGCGCTCTCGCCGATGATCTCGACCTTCTCGACGAGCCGCTTCTGGATCGCCTTGTTCTCCGAGATGAGGTTCAACCTCTCGCGCGCCTTCTCGAGGATGAGGATGATCTCGTCGTTGTCGAAGGGCTTCTTGAAGTAGTCGTAGGCCCCGGCCTTCATCGCCTTCACCGCCAGGTCCTCGCTCCCGTAGGCGGTGATCATGATGTAGACGATCTCCGGGTGCTTCTCGCGCAGCTTGGCCAGCAGCTCCAGACCCGACATCTTGGGCATGCTGTAGTCGAGCACGCAGATGTGCGGGCAGAAGACCGGCACGACCCTCAGCGCCTCGTACGGGTCGCCGGTCGTCTCGACCGTGTAGCCCTGGCTGCTGAAGACCTCGCGGAAGGTGTACTGGAGGGCCTCGTCGTCATCGACGATCAGAACTCGGCATTCCATGTGGATGTCCCTCGATCCCGTCTCGCCCGGCGGCCGTCAGAGGCTCTCCAGCCACAGGCGCGCGATGACCACGAGCCCGATCACGCCCACCACGACGAGGATGAACAGATTGTACTTCATACGATCCGACACGGCATAAGCCTCGGCCGACTGCTGCTGCACCACCACGAGCCAGTCCGGGATGGTCTCGGCCGTGTAGGGGATCTGGCCTCCCAGGCCGGTCGGATCCCAGATCGGCTTCAGCGGCAACACCCGGATGCGCTGGTGCGCCGCCAGCCGGTGCACGGAGCTGCCGTACTCCACCATCCCGCGGTCCCGTTCGAAGGCCGCCTTGATCCTGAAGTTCTTGAACTCGGCCAGTCCGCCGAACCCGGGCGAGCTGAAGATGACGCTTCCGGCCCTATCCACCAGGAGGATCTCGCCGGTGCGCCCCACCCGCACGCTCGTCAGGATGTCCTGGATGAAGTTCAGATCCAGCTCGGCCACCACCACGCCCCGGAAGGCGTCCTGGCGATCCATCACCTAGCAGGCGAAGGTCAGGGAAGGGTCTTCCTCGCTCTTGTAGAAGTCCGAGAGCACCCGGTGCACCTCGCGACGCTTCAGCAGCGCCAGTTTCTCGGCCGGCAGGGGCCGATAGGCGGTCGCGCCGATGTTGTAGCGCACCTTGAGCGGCGCCAGGTTCTCGTCGAGGAAGTAAATGACCCGGAAGATGTCGTGTCTCTTCAACAGCACGCCGAAGAGCTGATCGAGCATCGACAGGTCGTGCGAGACCGCCGACGGATAACGCGCGAGATCCTCCAGCAGCCCCGTGCAGTTGGTGAACGTCTGCGCGAACTGCCGCCCGACCAGCGTCGCGATCTCCTGGTTGGCGTTGAGCGCCACCTCGCGGAAGAACGCCCGTTCCGTATCGGCCGCCTGATACCCGGTGAAGATCAGCAGGATGCCGATCAGCGCCAGGATGGCCACCGTCAGGACGGTGATCCTCATCTCGGGGCCGGCCTCGACGGTGTCTTCCGTCTCCTGCCTCGCCTGGATGCCGGACTTCAAGGGTGATTGCTCCATCTATCTCTTGCTCCCCGAGGCCGCGAACCGCGGATCTTTCAGACCTCGCGCACGGCCGTCAGCTTCTCGAAAGCCCGTCCGAGCGTGCCGCCGATCTCGTCCAGAGAACTCGAATACCGCTTCAACTCATCCACCGACTCCTGGACCCGCCGCAGCTCTTCCCGCAACCGGGTGGCCGTCTCCATCTCCTCGGCCGAGGCCGAGCTGAGCCGGTCGCTCACGGCGTTGATCTCCTCGCCGAAGCGTAGCAGCTCCTGCGACGAGTTCTTCTGCCCCAGCGTGGAGCGCCCGACGCTGTCGATGTAGGTCTCCACCTGCTCGATGATGTCGATGATCTCGCGCGAAGTGCGATCCGAGTCGAGCGCGAACGCGATGCCGCCCTCGACCCGCTGCGTGCCCTCCCGGGTGGCCCGGATCGCCTCCTCGGCGTCGACCCGGATGCCCTCCAGCAGGGTCCCGATCTCCAGCGCCGCCCGGTGGCTCGACTCCGAGAGCTTGCGCACCTCGTCGGCCACCACCGCGAAGCCCGAGCCGTGCTTGCCCGCCCGGGCCGCCTCGATGGCCGCGTTCAACGCGAGCAGGTTCGTCTGTTCCGCAACGTTCCCGATGACCTCGAGGATGCCGCCGATCTTCTCGAGCCGCGTTCCCAGATTGACAATCACGGTCGAGATCGTCCCCATCGCCTTCCGGATGTGATCGATGCCCTGCCCCGTCACCTGCGCCGCGTTGCTCGACGCCTGGGCCCGCTGCACCACGTCGACGAACAGCTTCGTCGCTTCCAGCGTGTTCCGTTCGACCGTCTCGAGACCCTCGGCCAGCTGCGCCGTGGCGACGCGGTGACGCACCGACAGCTCGTTGAAATCCTTCGTGATGCGCCGCATCCCCTCGAGGCCCGACAGGATCTCCGGCGCCGCCGCCACCCGTTGCTTCAGCAACTCCTCCATCGAGAGCAGGCTCGTCCGGAAGCTCTCGAGCTGCTTGCGGCCCTCCTTGAGCGATTCCTCGCTCAGGCGGGTCAGATCCATCACCCGGTAGTAGCGGTCGCGGAACTCCCCGAGGAAGTGAGCGAGGTATTCCAGCTCGTTGCCGAACTCGCGGATGTTCCCGCCCTTCTGGGATTCGCCCACCGAGTCGATCGCGGCCACCGTCTGCAGGTAGACGCTCACCAGAACGCTCACCGCCGAGAGCGTGAGCAGCAGGATCGCGCCGATGGAAAGCTGCAACCCGATCGGCAGGAGCCCGACGGTCAGGAGAACCGACAGGAGCCCGAGCCCCAGCACGAGGAAGATCGATGCGACCAGCTTGTTCTTGACTCCGAGCAGAAACGCCTCCTCCGCTTCGAGGAAGGTGGCCGGCGGCACGGCATCACCGCATGGCGGTCAGTTTACCACCGATGGGCGGATGCCAGGGGCTTCTTCGGCGGCAGGGGGGCCCGCGACGAGTAGATTCGGAAGTCGAGGTCCGGGCTCAGCCGCTCGCCGGCCTCACTGCCGCAACCGCGTCTACGTCAACGAGGGCAACCTCATCGGAAGCCGGCCGGCCCACGTGGCCATCCTGGAGTTGCTGCGCCGGGAGCACTGCTCCAGGGCCACCGTCTTTCGCGCGGTCGAGGGCTTCACGGGTTCTCAGCTCTTCGGCACGCGCCTCGTGGAGGTGAGCTGGCAGCTTCCTCTCGTCATCGAATGGGTCGACATGCCCGCCCGGGTCGAACGCTTGCTGCCCCGCCTCACGGCCATGCTCGAGAGGGGGCTCGTCACGTCGGAGGACGTCACGGTCGAGTTCTACGGCGCCGAACCGGTTCGCGACATTTCCGGCGCGTGGCGGGTCTCCGAGGTGATGACGTCCGGCGCGGTCTCCGTCACCCGGGAGGCCCCGCTCCGCCAGGTCGTCGAGTTGCTGCTCGGTAAGGCCCACAAGGCCCTTCCGGTGCTCGATTCGGGCATCCCCGTCGGCATCATCACCAACTCCGATCTGATCGCCCGCGGAGGCCTCGGCTTGCGGCTCGAGCTGCTGCGGACCCTCGATGAGCAGGCCCAGCTGGCCGAACTCGAGAAGCTCGATGCCGGAACCAAGACAGCGAGCGGCATCATGACACCCGGGCCCGTCACCATCCACGTGGACGCGCCGCTGACGAAGGTCGCCGAGACGATGGCCTGCCGGCGTCTCAAGCGCCTTCCCGTCGTCGACGACCACGGCCTCTTCGTCGGGATGGTCAGCCGTCTCGACCTGCTCCGAACGGTCACGACGCACTTCGAGCAGAAAGAGACCGAACTCCGCCCGCTCGGTCTGGCGGCTGACGCGCCCGTCTCCCGAGCTACACGCAAGATCGTCCCCACCGTGCATCCGGAGTCTCCCCTTCCGGAGGTGCTGCAGGCCGTCATCTCCACCCGGCTCAACCGCGCCATCGTGGTCGACGCGGAGCAGCGAGTCGTCGGGGTCGTCTCGGATCGGGAGCTGCTCGACAGGGTGACGCCCGCGCTCAGGCCAAGTGCCGTCCGCTCGCTCATGCTCCGCCTGCCCTTCGTCCACCCGGAGCCGCGGGAACTCGAGGCCGAACACCACGCCACGGCCAGGACGGCCGCCGATCTGATGAGCACGAACGTGGCGGTTGCCCGGGAGGACAGCCCCCTCAAGGACGCCATTGCCACGATGCTGCGCGAGGGCCAGAAGCTCGTCGCCGTGGTCGACGCGCGCGATCGCCTCGTCGGGATCGTCGATCGGGCAGATATCCTCCGCGCTCTCGTCGACCCCCTCGAGTAGCGGTGCCGCTGACCGGATCTTGCGGCTCGCGTCGGCCGGTGTCGAGGCGGGGCCTGGGCACCAGCGCGAACCCGTCCCGCAACCCAGCGAAGCTCGGGAACGATTCCTCAGATCGCGGACGAGTAGATTCGGAAGTCGAGGTCCGGGAAGGGGTTGTCCTTGGCCTCCATGTCGGCCAGCACGCTCTCGTCCACCGGGCGGCCGGCCTCCACCTCGTCGTACAGCCGGTTGAATCGCGCCAGATGGTCGGTGGTGCGCCGGTGCGCATACTCGACCGAGGTCTTGTGCGACATGATGAACGCCCAGTCGCTCGCCTGGGCCAGCAGGAGTTCGCGGGCCATCTGGTTGAGCGCCCGCTCCTGCTGCGGCGAGGCATTGGGGAAACGGTCGGCCAGGCGGGACATCCGATCGGCCGAGCGATGGAGGTGCGGGTAGATCCAATCGTTGGTCGGATTGAGCCAGACCTCGCCGTAGCCCTGGTGCCCCCAGCTCGAGAACGGCAGTCGCGCCTCCAGCAGTTCGGTGTGGCGTTCCAGGTACTGGACGGGCGTCATCGTCCGGACGGCGCCCCGGTCGGCATGGAGCCGCCTGAGCACGGCGTCGACGAAGAGCGGGCCCTCGTACCACCAGTGGCCGAACAGCTCGGCGTCGTAGGGCGAGAGCACGAGCGGCCTGAGCCCGGTCTCGGCGTGCAGCCGGCGCACCTGCCGGATGCGCTTGGAAACGAAGTCGGCGGCGTGCACCGCCACCCGTTCTCGCGCCTTCTCGGGCCGGTAGGGCAGCTTCCGGTCGGTCGCGCCGGTGATGCGATGATACTTGATGCCGATCGGCAGGCGGGTCTGCAGGCCGTGCAGGTAGGGCCGGACGTAGTCGTAATCGAGGTCGAAGCCGACGTCCCGGTAGAAGTCGCGGTACTCGGGATCGCCCGGATACCCCTCGTTGGCGCTCCAGACCGACCGCGACGATTCCAGGTCGCGCCCGAAGGCGGCCACGCCCGAGCCGGCCATGATCGGCGTGAAGACGCCGCACGGGGGCCGCGGCACGGCGTTGAGCAGACCGTGGGCGTCCACGATGAAGAATCGGATGCCGTGGCGGGCCAGCTCCTTCTCGACGCCCGGCGTGTAACCGCACTCCGGCAGCCAGATGCCGCGAGGGTCGCGTCCGAGGAGCCGGCGGTGGGTCTGCACCGCGACCTGGAGCTGGGCGCGCACGGCGGCGGGGTTGACCGACAGCAACGGCAGGAAGCCGTGGGTAGCGGCGCAGGTGAGCAGTTCGAGGTCGCTCGCGTCGGCGAGCTGGCGGAACGCCTCCAGCAGGTTGCAGCGCCAGCGATCCTCGAAGAACGAGCGGCAGGCCTGGAACCGCGCCAGGTACATCCGGGCGGTGTGCTGGAAATCGGGCAGCCAGCGCGTGCGCTGGACCTCGCGCTCGGCCAGCTCGATGAGCTGATTGATGCGCCTGAGGTAGCGCGATTGCAGCAGCGGGTCGGCGAGCATCGACGCCAGCGTGGGCGTGATCGACATGCTGACCCGGAGAGGGATCCCGTCGTCGATCAGCCCTTCGAAGACCTCCAATAGAGGAATGTAGGTCTCCGATATGGCCTCGTAGAGCCAGTCCTCTTCCAGGAAATCGTCGTGCTCGGGATGGCGGACGAAGGGCAGGTGCGCGTGCAGCACCAGCGAGAAGTATCCGAGTTCGCGAGCTTTCGCACGCGATGGGGGCACTAGTCGGACTCCCTCGTCTGCCGCTCGACCACGGGGGTGATCACCTTGTGGTCGACCTCGTCGGGAGAGGTGGCCTCGACGGGGATCTCCTGCCGGCCGTCGGGCAGCGAGAACCGGGCGCTGAAGGTACCGTCGGGACGCAGCGCGATCGGCTGGCCCTGGAGCGTCACCTTCGAACCCGGGACCGTGGCTCCGTAGACGATCAGCTCGGCATCGACGACGAGCCAGAACTCGCGTTCCTTGATCTCACGGGGAACGACCGAGCCCGGAACGTGCCCGAATCCCGCGCCGGGGCTGGTCGGAAGGCCGACGGGCCCACCGGGGCTGGTCGGGGCCGCGCCGTGCGCGCCGTGCGCGCCGATCGGACCGGCGGGGCTGGAAGGATGGGCTGGAACCGCGGCGACCACGCCACGCCCGGCCGCGACCTGCGGTTCGCCCTTCTTGCCGACCCGCTTGACCGGTGGCTGCGTCGCCGCCTGAGCCGCCTCTTCGGTGGTCTTGAGCGGTTCGATGGCCACGACCGGACCTTCCACCGCGCGCGGAGTGCGCACGGGGTTGGAACGGGCGAAGGCGACGAACCGGCCGTCGCGGGCCCGGATGCCGACCTCGACCATGTGTTCGATGTCGCCGCCGAGCGACTGGAAGTACCAGTTGCCCGCGGCCTGCTCGGGGAGTTCGAGATCCTCGAAGCGGCGCGAGTTGAGGCCGTCAAAGGAGACGCCTGTCACGTCGTGGACGCGGAGCACCATGTTCCCGCCGTTGCGCGCCAGCGAGTCGCGGATGGCGTTCATCGTCGTGACGCTGAACTCCCAGTAGCAGTAGAGCCACTGAGGGTCGCGAGCCAGCAGGACGACGCGGTCGTCCTGGTAGATCGTCGGCAAGTAATCCATCGGCGGGGAGGCCTGCGGCTTGGCGGCCTTCCGGACCGGAGCGACGCCGTCGGGGCCCGCGGCGGGAGGCTTGGGCAGCTCACCGGGGAGGATGCCAGCCTTCAGATTGAGCACGGGCGGGGCCGGGCTGAGCGGATAGGCGCGGCGGGCCGACGGCTTACGCGCCGGCTTGGGCGGTTCGGGCTCGGGCAGCCCCCTCTTGCCGGCCAGCTTGCGAACCTGCAGGGTCTTGACCTGCAGGCCGAGCGCCTTGGTGGCCCCGGGGGTGACCTTCTTCGGGGTCGTGCGCGCGGCGGGCTTCGAAGGCCTGGAGGCCGCGGGGGCGCTGGCGGTGGTCCGGCGCGGGGGCGCTTCCTCCGCGGGGCCGACGAGACGAGTGCGGGCCGGCTTGACCGGCGCCGGCTTCGCGGCGGGTGCGGGCTTCACGGCGGGCTTGGCCGGTGCGGACTTGGCTGCGGGCGCCGGCTTCGCGGCAGGCCTGGCCGGCGCGGCCTTGGCGGCGGGTGCGGGCTTTGCAGCAGCCTTGACGGGCGCAGGCTTCGTGGCCGGCTTGAGCGGTGTGGCCTTGGCGGCGGGCGAGGCAGCGAGCTTGGCGGCAGGTTGGGCCGCCTTGGCCGGCTTCGCGGCAAGTTTGACAGGCGCAGGCTTCGTGGCCGGCCTGAGCGTTGCGGCAGGCCTGGCGGCAGGCGCGGGCGCGACCGCCCTGGCCGGCTTCGCGGCAGGCTTGGCTGCCTTCGCGCCTGGAGCGGTCTTCGCAGGGGCAGGCTTCGCGGCAGGCCGGAGCGTTGCCGCAGGCTTAGCCGACAGGGGACGGCTCGAGCGCTGCTCTTGCCGCGCGGCTACCTTTGCTTTCGCTGCCAGGATCGCCTCGATGAGTTCGCCCTTGCTCATGCGCTGGCGGCCGACAACATCCAGTTCGGCGGCGTAATCCCTCAACTGCGCCAGGCTCTTGGCCTTCAACTCCCCGGTCTTCATCTGCAACGAACGCCTCCTGCCCTCGAGTCCCCCGCACGATCTCGGGATTGCTCCACTCGAGAGGGCCCGCAGTTTACACGGTTTGTCGTTTGTTTGCAAGAATGGCCAATTGGTAGTATCGTTGGTCCGGCCCCTGTGCGGGCCGGAGGGGGCTCCAGTGATTTTTCGAAAGAGAAAGTCCAGGGCCGAGAGAGCGGAGCGCCCGAAGCGGCGGCTCTTTCTGCTTCGCAAGCAGCCTCCCTACCCGGTGAGCGATCACTGCGACGGCTTCCGGTTCCACAACGCCGGGGGACTGCGCAGCAAGCACCGGGTTCTAGCCTTTCTCCGGTGGTCGGCGACACGTCACCTACAACTTCGCCAGAAGAGGACCGCTCGCCGGCCTGCCTCGACGCCGCCGGCGCAGTCCGGACCCGGCCACCCGGAAGACCCGGCCTTCTCGGTCACCTGGGTCGGCCACTCGACCGTGCTGGTTCGGATGGACGGCATGACCCTCCTGACCGATCCGATCTGGTCGGCCCGGTGCAGCCCCCTGGCCTTCGCCGGTCCCAGGCGACGGCAGCCGCCCGGCGTCGCGTTCGACTCGCTGCCGGCGATCGATCTGGTCCTGGTGAGCCACGATCACTATGACCACCTGGACCTGCCGACACTCCGCCGTCTGGTCCACGCGCATGATCCGCAGTTCGTCGCGCCCCTGGGGGTGGGGGCCTGGCTGAAGCGAAGGAGGGTCGGCCGCGTCGTCGAGCTGGACTGGTGGGAGTCGACGTCGGTCGGCAACGTGACGGTGCATGCCGTGCCCGCCCAGCACTTCAGCGGCCGCACTCCCTGGGACGCCAACCGCAGACTGTGGGCGGGCTTCGTGGTCGAGGGGCCGGCCGGCCGGTTCTACTTCGCCGGCGACACGGGCTACGGCGAGCACTTCGCCCGGATCGGCGAGCGATTCGCCCCGATGAGGCTGGCGGCCATCCCCATCGGGGCCTACGAACCTCGATGGTTCATGGGCCCCATCCACATCGATCCGCAGCAGGCCGTCCAGGCCCACGTCGAGGTCGGCAGTCGCCAGACCATCGGCATCCACTTCGGCACGTTCCGGCTCACCGACGAGCCCTGGGACGAGCCGGAACAGCTTGTCCGGGAGCACCTGGCCTTGCGCGGTCTCGAGCCCCGCGCGTTCTGGCTCCCCCACCACGGCGAGACCTTCCATTGCCCGCCATTGGAGGCACGGTCCACCCACCCCTCTGCCAGGGTCCTGGCCCACGCCCACGCGAGGTGATCGGCGCGGCCGCCGTTTCGGGGAGCCATTCGTTAGACTGAAGCTCGACCATGGATCTGTCGAGCTTGACCGAGAAGGCGATCCGGGAACTCTTCGCCGGCGAGGGCCGCACCGAGGAGTTGCTGCAGGCGTGCGAGAAGGATCCGCGCGCGGGCGTCCGGCGTATGGCCGCCGTCGAGCGGCGCAGGCAAGCGGCCGCGGCCACCGAGCGCCGGCGCCTCGATGAGATGCTCTCGTACGAGGCGCAGTTCGTCGTGAAGCGACAGGTGCCTGTCGGCGGAGTGGACGAGGTCGGCAGGGGGCCGCTGGCCGGGCCGGTGGTGGCCGCCTGCGCGGTCATGCCTCTCGAGAATCCGATCAGCGGGATCAACGACTCCAAGCAACTCACGCCCGGGAAGCGCGCGCTCCTCGACGTCGAGATCCGCAAACGGGCGCTCGGCATCGGCATCGGCATCGTCGAGGCGCCCGAGATCGATCGGGTGAACATCCACCGGGCCACCCTGGCCGCCATGCAGCATGCCGTCGAGACCTGCGAGCCCGCGCGCCCGGCGGCTCTCCTGATCGACGCCGAGCGACTCGACGGCGTCGAGCTACCCCAGGTCTCCCTGGTCCGGGGCGACGAGCGCAGCTACGTCATCGCCTGCGCCTCCATCGTGGCGAAGGTCTACCGGGACGGCCTGATGGTCGAGTTGCACGCCCGGTACCCCGAGTACCATTTCGGCGAGAACAAGGGCTACGGCACGCCGGACCACATGAGGGCGCTGGAACGGGTTGGACCCTGCCCCCTGCACCGCAGGAGCTTCGCGCCGGTTGCAGGCTACGCGCTGCCGTCGCTGAGGCTCTTCCTGCAGGAGGTGAACCGGGCCCACACGCTCGAGGCGCTGCAACGAGCGGGCGCGCGGATCCGCGAGAACAACGCCGATCTGACCGATGCCGAACTCGAGCAACTGCGCCGGGCCTATCGTGACCGCCAGCGCCAGCTGAATCGCGACCTCGAAGAGTCGTAGGCTGTAGACTGCAGGAGCCCCGTGGCTCTCTTGTCGGAGAGTTCGCGCCACGCGGCGATTCTCGCGACCGGTGGATTCTGAAAGGACTGGTGCTGCTCCCCCATGACCGACCTCAAGGATCGACCAGCCAAGCTGACCGGCACCGTCATCGATGCGGCAACTCGCCGCCCCATCTCGGGCGTGAAGGTGACCATCAACCGCCAGGGATTCAGCGTCGACACCGATCGCAACGGCAACTTCATCTTCGATAGCCTGGAGCGGGGCAAGGTCATCTCCATCGCCTGCACGAAGAAGGGCTACAAGCAGGCCTCCGTGACCTACCGGGCCAGCATGGACCAGGACCAGACCCTCTCCATCAAACTCGGACCCGTGGGCGGATTCGCCCGCTCGGCCTAGTGGCCGACCGTCAGCGCCTCGGCCGCGCCGGCGAGATGCTCGCCCGCGACCTTCTGACTCGCGAGGGCTACCGCCTGCTCGAGACCAACTTCGCCACCCGCTTCGGCGAACTGGATATCGTGGCCGAGGAGGGGGGCGTCCTCTGCTTCGTGGAGGTGAGGCTGCGAAGCGGGCGCGCCTTCGGACTCGCCCAGGAGAGCCTGACCGCCACCAAGCGCCGCCATCTCCTGAAGGCCGCGCAGATCTACCTGACCGTCCGGCGACGGCACGAATCCGACTGCCGATTCGATCTGCTCGCCCTCGACTGGGACCGCGACCGCGACTGCTTGCGCAGCCACACCTTGATCCGCAACGCTTTCGGGGCGGAGGGGTAGTCGAAGACAGGGAAGAGAGTGGTACTGAGTTCCTTTCGGGGGCTCTGCCCCCGAACCCCTGCCAGGGGAGAAGTTCTCCCCTGGACCCCCCGATGACTGGAGAGAGTCTTGCCCACGCTCGCAGGCGAGAGTCCTCGGGAGTGCCGCACGGGCCTCGATTCGTGTTCTCAACTGCCGGGTCCAGGGCGGGGCTTCGGCCCTGGTGGGAGTTCGAGGGCAACGCCCTCGACTGGCGAACTCCAGTACAACTCACGGTTCTCTCGTCCTGTAGACTGGCCTCGTGCGCCAGAACTCGCGGCTCCCCCCACGGCAGGCCTTCTCGATGGCCGAGTTGCTGGCCACGATCGCGATAGTCGGTCTGTTGCTGACGATCTCCATCACGTTCTACCAGGGGATCACGGACGATGCACGGCGGGACACGGCTCGGCTCGAGACGGCGCAACTGGCGCAGACGATCACGGCGCGGCAGTTGATGACGCGGTCGGCCTACCGGTCGACCGAGCCGCCGCCGGACTACCGGGGAAAGGTGGCCGATCCGTGGAACCAGCCGTATCGGATCGACCCGGACCGCTGCCGGGTGCTCAGCGCGGGGCCGGACGGCGTCTTCGCGACACCGCCCGAGACGGGAGACGACCTCGAGGCGAACTGGGAGTCGCTGGCGTCACCGGCTCTTCGGACTCCGTCGGCCCCTTGAGCGTGGCGGGCCGGCCGCGCGCCGCAGCGAGCGGGCATAGGCGTGGCTCCGGCGGACCCAATCGGCCAGGATGGGGGCGCTATCGAGGATGTCGGCCGAGAGCACGATGAGCGCCTTCATCGGCGGCCCGCCGGGCGAGAACACCTCGCTCTCGGGCATCGCGAGGGCCTCGGCGCGGTCGGTCTCGGAGAGCTTCAGGACAATCCCTTCCTCGCCGACGAGGGCGAACATCTCGCCGTCGACCCAGAAGGCGAGGGCGCCGAACATGCGCCGGCGGGTCACGCCGTCGAGGCCCGAGAGCGCATCCTCGAGCAGAAGGGCCATCGTCGAGTCGTAGGCCATCGGGGGCCGAGGATATCACGCGAGGCGGCCCGGGTGAGCGGAACGCTCCGGGAGCGTGGTATGAAGAGGTCGGAGGCTGCCGCCACCCCTGGGTCCTGGGGAGTCAGCGCGAAACCGCGAGGCGGTCGGCCGAGCAAGGAGGATTCGCATGGGAAACCCGTTCTGCCACATCGAACTGATGACGGGCGACGTTTCAAAGGCCCGGGAGTTCTACTCGAAGCTCTTCGACTGGAAGTACCAGGAGATGGCGATGCCCGACGGGCCGTACACGCTCATCGACACGGGCAGCCGCGAGGCGGGCGGCGGGATGATGATGAAGCCCGAGGCGGGGTGCCCGACCGCCTGGATGGCCTACGTGCTCGTCGCCGACGTCGCGGCCACGCTCGCCAAGGTGGCGGGTGCGGGTGGCAAGGTCTGCATGGAGAAGACGGAGATCCCGGGGGTCGGCTGGTTCGGCATGATTGTCGACCCGACCGGGGCCAACCTCGGCGTCTTCGAGGCGAACGAGAAGCACAAGAAGAAGTAGGCGAGGGTCTCGAGGGGCCGAACCGCTGAATCGAGGAAGCCGCCCGGCGACGGGCGGCTTCTTGACGTCTGGAGGCCTGGCCAGCCGGAGACGTCGGCTGGCGAGCGCCGATCGCAGTCGTCCCGACACGTGGGCCGGCAACTCGAAGAAGCACGCCGCCGACATTGGTGAGCCCGGTGGGCCCACTTTCCGGGGGGGGCCCGGTCGTTGCACGTTGTTACTTCGGGGGTTGCAGGACCTTGGCGACCTTATCGTGCTTGGCGGCGACCGCCAGGTCGAAGGCGGTCTTGCCATCCTTGTCCTTCGCTCCAAGGACGGCCCCCTTCTCGAGGAGGAACCTCGCCGTCTCCTCGTCGTCGGTCATGGAAGCCACAACGTGGAGCGGCGTCCTCCCATTCGGCCCGGCATGCTTGACGTCAGCCCCGCGGGAGACCAGCAGCCTGGTCAGCGCCGTCGTCTTCATGAGTACGGAGTGGAAGAGGGCCGGAAAGTCGTCCGGGCCAGTGACTTGATTGGGATCGGCTCCCTTGTCGAGCAGCAAGGAGACCATTTCTCCGCCGCAGTTGATGACCGCGGCAGTCAGCGGTGTTTCGTCCTCCAGAGGTTTCTTCACCCGAGCCCCGGCCGCCAGGAGTTCGGCGACGATATCCACTCTCTGGATCCGGATCGCCAGCAGCAGCGGGGAACGAGAGTACTTCTCCTTGAGGCCCGCGATGACCATCGCGAGGTTCGGATCGGCCAGGAGTTCCTCGACAGCGGCGTCGAGATGAGAGATTGCCGTCTTCATCGCGTCAGATTCCTCCTCTCCTCGCACGAGGCCAGGCACGAGCAAGCCGGTCGAGATCGCGATCGTCAATGCGGTGACCCTCAGCAGTGAGAAACTCATGGATGGCGTCCTTTCGGCCGGGCGGCTGGAAGCTGCGACGGCGTGCGCACTCCTAGAATACACGCAGGGAGCCAAGCGCGGGCTTCGAGTCTTCCCCTGTCTCCGGGCCGTGCGAGAACGAGAGCGTGAAGGCTGCCAGCCGAGCGCCGTACGGTCGACGCTCCGGCACCAGTGCTGACGCGGTCGCACACGCCAGGCTCCAGCGTCTGGCGGCCACGAGCACGTGGGGGCGCATGGCGGGGGAGCCGATCCCGAGCACGCAGCCGCCTGGAAGGAGATGAACGAACTCCATGCCTGGTGGAGGGACGTTTACCTTCCGTTCGAGGCCGAGGACAGCTACCTCGCCGAGGTGGAGTGTCCGAAACTGGTGACCAGGAAGTCGAAGTCGATGCCGGGAACGCGGAGGGTCTCTTTCCAGTACAGTTCGCCAGAAGCGGAGGCCAGAGCGAGAACCGCCCTGCTGCAGCGAAGGGAGACGGAAGAACGTATGGAGCGGCAGCTCACGGAGCGATGCAAGCAGGTCATCGAACTGCGCCGCTTCATGTGGACTTGAAGACCGCCGGCGGGCGGTGGGGAGGCTGGTTGGCAGGCGAGCGTGGACGCCACAAACTCGTGCCCTTGGCCGGCGACGTCATCTGGAGCGAGGTCGTCGAAGTGCCCACAAACGGATGCGGCTGGAGCTGTCCAGATACACCTCCAGGTCCAACCGGTAGGACTCCTTCCAGCCGCGGGCGGACATCCGTCGGCGATAGGACGTGTCGACGAGTTGCCATGCGTGCTCGTAGAGCGGATCCGGAAGCTCGTTGCCCGTGGGCACGCGGAACACCCTCGAGATGTGGGGCCGGTAGTCGCCCGGAAACAGAACCTGATGGGCAGGAGGGCCTCGCCCATCCGGCCGCGGTGATCGACGTAGCGCGCCTGGATGAAGTGACGCCCGTTCGAGGGCGCGGCCCGCAGCAAGCCGGCGCAGTCTCGTTCCCAGGGGGCTCGCCAATCCTTCGGCGGGAGCCAGTCCATGTCTTGGTCGACGGGCGGCGCCTTTCCCGACCTGTCGCATTTGAACCGTTCGAGACGCAAGAGGTCGTGCAGGGCGGTGCCTGCGCGATGAGCACTACCGCTCATACGGAGCGCGATACGAAGCCGGCGGGAACTGGGTGTCGAATGGAATACTACTCTTTCCCGCCTTGCCGCGGTGGACTTTCTCCCTCTTAGCCCGACGCAAGTCTCTTATGTAGAATGCGTGCCGGATAGAACCTCGAAACTGGGGCTCGTTCAGATACTCCGGCTTCTGCAACTCCTGCACTGCCCAATCGTTGTCCAGCCCAACGAGTGAACCTAGTGCGAGGACTCGCTCGAACTTCGATCGCGTGGTCTCTGCAATCACGATCAAGGAGGGGATGCCAGCGGTCCCACTCCAGTGGCACGCTGTTCGGAACAGGTCCTCGAACACCGGAGAAACACCCGAGAGGTAGTACGGCATAATCGACTCGAGCAGCCGGGCATCGGCGTAGTCGCCAAGGGTGGAAGCGCAAGCACACATGATGGAATGCGAGGCCGCCTTGTCGGTGAACGCGGACACGACCAGTGCCTTGAGAACGGCATCGTCATAAAGGCTTGCGAACCTGATCGCAAGACAGATCGCCTTGGGGCTAGCGTCGGCGCGCCGTTCGAGGATCAGTCTGAGGAGTCTGATGGCGACATCGTCCGGAAGCGCTTTGAGCTTCTGACCTGCGGAGGCCACGGAGCACAGCATTTCATTGAAATCCAAGCTCTCGATGATCGCCTCCGCGTTCTGCAGGAGGTTGTCCGAAGACTTCGCCGGATTGGGCGAAACCCGGTCACTGGTCGCATTGGAGTCGACATTCCTGGGCAAGACACTTTCACCCAGTGCCTCCCTCGCGGCCCAAGGGCTCAAGAGCGTGCAAACGAGCCAGACACACAATGCACCACTCGTTCCTCGTCGTGCTGCGGAGCTTGCCATGTTCACCACGTCTCCTCAGGTCTGGAAAGCGTTCTCCACGTCCAGAAGGCCTCCCATTGTTCTCGGCTCAGGACAGGATAACCGTTCTGGCCAAACTGAGCGGGCTTCATCAGGTTGTTCTTGTGACTGGATATCGTGTATGACCACCCGCGTCCTGACCGTGATGCCGTGCCGGCGTCCAAACTCCGAGAGGCTCAGGCCCGATCGGCTCGCCGCCACGACCAACTTCGCCCACTCGTGGCGGCTGCGCCGCATGCCCACAACCAGCTTCGTCACTTCCATCTTCGCGCACCTCCTGTCGCGTGACGCGCGGATGTCGGTAAGCCTCCGGTGAACCCATCTTCCGACGGGAGCCATTGACGTGTCAGTCTCGGGCCTCAGTTTGCAGGAGGTGCGATATGGAAGGCACGAGGGAGGCGGGACGGAAGGTTCGGCGCAGCCGACAGGAGTGGAGTGAACTGGTGAGGCGGGCCAGTCGGTCACGGTTGAGCTTGGAGGAGTTTGGCGAGCGCAACGGCGTGAGCGGCAAGCAGTTGTCGTGGTGGAAGTGGTGGTTGGCGGGCAGCGAGAAGCGAGCAGCGGGAGCCGGAGGAGACGCACGGGCGGCCGCCCCACAGCCGGTGACGTTCATCGGGGCGCGTGTTCAAGATGCGACGCGCCTTGAGCCGCGGGCAGTGCCTGTGGCGAGGAGTACAAGTACGTGCCACCAGGCAGGCGCGAAAGCGACGCTCGAGCCGGTGGTGGGCTGGGCGCACTTGACGTTCACCCTGGAGTGGTCGAGATGATCGGCCTGCCTCCAGCCGTGCGCGTCTTCCTGTGCACGCAGCCGACCGACATGAGGCGCAGCTTTGACGGTCTGGCGGCTGTGGTCAGTGACTTCCTTCGACAGAGCCCGCTGTCGGGTCAGCTCTTCGTGTTTCGGAGTCGCCGAGGGAACCGGATCAAGATCCTCTACTGGGATCGGTCAGGCCTGTGCTTGTGGTACAAGCGGCTGGAGAAGGGGACGTTCCGCTGGCCTGTCGACGCTGCGGCAGACCGCTCACTGGAGATGACGAGCGCCGACCTGACGCTGATGCTCGAAGGCATCGAACACCGCCAGCAGAGTTGAGTAGTGCAGCGGAACGAGCTTCGGCAATCACGCGGCCTGGAGACTCACGCTCTCGATCAGCAGCGCCTCCCGGCCCCTCCACGTCTCATCAAGCCCACGCGTGTATCCAGCCTCGCCAAGCACTTCTTCGAGGGTACCCATCCGGCCGCACTCTTCCACGAACAACTCGAGGGCCTCCCGAGTACAGCGCCGGGCCTCTTCCGGAGAATCCCCGAAGCTCGAGACGCTCAGATCCCGGCAGAGCCCGACGAACTGGTCGCCTTCCGCAAAAACCTCGATGCGGGTGACCAGATGCACCCCCACCGGCTTCGTCTTCTTGGTCTTCTTCGCTGCCATCTACGAGAACTCTACCACAGTCACGAAGCCGCCCGTCGCCGGGCGGCTTCCACGTCGTCGTTATGTCTCTCTGTGCGTCTTTCCTGAAGCCTG
>CAZSVK010000074.1:0-17183 GCA_964610245.1 uncultured bacterium
TCTCCCGCGGAGGTCCGGTGCAGCCGCCCGCAACGGAACCGGTAGTGCCCGGCGACCCCGTCAGCCTCGGCCTGCAGCACCACTCCGTCGAGGGTCGCCAGGTCCAGCTCCGCACGCTCGAAGCGCACCTTCCCCGCGGCGCGCGACAGCTCGCACGCCCCCTCCCCGACCGCGAGGCGCTCGACCAGGTCGATCTCGATCCGCTCGCAGCGCAGGACGGCTTCGCCCAGCGCCACCGTGACCCCGCCGTGGGCCTCGATCCGGCCGCGCTGCTCGTCGTACGAGGCCTCCCCGGCCACGACCACGATCGGGCCGTAGGTGCTGTAGGGCGGCTTCATCCGCGAGGCCATGTAGCTTCCGAACTTCTCGGCCAGGAACAGCACCTTGCTCAGGATGCGCGCCTTCAGCGCCTTGGCGATCGGGCCCACGATCGGCACGTTCTGGAAGTTGGCCACGATGTCGGTGATGGTCTCGTGGCTGGCCAGCACCAGCCGGACCAGGTCGTACGAGGTCGCGGCAACGTCCTCGGCCAGGGTCAACCCGTTGTTGTAGGCGAACTCGATCAGGCTCTCGGCCAGGATCAAGCGCCGCATCACGTTCTTGACCTGCTCCAGCTCGGCCTTCTTGCCCTGCGGAACGGTGCCGCCCGCCGGAACGCCGAACTCCGACGCCCAGCTCGCCAGCAGCGCCTTGACGTGGTCTTCCTTGTAGTCCGCCAGGCCGAGGCCGTCGGGCAGCGGCAGGTGCGGGAAGCCGCGCGCGATCTCGAGGAGCTTCCACAGCTTGAACAGCTGGCCCTCGATGAACCGCGGGTCGATCTGCAGGTGCGTCAGGTTGTGGATGTTCTCGTTCTTCTTGTTGATCAGGTAGGTGAGGTTGTCGTGCGAATCGTCCGAATCGTCGCCGCGGCCCGGCTGCGCGTGCAGCACGGAGGCTCGCAGCGCGTCCGTGACCTGGCCGCCGTCGAGTGCCTCGAAGCGCGCCCGCTTCAGCGCCATCTTCAGAACGTCGCCCATCGCCTGCTTCTCGGTGGGCGCCGCGTTCGCGATCAGCTCGGCCGCCTTCCGGCCCGCCGCGTTGTCGGTCGCGAGCGTCTTCGCCAGGGCGCTGACGTTCTCTTCGCGGGCCTTCAGCAGCTCGCCGTAGGCGGTGCGGGCCTGAGCGTCCTTGCCCAGGTCGGCCGCGCTGACATCGACCTTGGCCAGCCGGCTGCCGGCCTCGACCAGCGACGCGAGCTGGCTGCCGCCCATCGTCTCGAGCTTGAAGGTGTAGGGCACGCCCTTCTTGCTGCCCGAGAGCGCGTAGACCATGAACGTGACGCTGCCGCCGGCGACGTCGCACTCGTAGGTGCCGCGGTTCTTGTCGTCCAGGACGACGTCCTCGACCTTCGTCTTGCCGTCGGCCCCGTAGAGCACGGCCTTGACGAGGAACTTGGCCTTGGCGCCGATCAGGCCCGGCTTCTCACCGGTAAACGTCAGCTTTAGCCGGTTGCCGCCGCGCATCTTCGTCGTCGAGGCGAGCGAACCGAGAGAGCTGATCGGCATGACCGTCGTGTCGGACAGGACGCCGTCGGCGTTCTGCACCTTGAATTCGACCGTCTGGATGACCACGCCGAGCCGCGCGAAGTGGCCGAGCTGCACGCACCACTTGCCGTCGACCTGGGCCAGCGGCGTGACGATGCCCTTCTCGCTCTGGGTCGAACCCGCGGGGACCAACCGGGCCGGCGGCTGCTGCCCACCATTGACCGTCCAGACCACGTTTCCCGGCCCGTCGCCGAGCAGCTTCACCTTGTCGAGCATGGTCGGCCGGTCTGGCAGGTACTTCAGGGCGGTGGTGACGCTGATGTACTTGACCGCATCGGGCGAAACGGTGTCCTTGGCCTCGCCCTCGGGCAGGCCGCCGAGCGCGTAGACGAAGGCGCTCTGGACGCCCACCTGCAGCGAGTCGTCGTACTGCCAGTCGGGGTTCGACGGGTGCGACTGCGACAGGATGTTCGCCAGGTGCCAGTCGAGCTTGATCTGGTCGAGCGGCTTCTCGACGCCGATCGACTTGAGCACCTCGACCACGCTGGCCGAACCGTGCAGCGGGCTCGACACCAGCGCCCTGGTGAAGGCCTGGCGTTCGGCGTCGGTCTTCCCCGCGTACTTGGAGAAGAGGTAGTACATGAACATGTACGACCGGCCGTAGTCCTCGAGAGTGTTGTCGAACCGCTCGAAGGACGAGTTGGAATCGTGCAGGTAGCTGAAGATCTGCGGCGCGTGGCCGTAGCCGTTCACGAAGAACGCGAGCTGCGCCATCGACTCGTTGATCCACTTGGGCTCGGCGCGATCCATGTTGAAGTGGATCATGTGCTGGAATTCGTGCGCCAGGATGCCCATATAGTCGTCGCGCGTCGGGTCGCCCGGATGGATGTCCAGGTAGACCATCTCTCGCTCGTTGGACTGCGGGAACAGGCTGGTGCTGACCTCGTCGAGCGGGAAGAAGTACCCGGCGACGTAGCCGCGGCCCGGCTGCCAGCCGTCCTGGATGTCGAGGAACAGCAGGGTGATGCGCGGATCGCCGTCGAGGCCCGGGTTCATCTCTGTGCCGAAGTAGGCGTGGTCGGTGGGATAGATGACCTCGTCGAACTGGTGGGCCAGCTTGGCGAGGGTCTCGTCAGCGACTTCGTGGCCGTCCTGCACGTACAGGTAGGCATGCTTGGAGATCTTCCGCAGCACCGCCTCGACCTGGATCGGCTTGTTGTTCGCCACGTCCATCGACCAGAAGAAGTCGCTCTGGCCGACCTCGACCGCCTTCATCTTGCGGACGGTCTTCGCTCGGAAATGCTCGGGGGTCGCGCGCTCGAGGTAGGGCGCCGCAAAATCTTGCAGGCCCGGCGTGCCGTCGACCCACTGCGGGCCCTTCGGTTCCGGCGGGACGGTGCCCGCGAAAACGGCCGGCGCCGCGAGCGACGCCACGGTCACCAGCACCAGCAGAGCAAAGAGCGAAAGGCCGCGAACCATACCTACCTCCTACGCGAATACTCGATGAGTTCCGGAATGGCGCAATGCAAGCGAGGCCCGACCGTGCGGGGATCGAGCGTGGAAGCATAACAAGGAAGTTTGCACTCGTCAAGCGTCGGTGCCGCAAATGGGGACACCTGCCTGACCTCGCCAACGCTCGAGAGCCAGGGAAGAGCGACCTTCGGGGTCAGGTAAGTGTCCCCACCAGCAGCGCGTAGACGCCGGCGCCTACCATCGCCGAGATCGGGATCGTCAGCACCCAGGCCCAGACAATCTTCCGGGCCACCCCCCAGCGCACCGCCGCCATCCCTCTCAAGGACCCCACGCCCACGATCGAGCCGGTGATGGTGTGGGTCGTGCTCACCGGGATGCCCGCTGCCGCCGTGGCGAACAGGGTGATCGCCGCCCCCGATTCGGCCGCGAACCCGCCGAAGGGATTCAGCTTCGTGATCTTGCTGCCCATCGTCTTCACGATGCGCCAGCCCCCGAGCAGCGTCCCGAGCCCCATCGCGAAGTGGCAGACCAGCACGATCCAGAACGGGATCTCCTCGAACTTCTGCCCCTTCCAGATGGTCGAGAACAGCAGGATCCCGATGATGCCCATCGTCTTCTGGGCGTCGTTGGTGCCGTGTCCCAGGCTGTAGAGCGCCGCCGACACGAGCTGGCCCTTGCGGAACAGCGCATCGACCGCCGCCGGCATCGACCGCCGGAAGGCCCACGTCAGCCCGAGGCTGATGCTCAGGCCCAGGAGCAATCCCAGACACGGCGACAGCACGATGAACAGCACGATCTTCCCGAGCCCCGAGGCCACCACCGCTCCCCAGCCCGCCTTGGTCACCGCTGCCCCGGCGAACCCTCCGACCAGCGCGTGGGACGAACTCGTGGGAAGCCCCAGGTACCAGGTCGTCAGGTTCCAGAGAATCGCCCCCATCAGCCCGCCGAGGATGACGTAGGTGTCCACTACCTCCGCGTGAACCACCCCCTTGGCCACCGTCATGGCCCCACTGATCCCGACGATGTAGGCCGACACGAAGTTGAAGACCGCCGCCCAGACCACCGCCTGCAGCGGCGTCAGCACCCGGGTCGACACCACGGTCGCGATCGAGTTGGCGGCATCGTGCACCCCGTTGCTGAAGTCGAACGCCAGCGCCAGGCACACCCCGAGAAACACCAGCCACGGACACTGCCGGGCCAGGTCCGTCAGGTGATAGGCCGTGTAGAGAGAACCGGCCGCGATGAACACGATGGCCGTGATTCGCCAGTACTTCTCGTTGTCCATGATGTGCCTCAACCCGGGGGCGTCGTTCTCGGTCGCCTTCGAACCGTCCCCCGGGGAACCCGCATGGTCGGGAGGAAGGCAGTCGGTTGTGGATTCTGTAGCCTACTGTCTCTTCTCGCCGAAGGCCCTCGCGATTCTAGGTTCCGATGGCCTTCGCCACTGCCGCCACGCAGGCGTACACCAGGGCGCCGACGGCCCCCGCGATCGGAATCGTCAACACCCACGCCCACACGATGTTTCTCGCGACTCCCCAGCGGATCGCCGCGGTGCCCCGGAGCGAGCCGACCCCGATGATCGACCCCGTGATCGTGTGGGTCGTGCTCACCGGAATGCCGGCCAGGGCCGTGGCGAACAGCGTGACCGCCGCGCCCGTTTCCGCCGCAAACCCCTGAAACGGCTTCAGCTTCGTGATCTTGCTGCCCATCGTCTTGACGATGCGCCACCCGCCCATCAGCGTCCCCAGCCCCATCGCGAAGTAGCACATCAGGATGACGTCCTTCGGGATGGTCGTGAACTCCTTGCCCGACCAGATGCTCGAGTAGAGCAGCAGGGCGATGATGCCCATGGTTTTCTGCGAATCGTTGCTGCCGTGACCCAGGCTGTAGAGCGCCGCCGATAGCAACTGCCCCTTCCGGAACAGGTGATCGACCCGCGAAGGACTGGTGCGCCGGAACAGCCAGGTCATCGCCAACCCGATCCCCATTCCCAGTACCAGTCCGATGGTCGGCGACAGGACGATGAACGCCACGATCTTGGCCACGCCGGCCAGGTTCACGGCGGCCCAGCCCGCCTTGACCAGCACCGCGCCGATGAACCCCCCGATCAGCGCATGCGACGAGCTGGTCGGCAACCCCAGCGACCAGGTGATGAAGTTCCAGAGGATCGCCGCCAGCAGCGCCCCGAAGATGAGCTGGGTGTCGACCACCTCCGGGTCGACGATTCCCTTGCCCACCGTCATGGCCACATGGATGCCAAAGAGACCCGCGGCTGCCACGTTGAAGAAGGCGGCCCAGACCACCGCTTGCAGCGGCGTCAGTACCCGGGTTGCCACGATCGTCGCGATGGCGTTGGCGGCATCGTGGACCCCGTTGCTGAAGTCGAACACCAGCGCCATCAGGATCGAGATGAACACCAGCCCCGAACACTGGATGGCGTAGTCCTCGAGGGAGTACACCGTGTAAACCGTCCCCCCCAGGATGAACGCGATGGCCAGCGCTTTCCAGACCGTGTCAGGGGCGGGGGCTGGCGCCTGAGTCACGTGAGGCGGCAAGGGTCGCGCCGCCTTGTACTGCCCCGAGAGCCTCTTGTCTCGCATCCGGCGACACTGTAGCAGACGCCCCCTTCTCCGGTACAGTGTCTCGAGTTCCCCGCCTCGCCGGCCGGCCTCGTGTCGCTCCCCGGCTTCCCGCTCTGCACCTGAGGTCCCCCCCCTGATGTGGTCCAATCTTCGCGAGTTCCTGGATGCCCTCCGTCTCGAGCGCGGCCTCGCCGTCGTCGAGGCCCCCGTCGACCCCCACCTCGAGGTCGCCGAGATCCACCGCAGGGTCATCGCCGCCGGCGGCCCCGCCCTCCTCTTCACCAACGTCAAAGGCAAGCCGTTTCCCGTCCTGACCAACCTCTTCGGCTCCACGCGCCGCATCGAGCTGGCCTTCGGCCCCCGCCCGGCGGCCTTCCTCCGCGAGGCGGCCCGCCAGGCCGAGACCCTACTTCCTCCATCCCTCGGCAAGCTCTGGCAGGCCCGCGGCCTCCTGGCCACCCTGGCCCGGGTCGGCTTGAAGTCGCGCTCGTCCGGCCCGGTGCTCGGCCACCTCGAGTCGCCGCCCGCCCTCGACCGGCTGCCTCTCCTCACCACCTGGGAGAAGGACGGCGGACCCTTCGTCACGATGGGTCTCACCTACACCGAGCCCCCTGCCGGCGGACCGCACAACCTGGGCCTCTATCGCCTCGATCTCCACGACCCGGCCACCACCGGCATGCACTGGCAGATCCACAAGGGCGGCGGCTTTCACTACCACGAGGCCGAGCGGCTGGGCCGCCCGCTCCCCGTCACCGTCGTGCTGGGCGGCCCTCCCGCCCTGGTCCTGGCCGCCGCCGCGCCCCTCCCCGAGGGAGTGCCCGAGCTGCTCCTGGCTTCGCTGGTCCTCGGCCGGCGCCTGCCGGTGGTCCGCCCCCCCGGCTGGCCCCACCCCGTGCCCGCCGAGGCCGAGTTCGCCCTGCTCGGCGAGGTGCCGCCCGGCGTTCGCCACGCCGAGGGCCCCTTCGGCGACCACTACGGCTACTACTCGCTCGCCCACGACTATCCCGTCTTCCGCTGCCGCACCCTCTGCCGGCGCGACAAGCCCATCCTGCCCGCCACCGTCGTCGGCAAGCCGCGCCAGGAGGACTACTTCCTGGGCGACTACCTGCAGGAGCTGCTCTCGCCGCTCTTTCCGCTCGTGATGCCGGCGGTGCGCTCGCTCTGGGCCTACGGCGAGTGCGGCTACCATCCGCTGGCGGCGGCGGTCGTCCGCGAGCGCTACGGACGCGAGGCGATGGCCAGCGCCTTCCGCATCCTGGGCGAGGGCCAGCTCTCCCTCACCAAGTTCCTCATCCTGGTCGACCAGCCGCTCGACCTGCGCGACTTTCGCGCCGTCCTGCAGCACGTGCTGGCCCGCGTGCGCTGGGAGCGGGACCTGCACGTCATCTCGCAGATCTCGATGGATTCGCTCGACTACGCCGGTCCGGCGGTCAACGAGGGCAGCAAGGGTGTCTTGCTGGGCCTCGGCGAGCCCTGCCGCGAACTGCCTCGTGCCTTCGAGGGCCCGCCCCCCGCGGGCGCGCGTGAGGCGCTCCCTTACTGCCCGGGCTGCCTGGTCGTCGACGGCCCCGCCTTCGCCGACGACGCAGGCTATCCCGCCCGGCTCGCGGCCGACCCGGCGATCGCCGCCTGGCCGCTGGTGGTTCTGGTCGATCGCGCCCGCACAGCCGCCGCTTCCACGATGAACTTCCTCTGGACCGCCTTCACTCGCTTCGAGCCGGCGGCCGACCTGCACGCCGCCTCGGCCCAGGTCATCCGCCACCACCTGGCCTACGCCGGCCCGATCGTCCTCGATGCGCGGATGAAGCCGTGGTATCCCGAGGAGCTGTTCTGCGACCCCGACACGGCCCGCACCGTCACCGCCCGCTGGAAGGAATACTTCCCCGACGGCGGCGTCGAGATGGGCTCGAGCGAGCTGGGCCATCTGACGCCGGGGTGAGGCGCGTAGCTCGAATCGAGTCCCGATTGGCTGATTTCGCGTCTACCTGTAGCTCTTCGCCGCCGCGTCCCACTTCAGCGACGGTCCGTTCTGTTTCCACCAGGCCGACAGTTCCGCGACGGCCTTCTGGCCTTCGGGAGAGTCGACGCTCGGCGTGGTCCCGGCCCGCGGTCCCGGAAGGCCGGTGAGCGTCAGCAGGTAGCCCAGCGCCTGGTTCCGGAGCAGCCGCGGGTCGTGGCTGCCTACCGTCTCCAGGAGGTACCCCAGCCCCTCCGCCGAGCCGCAACCGCAGAGCGCCTGCTCGATGCGGAAGTGGACCCAGGGATCCTGCTCGGGGCTGAGCAGGGCCCGTTTCAGGTGCGGCACCGCGGCGGGATCGCCCAGCGCCGCGAGCCCGCGCGCCGCGTTCTCCTTGACCGCATCGGAGCGATCGAGCAGCGCCTTCAGCAGCAGCGGCAGCGCCTCCGGGTCTTTCGACTCGCCCAGCTTCAGCGCAGCCTGGGCTCGCACGTTGTCGTGCTGGTCCTGGAGGGCGGCCCGGAGCGCCTGTTCGGAGGCGCCGATGAGGTGCTCCTGCGAGCCGTGAGGCTCGGGCCGGTTCTCGTCGTGAGGGGTGGCGGCCTCCTCCTCGTGCGCCGGGAGTTGCAGTCGCGAGAAGCCGAATCGGCCCACGGAGAGCGCCAGCGCCACGATGCCCACCGCGCCGGCCAGCGCTCCCACCGCCGGCAACCGCTGTCTCAGCTTCTGGTAGAGCGCGCCGAGAATCAGCGCCACGGCGAAGAAGCACATGATCATCGGGCCGCTCGGCCGGTCATAGCTGTAGAGCAGGCCGAGCGCACTGACCACGACGCCGACGGTCCAGCTCAGCGCCAGCCGCGCCCCGAGGCTCTCGGTGAACATCACCGCGAACACCGCCGGCGCCACGAGATAGCAGAACACCAGCAACACGCCGGCGATCTGCACCGAGCTGGTGATGACCACTCCGAACGACAGATAGAACAGGAAGTCCCAGAACCGCACCGAGACGCCCTGCTCGTAGGCCATGTGGGGCGAGACCGAGATGAGCAGGAACTTCTCGCGGAAGACGAAGTGAAACAACCCCAGGCAGGAGTACAGGATGAACGTCTTCGTTAGCTGGTGCGGCGTGACCCAGACGATGCTGCCGGCCAGCAGATCCTTGAGGTGCTCGGCCCCGTGCGGGGCGACGTCGGCCACCAGGATGGCCGCCGCCGAGGCGACGGCGTAGGTGAGCCCGATGACCGCCTCCTGCGGCACTCGCTCGTGCTTGGTGCGGGTGCCCGCGAAGATCATCGCCGCCAGCACTGCAAACGCCAGCGAGAAGTAGTAGGCGCCCTCGGTGCGGGGGTCGTAGCCCAGGAGATAGGCCACCGTCGCCCCGAGCGCCGCGATCTGCGCCAGCGCGATGTCCACGAAGATCACCTTGCGGGCCAGGACGTGGATGCCCAGATATCCGTGGATGCCGGTCAGGATCACGCAGGCCAGGAACGGCAGGAACAGCACCGAGAGCTGCTGGGAGATCACTTCATCGCCTCCGAGAGCGAACGGGTTGAAGCGTCGAACAGCTCGAGGTAGGTGCCTACCCCGGCCACCTGGTCGGTGGAGGAGGGCAGCGTCACCACCTTGGCCCCCGTCTTCGAGGCGATCAGGTCGGGCGCCCGGCTGTCGAAGAACGGCTGCGTGGCGATCACCTTGACGTTGCCCGACTTGATCAGCGCCACGACCTCGACCATGTGCTTGGCGCTCGGCGGGATGCCGGGCTTGGGCTCGACCTCGCCCGCGACCTTGATGCCGAACCGCTGCACGAAGTAGGAATAGTTCCGGTGGTAGACGACGATCGGCTGGCCCTGCAGCGGCCGCATCCGGCCCAGCCATCCGCCGGCCTTCAGGTCCGGGTTGGACTCGAGGAACCCGTGCAGCTCGCCGCCGCGCGCCATCCGGTCGAGCTTGGCGCCGCCGACGTTCTCGACCAGCTCCTTGCCGAAGAGCGCCTCGTAGAGCTTCGACGCGAACGCGTTCAGGTTGGCGTCATACGCCGCCGCCCCCGCCGCGTCGTGGCGCTTGAACGCCTCGCAGAGCGTGCGCGCAACCAGGATGCCGTTCAGCGGATCGAGCAGGTAGTGCGGGTTGCCGAAGGGATGGACGTCGCCCTCGGCCCGGGTCACCTCGGTGCCGGGCACCTCGAGCACCGGCACCCCGGCCGAGCAATCGACGTAGCCCGCCGCGCCCACGTTGATCGCCGGGTTTCCGGCGCCCGCCAGCAGCGGCGGCACCCAGCCGATCTCCAGGTCGAGCCCGTTGACCAGGAACAGGTCGGCCTGGCGCAGCTTCACCATGAAGCTCGGTTTCGGATCGACGAAGTGCGGGTCCTGCGACCCCTTGGCGATGCAGGAGACCTCGACGCGCGACCCGCCCACTTCCCGCGCGAGGCCCGCCAGATCGGGCAGGGTCGCGACCACCTTCAACGCCGCCGCCGGCAAGGCCGTGGGCGCCGCCATCAGGAACATGAGCATCGCCAACGATGCCGTGATTCGAGAGAACATGATGTCTAAACGCTCGCTTTCAGAACTTGTGGGCGCCATGGGCGCCGAAATTGACCTCGTACTGGATCGTGAACGTGTGCTCGGGGTCGTCGCCCAGGTGCTCCGCCACGTCGTAGTCGTACTGGTATCGAAGCTTCGAGAACTCGCTGAAGTAATGGGTCAACGCGGGCGAGACGCGCCACCGGCGATCGCGCAGCGGATCCTGCCCGTTGGCGCCGTCTCCGTTGGCATAGTCGAGCCGCAGGCCGGCCGTCCAGTTGCGCTTGAAACCGTGCACCACCTGCGCATAGAAGCCCCAGTCGTCCAGCGTCGCCGCCGGTAGCCCGACCGTCGCGTCCGAGAAGAGCGGACCCGCGGCTGCCTGGTAGCTCCGCTTCAGCACCTCCGCCTGGAACGCCCAGAACGGGAAGCCGTGATCGTTGTTCAGCGGCTTCCACTTGCCGTAGAGGTCGAAGCCGAAGATGCGCGTGCGCGACTCCGGGCCGGTTGCGTTCGGCCCGGTGCTGAACGACACCCCGGGCACGATCGTGAACTCGTCCGACAGGTCGCGAGAGGTCTCGAGTCGCGCCGTGTACACCATGTCGGCCGGCCCCTGGAGCTGCTGGTCGGTGAACCCGTAGCCTCCGATCTGGTGCGCCACGTCGGTCGGATCGGCCAGCGCCCCGTCGCCGCGGAAGCTGTGCATCGGGCCGCCCACGGGCGACTGCGCCGAGACGTACAGCCGGTAGTAGTCGTCTGCGGGTAGCAGCCAGGCCAGCCGCGCCCCGGCTCCACGCATCCCCTCGGGGCTCATCACGCGACTGAAGATCACCGGTTGATTCACGAAGTCCCACGAATGCGGGTGATAGGTGTTGAGACGGCCGAAATCGGTGAGGAACAGGCCGCCCTTGGCCTCCAACCCGTCGCCCAGGGAGGTCGTGGTCAGCGAGGCCTCTTCCATCTCGATCTCCGTCTCACCGGCCTCGTTGAGCTTCGCCACGAAGATCAGGTCGCCCCGGAAATACGGGTCGACCACGCCGCTCAGGACGAACTCCTCGTTGGGAGCCGAGAAACCCTTGCCCCGAGGATCGTGGTCGCCACCCTGCAAGCTCAGGAAGTCGCCGGCGCTCGCCGTCGAGTTCGACAGGTCGTTGAGCAGGCTCACGCTGAGGTCGATCAGCCGGACCCGGCCGGCGCTGCCGGCGGGGCGGGCCACCTCGGCCGGCGCCGGGGCGGGCACCTGTGTGGCCACCGGAACGGCCGGCTGCTGCTGCAGCTTCATCAACTGGCGCACCTGCGACTGCAGTTCCGCCACCTGGGCCTCCAGCCTCTTCACGCGTTCCGACTCGCCGGAGTTCGCCGCTGCGCCCGGTCGCGGACCGGCCTCAACCGTAGAAAGAGCGGCCGCCGCGAGGCATGCGGCCGCGAGAAACCTCTTCATCACTTCTTCCTCCCTGTACTCGACCCTGAACGGGTCAGGACCCGGATGTGGTCTGGCCGCCGGCAGCTCGAACCGCGAGCGCCGGAGCCTGGGACATCAACTCGCCCGAGCGAGAATCGGACGTCGTAAAGGACGTCCTCCGCACGGGCATGCCGCCCGACCTAGCCGAGGGGAGGGGCGCGCGCGCCGGCGGCGACGCGGATGGGCGCGCGAGCCTGCTCGTCGGGAGCGGCGTCGACCCGCCCTGCCAGCGGCAATCCTTGGCCGGGGCCGTCGGGCGTCGCCTGTAGCGCCGCCAGAGCCATCGAGCCGTGGCAGAGCACGCAGTGGCCGTGGTTGTCGCAGTGGTCCTCGGTCTCCAGGCTCTCGTGGAGTACGGCGGCCCAACCTGCCGCCACGAAGACGCCGAGCACCAGGAACGCCAGTAATCGGCGTCTGCGGATGCAATTCGACCAGCGTGCTACGTGCGACATCGGGCGGCCCTGCGGACGGAGGCAGAGGTTAGCATCCGTCCGGCCAGTGGTCAAGTTACTGCGCCAGCCCGGACGAGTGTGACTCCTGTTTGCCGGAACAGTGGCGAGCGGCTCCTGTCTGAAGGCATGCTTACCGGGGCTTCGTGAGCGGCGGAGGCGAGCGTTGGCGGATTCGAACGAGGCGGGCTTCATCTGCAGGGTCTGCGGGGAACCGATCACCGCCTCCGGGGGCGGCGTCCAGTGCCGCGCCTGCTCCACCCTCCACCATCGCGCCTGCTGGGAGTACGCCCGCAAGTGCTCGGTCTATGCCTGCGGCGAGACCCGCTTCGTCGTCTGCGGCGTGGACGAGATGCAGGGCGAGAGGCTGCTCTTGCCCGCCGTGACCGAGCCTGAGCCTTTCCTCCCGGCGCGGTTGCCGGCCCGTGCCTCCGGCTTCCTGCCGGCCCTGCCACTCGACCTGATTCCCCTGGCGATGCTCCGCGGCACTTACTACTGCCCCGAGTGCCACGCCGTGAATCCCGGCTCCGCGCCGTCTTGCGCCTTCTGCGATTTCCCGGTGGCCAAGACCGAGCTGCTCGATCCCTCGATGGCGCCCCGGCGCTCTCGCCCGCCGGTGCCGGCGCCCGTCGTCGTGGTGCGCTCGCTCGACCGCATCGCCTCGGCCTGTCTCGGGCTCTTCGGCATGCTGATGTTGCTCGAGGGCTCCGCGGGCACCCTCGCCCACGGCTGCCACCTGACTTGCGCCGGCGGCCCCCCGCAGCTGCTCCTGACCTACATCGCCTTCGGACCGGCGCTGATCGGCCTGGCCTTCCTGGTCCAGCTCGTCGGCAGCTTCTACGAACTCGGCCAGGGATGGGCGCGCCGGGCGCAGCTCCCGGTCTCGCTGATGCTCCTCGTGTTCTTCCCGTTCGGGACGATCCTCGGCCTGGCCTCCCTGCTCTTCTGGTTCGCGCCCTCGGCGAGCCGCTACTTCGAGGAGGAGGAGCTTTCCCGCGCACGGCTCTTGCTGCCCGGGGCGTCGAGCTGACGGCCGGAGGCGGCGGGTCCCCCGGCTAGCCGCTCGAGCACGAGTCGTCCGGCCGCCGTCCGACCTCGCCAGAAGGTGTGGCCCGGATAGGCCGCGCGGAGCGGGCCCGGGTCGGCCCGGTCGATCGCGATCACGACCCCCGTCCGCAGGTCCGCCGGCTCGTGGGCGATCAGGCCACCGAACAGTTCCGCCGGCACCAGCGCCACCGCCCGTTCTCCGAGCCCGGCCTCGCGCAACGCCCGCGACGGCGCCGGGCTCACGGCCCAGTAATCCCGCGAGAGTTGCTGCCAGACGCCCGGCAGGAACAATGCCCCGCCGCCCAGCGTCAGCCCGGCGACGAGCAATGCCAGCAGCCCGCGGGCCTGCGCCGCCGGCCTCCCGTGGGCCTCGAGCCAGCTCGCGGCCCGTGCGAGCCCCAGCGCCGTCAGGAACAGCAGCAGCCCCGAGATCTCGTACAGGTAGCGCGGCCCCAGGCACAGGTCCTGGTAGTAGTGCAGCCAGTAGACCGCCGCGAGCGACCCGCAACAGGAGAGGGCGAGCGTCGCCCCGGACCCTCCCGTCACGGGCGACGCCAGGAACAGCCCGGCGAAGAGCAGTGCCGGCACGGGCCACTCGAACAGGAACTTGTTCAGACCGTTGAAGTTCGCCAGGCAGTTGGCCAGGGCCTTCTCGGGCCAGTGTTCGTTGCCGGCGATGCCCGCGCCGAAGCCCAGCCGGAAGGTGCCGTCCAGGTGCAGGCCGATCGGCGACTTCAGCCACGCCCCGGTCACCGCATGATTGTGGGCGAGCAGCGGGGCGAGCCCCAGGACGATCCCCACCGCCAGCGCCAGTGCCCAGCCCGCCCTGCGCCTGCGCTCTCGGCCGAGCATCAGCATCGCGTGCGCGCCCAGCGGCAGCGACAGCCCCAGTGCCGTGAGAGGCCGCGTCGACGCTCCCAGCCCGATCGCCAGCCCGCAGAGCCAGCCCCAGCCGCAGGAGGCCCCGGGCCTCAGCGAACGCGTGTAGCTCCAGAGCGAGAGCTGGAACAGGGCCAGTGCGGCCGGATGGGACATGTACTCGCCGCCCATCGCGAGCACGAACGGTGACAGCAGCCCCAGGCCCGCGGCGACCCGGGCCACCCCCTCGCCGGCCACCTCTCGGACCCACAGGTACAGCAGCAGCAGCGCGGCCGTCACGAGCGCCGGCCCCACGGCCCACGGGGTGCCGAGCCACATCCCCGCGGCCAGCATCGAGGGCCAGCCGGGCGGATACATCGGGAAGACCGAAGGGCCCGATCCGACCACGAACGGATGGCCGAAGAACGCCCGCACCTCGGGCTCCAGCTCCCAGCCCAACCGTCCGGCCGCGAACAGCTTCGCCTCGAGATAGTAGATCGTGGCGTCCATCACGTGGGGGATCCCTCCGAAGGCGAGCAGCCCCACGGCCAGGCAGAGGGCAAACGCCGCGAGGCCCACCGCCCCGGCGAAGAGCGCGGGAGAGACCGCCCCCGCCCACGCGACCCAGCGTCCCGCTCTCTCGGCCCGCTCTGCCCCGCGACGCTCGGCCAGCCAGGCGAGCAGCAGCAGCGCCCACGGCGCGGTCATCGCGAGCGCGGCCATCGATCTCAGCTCGGCCGGTCTGCCTGGCACGAGCGTGGCCAGCCCCAGGACGAGCGCCACCCAGAGGGCCGCCCGCCCGCGACCCGCCGCCCGCCAGGCCTCGCCGGCACCGCCTCGCGCGAGGGCCCATGCAACGCCGCCAGCCAGTCCCAGCGCCACCAGCCACGGCCCGAAGCTCCTGCCAGTGTCGAAGTAGCCGACCGACCACGCCGGCGCCGGCAGCGTCATCACCTCGAACGGCTGCAACAGCGGATGGCCGCGCGACCAGGCCAGGAGCGCCGTGTAGACCAGGAGGGGAAGCCCTGCCCCCAGGCCCCGCGTGGCCTCGTCTCCGGCGACCTGTCCCGGCCGGTTCTCGCCGGCCTCTCCGGTGGGCATTGCTGGCTCTGTCATTCTGGGCTTGGCGGCGCGTCGGTCGCTCCGGTGCCGGTCCGGCGCGCCGCCCGTATGATAGCTGAAGGCGGTCGCCGGGCGTGCCGCAGCGTGCTAGAATCTCGCGGCCGGTCGGTCGACCGGGAGAACGAGATGTCGCTCGTCCGAGGTCCCAGGATGCAGACGCTGCTGATACCGATCCGGGCGGTGCTGGCGGTCTTCAACCTCGTCTTCGTTTGCGGCGCCGGATTCCTGTTCGTCCTCCTGGGGATGAACGGCCACAAGGCGGTGAGGCGCATCCTGCCGCTGTGGGCCAAGATCAACCTGCTCATCTACGGCCTGAAGCTGGAGGTCACTCGCGGAGCCGAGCACCTGCGGCCCGGCATGCCGGTCATCTTCATCGCCAACCACCAGGCGCTCATCGACCTGTTCGTCTTCCCCGTGCTGTTCCGGGACGCCGACGTCTTCTATCCGGTCAAGAAGGAGCTGGCCTGGGTGCCGTTCCTGGGATGGTTCGCCTGGCTCAGCGGCCAGCCTCTCATCGACCGCGACGACCACGCCCGGGCGATGCAGGCGATGGACCTGACGATGCGTCTGCTGCGCGCGGGCATGAGTTCCGTGATCTTCCCGGAGGGCACCCGCTCCCGCGACGGCAAGCTCGGCCCGTTCAAGAAGGGCGCCTTCCGGATCGCCCTCGATCACCATGTTCCGCTCGTGCCGATCACACTCGTGGACTGCTCCGACCGCATGCCCATGGGCACCTGGCGGCTCACCTCCGGCACCATCCACGTGGTGGTCGATCCCCCGATTCTCGTGGACGACTGGAGCCGGAGCAACTTCGATGAGAACATCGACAAACTGCGCAACGTCATCCTCGGCAACATCGAGACGGAGCGCTCCCGTCTCGGCCTGCCTCCGGTGTGACCCCCCTGCCGGCCGCGGCCCGGCGCGCTCGATGAGGCGCGAAAGCTGACGCCATGCCTGGTACCGCCCGGAAGCTCGTCTACAGCTGGGAAACCACCCGCTACGAGCTGCTCAATACCCGGATCTGCGATCTGGGCGTGAAGCTCGACGGCTCGCCCCTGGCGGGGAGGATCCGGCGGCTGTACCGCGAGCTGGCCGACAAGGGGCTGAGCTTCCGGCCGCCCGTCTACCTCTCCGACGGCTGGGGGTGTCCCGACCGCAACCCGACCATCGGGGTGCCGTTCTACCTCTCCGACGACTGCCTCTCCCAGCTCGAGGCCGAGCAGGCTGGCCGCCTCGAGGATGACGCCGAGGTGATGATGCTGCTCCGGCACGAGGCGGGCCACGCCTACAACTATGCGTTCAAACTGTTCGAGCATCCGGGCTGGACCAAGACGTTCGGCAGCTTCGACCTGCCCTATCAGGAGAGTTATCAGCCGGCCCCGCACAGCCGCCGCTTCGTCCGCCACATCGAGGCTTTGAACTTTGGCCGCACTTATGCCCAGAAGCACCCGGACGAGGATTTCGCCGAGACCTTCGCGGTCTGGCTCACGCCTCGCTCCGGCTGGCGCATGGTCTACGCCGACTGGCCCGCCATCAAGAAGCTCCGATACGTCGACCGCGTGATGAAGACGCTGCGGGGGAGGCGGCCGCCGCTGACCCCGGAGGAACCTGGCGATTCCATCCGCGAGATGGAGCAGCTCCTGGCCGAGTTCTACGGGCAGCGCCTCGAGAAGTTCCAGGCCCGGGCCCAGGGCTACGTTGACGACTTCCTCGTGGAGATTTTCGCCGGCCAGGTCCAGTGGACCGGCGTGCTCGGCGTACACCAGATGCTGCGCGAACGGGGCAGGGAGCTGGTGAACCGGGTCTCGCACTGGACCGGCCTCGAGGATGCCGTGCTCACTCCGTTGCTGCACAAAATGGTGGAGCGCTCGCACAAGCTCAAGCTGCGCGTGCACCGCGCCGATGTCGATGCGAAGCTGGCCGAACTCACCGCCGTGATGGCCACGCTCGCGATGAACTACGTCTACACGGGCAAGTTCCTCGTGTCCTCGCGGTGAGCGGGCGGCCGGCCCGACGGTTCAGCGCCGGGGAAGGGGCACGCTGCCCAGGAAGGCCGGCGCCGCCGCGAAGGTGAAGTCTCGCCGGTGACGCTCGAGCGCCGAACGGACGATCGATTCCAGCAGCTTCGGATAGCTGATTCCCGCCGCCTCCGCCGAGCGGGCCAGGCCGATGCCCGATTCGAGGCACG
>CAZSVK010000075.1:0-17163 GCA_964610245.1 uncultured bacterium
CGGCCTGCGCGACGCCCGGCCACCGCCCGCGCGGCGCCGACCGTGCCCGCGCCTCTTCCCGGCAGGGCGGACGTCGTCGTGGTCGGCGGCGGCGCCGCGGGGAGGATGGCCGCCATCGCGGCGGCCGAAGCGGGCCGGCAGGTGCTGCTCCTCGAGAAGAACGCTGCCCTGGGCCGCAAGATCCTGGTCAGCGGCAACGGCCGCTGCAACGTCACCAACAGCGGAGCCAGGGTCGAGAACTACCACGGCGAGAACACCCGCTTCCTCCACGGGCTCTTCGCCCGCTTCGGCGTCGACCGGACCGCCGCCTTCTTCGACGAGTTGGGCGTTGCCCTCCGCGAGGAGCGCCTGGGCCGCATCTTCCCCGCCTCGAACCAGGCCCGGGCGGTCGTCGATCTCCTGGAGTACCGGATGGCCCGTCTGCCGATCGACGTGCGCCTGTCTTCCGCCGTGGAATCGGTCGTCCCCGAACCTGGCGGTGGCCTGCGCCTGGGGGTGTGCGGCCGCGCGGTGCGGGCCCGGAAGGCGATCCTCGCCGCGGGCGGCTGCTCGTTTCCCCGCCTCGGCACGACGGGCGATGGCTTCGACTGGGCGCGCTCCCTGGGTCACCGGGTGACCCCGCTGCTACCCGCGCTGGCACCGGTCGACGCCGTGGCCCCGGGGGCGACGGAACTCCAGGGCATCCGGCTCGAGGCCGAAGTCACCGGTCGCGCCGCCGGCCGCTCGTTCCGGGTCTTCCGCGGCGATCTCCTGTTCACCGCCTACGGGCTGTCCGGTCCGACCGTGCTGGCCGCCTCGAGCGATCTGGCCACGCGCTTCGACGCCGGCGGCACGGCGCTCCGGATCAACCTGTTCCCGGGCCAGGAAGCCGGCGAGATCGATGCGCTGCTCGAGCGTCGGTGGTCGAACGACCCCTCGCGCAAGCTCGGGTTCAGCTTCGTGGGCCTTCTCCCGGCCCGGCTCGCCCCCGCGGCCCTGCTGACGCTCGGGCTGAATCCGGTGACGACCCCGGTTTCGCAGGTCGGGCGCGAGCAGCGGCGGCAGATCGCCCAGAGGCTCACGGCCTGGGACGTGCCGGTCTCCGGTTGTCGCGGCTGGGACGAGGCCGAGGTCACCGCGGGGGGCGTGGCCCTCGATGAAATGGACCCCCGCACGCTCGAGTCACGTCGGGCCCCAGGCCTCTATTTCTGCGGCGAGATGCTGGATGTCTTTGGCGACTGGGGAGGCTACAACTTCCAGCTCGCGTGGACCACCGGCCGCATCGCCGGTGAGGAAGCGGCGCGCTGAGCCGTCTTCCCGGCAGCCCCCAGCCTCAAGCCTCGAGTCTCAGGCCGCTCACGGCTTGGTCAGCTTGGCGATCAGCTCGCGCAGATCGGCCTCGGAGAGCTGACGGCCGGGCTGCTCGCAACGCTGCAGGTTGTAGACGGCTTCGTCGATCTGGTCGGAGTGCTTCTCGTCATAGGCCTGGGTGTCCTCGTCCCAGCGGGTGAACTGTTCGTCCGCCCAGCGGGCCAGGTCAACCTGGGCCATCTCGCCGCGGAGGCGCTTCTCGATGATCATCACGATGTCGTCTCTGGTGAGAATAGGCTTCATCTGTGGTTCGTCCTAGATTCCGATGTAGCGTGCGTAGAGGCTTCGGGCCGTGGTCGGATCGGAGGTTCCCTTGACAATGGCCCTGGCGTCACGGAACAACTCGATCTCGAAACCCTCGACTCGAAACCTCAGCACGTACCTGTTGAAGGTCACGTCTCCCTGGCCGGAGAGTCTCCCGGCCAGCTCCTCGAAAGGTGGCGTCCGGGCTCCGTCACTCGCGGAGACCTGGACCGCATGCCTCCCGCAGAGGGCAGCGGCTCGCGAGCCGGCGCCTTCCTCCAGGTAGGCGAAATGGCGCCGCGCGCAGACCTCGCAATCCGGCCGGCGCTCGACCCGGACCTGCTCGGTCGAGCCGTTCCAGGCGTCGACCATGACCAGGGCCCCGCCCGCGGAGGAGTCTCCTTCCACGAGCAGTCTCAGCGCGGCGGCCGCCGCCAGCCCCGCGGTGATCGCGGCGACCGGGCCGATGACCCCCTCGGTCTCGCAACCCGGCAGCTCGCCGGCGGCGGGCGACTGCGGCAGGTAGCAGCGCAGACACGCGGTCTTGCCGGGCACCACGGCCATCGTGTGGCCGAAGGTGGCGAGGACTCCGCAGTAGATCCACGGGATGCCTTCGCGAACCGCCCAGTCGTTGATCAGAAAGCGGGTCTCGAGGTTGTCGGTGCCGTCGAGCACCAGGTCAGAGCCGCCCAGCAGCGCCGGGCAATTGCCCGGCTCCAGGTCTCGGACGAACGCCTCGAGCTTCACCTCGGAGTTCACTCGCGCCAGCTTCGCGCGGGCCGCGACCGCCTTCGGCAGGCCGCGCTTCGCATCGCCCTGTTCGAAGAGGAGCTGGCGCTGCAGATTGTTCAGCTCGACGCAGTCGCGATCGATGAGGCGCAGCCGCCCCACTCCGGCCCCGGTCAGGTAGCGCGCCAGGACCGTGCCGGTAGCGCCGCAGCCGACGATCGCAACGCGGGAAGCCAGCAAACGGCGCTGACCCGCCTCGCCGATCCGGCGCAGGGCCACCTGCCGAGAGTATCGATCCAGACCCGGTTCCATATCGAACCGTCATAACCCGCGCTGACACGTCAAGTCAACGAAAAGGGTGGAAAGCGGACCCAGGGCGCACGCGAAGCTGATCGAGGCCAGGCCGCCGTGGTACAAAGAACGCGATGAATCCGGTCAGCAGTCCCATCACTATCACCCAGGCGCTCCTGGGCGCTCACGTCGTGGGCCGCCTCGCGCCGCGCTCGGCATCGTGGTGGCCGGGTTCATGTATCAGCTGCTGTCCGAGATCTTCTTCCGCGATCGGGGCAAGTTCTGCCGCAACTGCGGCCTGTCCGATCTGCCGCGCAGCCTGGCCGACTGCGTTTCCTGCGGCATCGTCCTCGAGGAGTACGAAGAGAAGGTGTCGCGTCTGTCGCGACTGCTGGCCTATTTCTTCCCCGTGACCACCTTCGTGCTCGCCGCCGTGGGGGCCCGGGTACTGCGACAGGAGGGGCTGGGCACCCAGCTGGTCGTGCTGGCCTTCGTGGTGCTGAATGCCGTCTTCTCGCGCAGCTGGCTCCACGGCCGGGATCTTCGCCTCCGGATGATCTTCAGCGTTCCCTTCTGGGGAATCGTCACCCTCTTCTCGCTGATCATCTGGCTCGACTTCGCCGGTCGCGCGGCGAGTTCCGCGCAGGCCGTCCGGGCCGCGGTCAGGGACATCTCCATCGCGCCCGACGCCGTTCCGATCCTGGCGCTCTCCGACGGCACCCTGGCCCACGGCGTCGGCTTCACCGCCTATCCCTACTTCCGCGGTTTGCAGGCGCGGCGGTTGCTCCGCAGCGGCACCGGCGAGGTGCTGCTCTACATCGACAGCACTCGCCTCTCGTCGCCCGACGGCGCCATCGGTGCCCACGGCCTGGTCTGGAGCCCGCCCGAACGGGACGTGAGACCGGGCCTGGAACTGCTGGTGGGAGGCATTCCCCTGACGCCCGAGCAGCGCTCGACGCTCGATCGGTCGACCTACCAGTCGGGCGTGTCGTTCTGCTATGTCGGCGACAGGCTATGGGTCATCGACGGCTACCGTCTGACGCGCATCTCCGACGAGGGCAAGACCGAAGTCTTCCCGCTGGGCAAGCGCGATCTGGGGCGGCTCGTCAAGCTCTCGCCGGACGGCTCCACGGTCTGGCTGATCAGCTCGCTCGGCGTCACGGGCATCAGCAACGTCACGCGGCGCAAGGAGTTCTATCCCCTCGCCGAGTTCGCGGCGCGCGAGGGATACCCTCTGGTCGAGATCGTCGCGGGCTCCGTGCGCGACGGCATCGCCTGGCTGGCAACCTCCGCCGGAGACGTGATGCGGTTCGATCTGGAGAAGGGCAAGCTCTCCTACGCGGGCCAGGCCGAGTGTCCGCTCTACCTCGACTATTACAGCCTCTACACGTTGCCGTTCATCCTGTTCAGCCTCGTCTGGACGCTCAGGGCCAACTTCGCCCGACCCAAGACATGAGCGAGCTGTCTCCCGAAGAAACCACCCCCGTCCTGCCGGCCACCGAGGACGATCCCGATTCCCAGCGCGCGCTGCGGGTCGTGACCTTCCTGCTGTTCCTGGCCGGGTTCATGGCGCCCTTCACGGCCGACGCCGTCGAGGATCTGCGCCAGCAGGTCTGGTTCGGCCGCAAGTGCGACGTCACCATCGCATCGCGTCCCGATCGGTTGCAGGGCGAGTTCATCGCCAGCGCCCAATCGCTGCGTCAGATGGTGGCGGCCGCGGCCGACGAGGACGAGAGCGAGAACGGCAAGCCGGTCCAGGAGCCGCTCACCTTCTGGAAGAAGATCAAGTTCGTCTGGGAGAGCGCGAACAAGTGGCTCAGGGAGTCACCCGACCAGAAGAACGCGCTGGGCAACGAGTTCTACTTCTGGGCGCTGGGCGCCGTGGTGGTGTTCATCATCGCGGCCAAAGTCTTCGGCGTGAACAAGGTCTCGGCGTTCCTCAGCGGCCTGATCGGGGCCGATCGCGTCAAGAAGATCATCATCGACACCTTCCTCCTCAAGGGCGTCGAGAAGACGATCTTCCCCACGGTCAAGACCGCTCTGACGCGGGCCAACATGATCGCGTCGCACTCCATCAACCGCGTCGAACTCCACGACATCGTGCGCGTCAACGTCAGCCTGCAGGGCGACGGCAGCATCGAGTGCTGGCGCGAGTCGGTCACCATCGAGGGGCGCACCGCCTATACCTATTGCCCCAGCCTCACCGGCAGCGGCGGCGACTACTACTTCAACCTCCAGAAGGTCACGGGCCGCTCGGTCAAGATCAACGGCGACCTCATCGTGAACGCCTCTTCCCAGAAGGGGCACGTCGGCCGCGTCAAGTTCGACATCACCGGCTTCAAGTCGTCCGCGTGGGAATAGCCGCAGGCGCCATCTTCTCCCTCAGCCACTCCGGCAGGATGACGCTGCGCATCTGGCCGTTCACCGCGGCGTGCTCGGTGTAGGCCACGGCGATCAACTTGCCCCCCGGCCCCCACACCCGGTAGCCGAAGCGGGCGCGGCTGCGGCCCAGCCCGACCAGCCGGGTCGCCAGCTCGATGCGCTGGTCGAACCGGGCCGGCGCCAGGTAGCGGCAGGCCGCCTCCACCACCGGCATGTAGAGCCCTCTACTCTCGATCTCGCTGTAGGGCAGACCCGCCCCGGTGAGCCAGTCGACGCGCCCCATCTCGCACCAGATCAGATGATTGGCGTGATAGACGACGCCCATCTGATCGGTCTCGGCATACCTGACGCGAAGCTCGATCCGGGCCTCCCTTCCCTCGACCGGCTCGCCGCGAAAGCGGTTCATCACGAAGTCGTCGTGGTTCTTGTGGGGCAGTTCCCTGGATTCGGTGGCCGGGGCGCGGGGGACGGAAGACTGGCTCATGGCGGAGCGCAGTGTATCCGATGCGCCGGTAGGTCTTCACGCGGTCGTCCCCGGAGCCCGAGGAGATCCCTCTCGTGACGCACGTCTCGCTGGATTCTCGCGGCCGGTCTGCCGATGTCCAGAGATCGTGCAACTCGCTCTCCGCCCGGGCCTGGCCGCCATTCCGTCCGTCCGACGGCTGTCGATCGGCTGGTGTGTCGCGGTGTTGACGCTGCTCTGGATCTGGTCTCTGGTGGCCTTGGCCCTGGCCGGTTGCTCGCAGTCGCTGGATCCGATCACCCTCCTTGCCCCGCCCACTCCCATCACCGGCCAGGTGCGCGGGGTCGTCTCCAACGGCCTGGCGCCGCTGAACCAGGCAACGGTGAGCCTGGCGCCAGGCGACCTCGCGACCGCCACCGACGCGACCGGCACCTTCACGCTGTCGAGCCTCGTGCCCGGCACCTACACGATCCGGGCGAGCGCGCCAGGCTACTCGGCGGCCGCTCGAGACGTCACCGTTCTGGCCGGCCTCGTCTCCGGAGGCGACCTCACCCTCGACCGCAGCGCCGGCTCGGGGGCAGTCGCCGGCCGGGTGACCGACGGCCTGATCGCGGTAGCCGGCGTCCGGGTCGAGTTGCGGGGCGCTGCCCTCACGGCCGTCTCCGCGGCAGACGGGACCTTCCAGTTCACCGGGGTCTCGCCCGGCCTCTACGAGGTGAGCGCGACCCGCAACGGCTATCGCGACGGCACGGCGATCGTCACGGTCGCCTCGGGGCAGACCGGCCGCGTCGACGTGGCGATCGTCCGGCGAGCCGACGGCAGCATCTCTGGCCGTATCACCGACGGGCTGCACGGCCTCGCCTCCTGCTCTCGCCAGGCTGTCGTCGTACTCTACGTCAACGGCCGGCCGGTGCAGCGATTCGTACCGCTCACGCAGGACTGCTCGAGCAGCCTGCTGTCGGTGACCGATCGCTTCCGGTTCGACGGCCTTTCGACCGGTCCCTACGTGCTTCAGGCTATGGTCAACGGGTTCCGGACAGGCACCAAGACGGTGCAGGTGCTGGGCGGCTCCGACAACAACGGAGACCTGGTGCTCACCACCGACGGTACCCGGGGGGCGGTCGCCGGCACCATCTTCGACTCGACCCTGCTGGCCGTCTCGGGCGCGCAGGTCACGCTCTCCTCGGGAGTCACGCAGACGACCACGCAATCGGGCGCCGATGGCCGCTACGGTCTCTCCGGCCTGTTGCCCGGTGCGGTCACCATCACCGCGAGCAAGACCGGACAGGGCTCGGGCGCCGTGAGCGTCACCGTCGCCGGCGGCGACACGGCCGACGGCACCATCGTGCTGGCGCGGTAGGCGCCCTCGCCGTTCTGCGCACTTGACTGCGCGGGAGCGATCGGTGACCCTGCGGGAGATTCGCCGGGCTCGTTCGGGTCCGGGCCCAAACGACTCGACGGATGTCCCGAGCCTCTTCTCTCTTCCGCTGGTTCGTCACCGGCGCGCTGCTCCTGGTTGCGGGCCGCGTCGCCGTCCTCGCCACTCCGGCGAGCCTGTCGCCCGCCCCGCGCTCGTCGCCGCCCGCGGCCCGCGAGTTCCGGCTAGTGCTCGATCCGGGGCACGGGGGGCGTGGCGAGCAACCGGGACTGACCACGGGCGATGCCTGGGACGCCTCGCAAGGGCGGTTCCTTCGCGTGCTGAACTTCGGCGGGGCCCAGCGCCTCGCGAGAGGCGTTCGGATCACGGAGCACGAAATGGCGCTCGACCTGGCCAGACGGCTGAAGGCGACGCTCGACCTCACCCGCTCGGAGGCGGGCTGGGCCGAGTTCGCGAAGTTGCTCGAGACGGTCGGCGTGCAGGGACCGCTCACGCGTGTCCGGTTCGACGCCCGCCTGTCCCGGGAGGATGACTTCCGGGCCCGGGAGGCGCGGAAGGAGCGCGATCCCAGCAAGGACTTCCGGCTGCTCGACTCCCCCGAGAGCTTCCCCGCCGCCAACGGCCAACCGCTCCATCCGGGGCGGGTCAGCCGGGTCGTCGAGACGGCACCCGACCTGGTGATCGTCCTCCATCTCAACGACGGGCCCGGCACCCGCGAGCGCGGGACGAACGCCCTCTACGTACCCTCGCCGTCGGCCTTCGAGTCGTTGCGGCAGTTCGCCCTGGGCAAGGGGCCGTGGACCGACGAGTTGCAGCGGATACGGCCCCACTGGCTCGCCCGCGGGCGCGCGCGAGGCGAGAAGCCGAGCATGCTCGAGAGCGCCTGGTGCTACTTCACCGGTTTTCCGCCGGCTGCCTCGGGCCAGAGCGCCGACCTGCGCCACCCGGCGGGCCGTTCCTGGAACCACGTGACCTGGGCCTTCCGAGAGCCCGAGCCGCCGCGGCTGACTCTCGAGGGGCCCTTCTCGGGGCCGTTCCGCGAGCGGGAACGCCTGCCGGCCGAACAGCGGCGCAGGGGCGGCGGTCCGGAAGGCGTCGGCGGCGACAATCTCTACGCCGGCCAGGAGTTGCTGCGCTTCGCCAGACTGGCCCTGGCCCGCGACCCGGCGGCCGCCAGACCGCCGGCCGAAGTCTTTGGGGCCACTCCCTCGCTCGACACCTACCTCGGACCGCGCGACCGGCCGCTGTGCGCCGCCTGGACCCTGCCCCTGCTGGTCAACTCGGTGACCGCCTACCTCGAGCTGGGCTACATCAGCAACTTCCGCGATCGCTGGCTGCTGACGAACAAACGCGACCGTTACATCGCGGGATTGGCCGCCGGCATCTACTCGCTGGCCGCCGGCGCCAAGGTCGAGCCTCTCGCCGGAGTCGAGCGGCCCCGAGGCCGGGCCATCGACTGGAGCGCCTACGTGGGACACGCCGCGCGCGCCCGCTGGCCCGGCGCCAGGCCGCCCGCGATCCGCGGCCTCGCCGAACCTCCCGCCGCCGCCACGCCCGCCACCAGACGAGCGCCCCCCGAGGCCGACGAGGGCGAGAAGCCGCTCCGAAGGCGTTCGGGCCGCCTGCACCGAACGCTCCCCCGCTCCGCGGGTGACTAGCGGCGCCGGCCTACTTTCCGAACCACTGAGTGATGCCGGCGCTGATTCCCCAGTCGCCGTCGGGCCGCTCCAGCCCCGCCAGCACGCCCACGTCCCAGCTCCAGGCGCGTCCCGTGGATTGCAGCGCGAGCCGCGCGCGGCAACGATCCTCCAGGCCCGGGGCGTCGGAGCCGGCCAGGCCGGCCACCTCGCCGAGCAGCCGCAAACCGGGTCCCACGCCGGTCGCAAAGCCCACGCCGTAGACACGCTTGTCCTTCTGGGCGCGAAGGCGCGTGGGCATGTCCATCACGGCCAGGCCCGCGTTGGCGAAGAGGTCGACCCCGCCCAGGCTCTGCTCGAGGATGAGCACCCCGGACACGCTCGTCTGGTCGATGCCCAGCCCGCTCTCGTCGGGCGTGTTCGGTAGCTCGACCGAGACCTGGAACCCGATCCCGGGCGCGCCGGGCGCCTTGCGCCGCAGGCGGAGCTTGGTGCCGAGGCTGAAGTCGCCCGTGGCCTTGGCGGCGCCGTTGATCAGGCGAACGGCCCCGCCCCCGGGGGCGGCGGCGCGGCCGTGCACGGTCAGCTTCTCGAAGAGGCTGCCCCTGAGCCAGACCTCGGCGTCCGGGCCCACCGGCACCTGCACTCCGATGATGCCGGCCTGCCAGAAGTCGCCCGTCAGGCCCGAGTAGGGGAACGTCTCATTCTTGCGGCACTCCGCCCCCAGTTCGAGCTGCTGGCGTCCCTGCGGGAGGATGTCGAGGTCCTCCGTCGCCAGCGGCCGGTAATGGGCCGTCGCCGGAGTGGCGAGCGCGGAGCAGACCAGCAGCGCGAGCAGGCACGCCGCGCCGCGAATCGACGCCGATGGGCTGAACGTCAGAGTTTTCACAGCCTCCGGGTTCCGGATTTCGGCCGGTTCAGTCGGTGCGGCCCAGACCGTCGTCGGTCGGCGTGTGTCTCCGCGACTGGGCCGAAGGGCTGCTGGCGATCGCCGGCGCCACCTGCACTCCGAGGGAGGCGAGTTCCCGATCGAGCGAGCAGGCGAGCTGCCGGACCCTCTCCTTCTCCGGCGGCTTCATGTAGGGCAGCGCCTTCATCGCCTCCTGGACGTACATCGCGGTCTTGTACCGGCTCAGACTGCCGCCGTGACGCTCCAGATCGCCGGTGAACTCCCGCGATAGGTGGCCGCGCTCGGCCAGTCTGCCCAGGTCTCGCACCATCCAGTCGTCGGCGCGGTCACTTGCCGAGCGATGGCTGGTCTGGCCGCTGCCGAGCGAGGAGAGAGGTGAGGCGGCCTTGGCCTGCGCCGTCCCCCTCTCGACTTCGGCCGGCGAACCCAGGTACATCTCGATCAGACCGGCCTTGGCCTGCGCGGGTTGCTTGCCCTTGCGCGGCGCGGTCCTGGTCTTGGCCGCCACCGCCTGGGCGGCCTTCCGCGCGGGGGGCCGCGCTGCCGCGGCGACGGCCCGCTCGGCCGCCTGGTGGTTCGTCGTGAACGTGAGGGGGCCTTGCAGCTCCAGGCCGTTGCCGTCGGCATCGACCAGGTCCACCGGCAGGAAGAGCTGGAACGTCTCGCGATCGGGCAACTTCTGGTAGGGCTCGAAGCTCAGGACCTTGTTCCCGTCGGTCAGATTCACGCCGCCGGGGTACGGGAAGTTCTTGCCCTGCAACGAGACCTTGCCGGCCCCGACGCTCTTGCGGCTGATCGGCCGGTTGAAGGTCAAACGGATCGTCGGGTGCTCTCCCAGGGGCCGCTGGGGCTCGATGCCCACGACCCTGAGCGGGCCGGTGAAGGCCGTGCGGAACCGCCAGGAGCGGGCGCTCTTCAGCGGGTCGCCGTCCTGGGAGCGCAACTTCTCCGACAGCCGGACCTCGTAGATCGAGCCCGGTTCCAGCTTCTCGTAGGGGCTCAGTTGCAGCGTCGAGTCGCCCGGCGGAAAGTACAGCTCGCCCGGGACCGGGTCGCCGGCCTCGGAGAGCAGCCGCAGACTGTTGACGTCGAGGCTGCGGGGCTCGAGAGGGAAGGTGAAGTCGACCCGGATCCGGGTGCCCAGGGCCACGCCGCCGGAGCGCGCGCGGGGCAGGGTCTGGCCCACGGCAAAGGTCCCGCTGAGACGGCCGACCTGCACGACCGGGGCCCGGCGCACCAGCTTGGGCGAGGTCGTGAAGTTCCAGGCAAACGGCTCGCCCAGCGTGGCCCCGTTCTCGGCCCGCAGCGTGCGGGCCAGTGCCAACCGATAGGTGCAGCCGGAGCGCAACGGCAGGTCGGGCAGGATGTCCAGCCGCCGCAGCGAGGGGTTGTAGCTGACCTCGAAGCCGGCCGTGGAGGTCGACTCCCAGAGCCGGACCTGGCTCTTCAGGTCCTGCCGGCGGTCCAGCGCGATGTTGAAAACCGCGCCCAGCGGCGAGTCGATCGCGACCCCGCCCGGCTGGCTGCCGGGGAAGAACTGCAGCACGGCGATGCCGCCGGTCTTGCCTCGATTACCGCGGAACTGGTTCGCCCCCTGCCGGGCAGGCGGTGCGCCGAGGCCGGGCGAGAGCGACGGCGTGGAGGCCGCCGCCACGGGGCGCGGGGCAGGCGGAGGGGCGGCCACGTCGGGCGCCGGCCTGGCCTTGAAGCCGGCGAGCTGGTTCTCGCGGGCGCCGAAGAAGATGCGCTTCCCGTCGCGGGTGTAGCGCGGCCGCTCCTCGTTGCTGAGCAGGTCGGTGACGGCCAGCGGTTCGACCGAGCCGCGCACGGGCTGCACGAAGACCTTGGTCGCTCCGCCGCGGTCGCAGTCGTAGGCGATCGCGCGGCCGTCGGGCGACCAGTCCGGGTGGGCGCTGCCGCCTGAGCCGGCGGTCAGCCGCCGGGCCGCGCTCTTTCCCGAGGTCTCCTGCAGCCAGATCGCGAAGCTGCCCCCGCGGCTCGAGGTGAAGGCGACCTGGTCCTCGCCAGGGCTCCAGCACGGGCTGAAATCGCCCGCCGGGACGTCGGTCAGCCGGCGATCCTCCCGGTGCTCGAGGTCGCGGATCCAGACGTCGTAGTTCCCGGAACGGTTGGAATCGAAGGCCAGCTTGCGGCCGGAGCGCGAAACCCGAGGGTGAAAGTCCTGGCCGCCCCCGGTCGTCACCGGACGCCGGGTGCCGGCCCCGACCTCCATCACCCAGATCTTGCTGGCGCCGCCCCGATCCGAGGAGAAGTACAGCTTGGCGCCGTCCGGCGACCAGTCGGGCGAGTCGTCGTTGGCCTGCCCATCCGACAGCTTGCGATCGGACGGCGGCTTGCCGGCCGTGCGCAGCCAGAGCTGCTTGAGGCCGGAGTCCTCGACCACGTAGGCGACGGAGCGTCCGTCCGGCGAAGGAGCCGGGCTGCTGCAAGTGCGATCCGGCGGCGAGAGAAAATCGTCGCTCGTCGGATAACGGTAGAATGCGCCGGCCCCCGGCGGCGCCGCCAGCGCCAGCACGAGAAGGCCGGCCAGAAGTCGTTCCTGGAGGGCGATGCTACATTTCATGGCAGGGAAAGAGGCAATCTGTCGAAACCCAAGGGCTCAACACGACTATCGGTCCGGCCAGCGCGGGTCATGAGGCCCGGCGGGAACACGCGCGGAGCAGGGCTGTCGCAGGAGAGGGTCCTCGGTTCACCGACTGGCGAAGCTCCGGATGCAGCGCACCGTCGCGACGATGGAACGAAGTTGACCAAGCACGGCGACAGAGGGGCACAGAGACGCGGAGGAGGAGTTGATGGGGGGCGGCTCAAGTACTTCTCTGTGCCTCTGTGTCTCTGTGCCTCTGTGATACAAGTCCAGATCGGAACACCTGTCTGCCGTCAATCGGCGCGTGCCCGGAAATGTGGTCTGTGATGGGACGTCACCATGAACCATCGAAAACTAGGCTGGCTCCTCATCCTGGGAATCGTCGCGTCACTGGCGCTGCCGGGGACGCTCCGCGCCGGCGACGACCTGGACGACGTGCTCGACGAGAAGGACCCGTTCGGTTCCGGCGCGACGCTGGGAGGCGACGATCCGCTCGCGGAGGACCCCTTCGCGCCCGAGCCCGTGAGGCCGGTGGCGAAACCGCCCGCCGCCCGCACCACCGACGAGTTCGACATCGATCTCCCCGGGTTCGAGATCGGTCCGGTAGCCGCGACAGTCGTGGTCACGGGCGAGGCCCAGGAGGCCTGGCAGTTGCTCTCGGCGCTCTCGCGTCGCGTGAGGGAGTCCGGCTGGAAGCCGCTTGCGACGTCGCGCATCCGGGCGCTCGAGCTGGGGCTGGGTCCGCGGGTCGAGGCGGCGGCGGGCGGATCGCTCGGGCCGGTCCTGGCGCGTCGCTGGCAAGCGCTGCGCGCGGTGGCCTCCGGGGCGGGCGTGGCCGAGATGCCGCTCGAAGAGGCGTTGGAGCGGGATCCGGGAGTCGGGGCGATCGCGGGGCTCTTGCCCGGCGAGCCTTCCGCCGAGGTTCGGGCGGCCGAGATGGCGTCCCGGCGGCGGGAGGAGCTTGCCGGCGCGCGGCTCGACGGCCTCATCTATGGGCCGCTGCCGGCTGCCGAGCTCGTGAAGATGCTCGACTCGCGCAATGAAGCCTCGGTCGCGGCCGCTCTACAGGAGCTGCGCGATCGCGGTCCCGGACCGCTATTCGGCGAGCTGTTGCCTCGGCTGGGCGAGGTGCGCTCGCTCGAGGCGGGGCGGGCGGTGCTCCAGTGTGCCGGTGAGACCGGCGAGCCGGAGGACCTGAAGACGTTGCGGCGGCTGCTCGGCGAGCTGGAGTCGGGCGAAGGTCCCGACCCGGGCCTGGGCGAGCTGGACGGAGCGCTGGGCGGGCCCGGCCTGGCGGGCGGCCTTCCCGCGGGATTGCGCGAGGCCGCTGTCGAGGCGGCCGGCCGGATGCAGGGCCGCTTTGCCGCCGACGAGTTGCTGGCCGGGGCGAAGGGCAGTGCGGCCTCGCTCCTGGCCGAACTGGGCGCCCGGCACTATCAGGCGGGCGAGAATCGCCAGGCGGCGGAGTGTCTGCGGAGGGCGGCGGCGCTCGAGCCCGACAATCCGCTGCACCCGTACTATCGAGCGCGAGCGCTGTACAAGCTGGGCCTGTTCCAGGCGGCCCACGACGAGACGGGACGGGCGCTGTCGCAAGGGCCGGCGGATCGCCGTTACCACGCGATGCAATTCGGCGCGCTGCGGGCGATGGGCCGGAGCGCCGAGGTGCTGCCGGCAATCCAGGCAGCCCTGCGCTCGGCCGACTCCGGGGCGCTCAAGGCCTATCTCTTCACGCAGCTCGCGCTCGAGCAGGTGGCGGAGGGCCAGGCCGGCGAGGCGCTGGCCTCGTTGCGGCTGGCCCGCACCGGCTTCGTGCCGTCCGCGCTCGAGGGCCGGCAGGCGGCCGTCGAGGCGGATGCGCGGCTGCAGCTCGGCCAGGCCGGCCGGGCGCTGGCGGTGCTGACCCAGGCCAGGGAGCAGGGTTTCGGAGGCCCTCGGGTCGAGCGGATGCTGGCCAGGCTCAGCCCGTCGTCGGGGCGGTGAGGCTCACGCCACCGCTCCCTGCGCCTCGAGCCAGGACTGGAACATCAGGACGTTCCAGAGCGGGTAGTGCGAACGGCGCTCGTCGGCGAGGTGCTCGAGCCAGCGCTGGCGGATCGGGTCGGGCTCGAAATAGCCCTCGCGTCTCAGCCGGTGCTCGTCGAGCAGCGCCTCGGCCCAGTCGCGCAGCGGGCCGCGCAGCCACGAATCCAGGGGCACGGCGAAGCCCATCTTGGGCCGTTCGAAGAGCTGAGGCGGCACGTAGCGGGCCAGCAGCCGGCGCAGGATCCACTTGCCCTCGCCTTCGCGGAACTTCATCGACAGGGGCACCCGGGCGGCGAACTCGAACACGCGGTGGTCGAGGAACGGCACCCGGGCTTCGAGGCCCACGCCCATGCTCGCGCGGTCGACCTTGACGAGGATGTCGTCCGGCAGGTAGGTGACCGCGTCGACGTACATCATGTGCTGGGTGGCGTCGGGCACGCGGGCCCACCGGGCAGGGTCGGAGAGCGCCGTGAGCGGCTCGCGCGCGCCCAGGACGTTCTCGGCGGGCCTCGGCCAGTGCGACACGATCGCCTGGTAGAGCGCCTCTTCGCCGGGGGCGGCGAGCATCGCGGCGAGGCGGTGGAGCCGTTCGCCGGGTCGGCCCGGATTGAGCCCGCGCGGGAGGAAGGCGCCAAAGGGCGCGAGTCGGCGGTTCCAGTCGGCGGGAGAGGCGGCCAGCAGCCTGCTGGCGACAGCCCGGCGCAGCGCGAGTGGCATCCAGCGGATGGCCTTCCAGATCGAGCGCTCGAAGCGGTAGCGCGAGTATCCGCAGAACAGTTCGTCGCCGCCGTCTCCGGAAAGGCTGACGGTGACGTGCCGGCGCGTCAGTTGCGAGAGGAGGAAAGTGGGCAGCTGCGAGGCGTCGGCGAAAGGCTCGTCCCAGAGCGTGGGCAACCTGGGGACGAGCGCCAATCCGTCGTCGGCGCCGACGTAGAGCTCCGTGTGGTCGGTGCCGAGGTGGGCGGCGATACGGCGGGCGAAGGGGGCCTCGTCGTAGCCCTGCTCGCGGAACCCGATCGAGAAGGTCTTCACGGGGGCAGAGGACTGCGCCTGCATCAGCCCTGCCAGGAGCGAGGAGTCGATGCCCCCCGAGAGGAACGCTCCGAGCGGCACGTCCGAGATCATCTGGCTCTTCACGACGTCGCGCAGCAGCCGGTCGAGCTGTCCGGTCAGCTCCGGCTCGTCCAGCGCGAGCGGGTCGCGCGCGCCCTGCTCGGTCGTCTGCCGGGCCGTCCAGTAGGTCTCGGTCTCGCAGCGGAAGCGATTCTCATCCGGGTTCCACCGCGCCGTCAGCACGGTCCCCGGCGGCAGCTTGCTCACCCTGCGATAGATGCTGTGTGGGGCCGGGATGTAGTCATGTCTGAGCAGCAGCGTGAGGGCGTCGCGGTCGATCTCGCCCCGGAAGGCGGGGTGCGCCCGCAGCGCCTTCAACTCGGACCCGAAGAGCAACGCCCCGTCGAACTCTCCGAAGTACAGCGGCTTGACGCCGAGGTGATCGCGAGCGAGGAAGAGGGCCCGCTGATTGCGGTCCCAGAGGGCAAAGGCAAAGATCCCGGCGAAACGCCGCAGCGCCGCGAGGACGCCCCACGCCTCGAAAGCGGCCAGCATCACCTCGGTGTCGGAGTGGCCTCGCCAGCGAACGCCGGCGCCGCCCAGTTCCTCGCGCAGGGCGAGGTAGTTGTAGATCTCGCCGTTGAAGCTGATGACGAAGCGCCCGCTCTCCGAGAGCATCGGCTGGTGGCCTTCCGGGGAGAGATCGAGGATCGAGAGCCGGCGGTGGGCGAGGCCCAGGCCAGCCTCGCGGTCGGCCCAGATGCCCTGGTCGTCCGGCCCGCGATGGGCGAGCGTCGAGGCCATCTTGCCGAGCACGATCGGCCACGCGTCGGCCGGGGTCCCGGGCTGGAAGGCGCCTGCGATGCCGCACATTTCGGCGGGAGGATAGCACGGCTCGAGGCTGGAGGTTCGAGGCGCGGGCGGCCTGTCAGTCGGTGGGGTCCGCGTCCCCCTGGTACAGCGCCTCGAGGCGCGCCACGGTCTGGCGCAGATCGAACCTCGCCTCGACGACGGCGCGTCCCCGGAGACCGAGCTGGCGGGCGTTCGGACGGTCGTCCACGAGGAGCGCCAGGCGGCTGGCGAGGGCGGCGACGTCGCCCGGGTCGACCAGGTAGCCCGACTCGCCCTCCTCGACGATCTCGGGGATGCCGCCCACGCGGGTGGCGACCACGGGAGTCGCGCAGGCCAGGCTCTCCAGGACACCCATCGGGAAGTTCTCAGCGCGGGTCGGGAGGGCCGAGGCGAGGGCGTGGGCGTAAAGGCCGGGGAGGGCCGAACGTTCGAGCTTGCCCGTGAGGATCAGCCCCTCGTCCCGCGGGGCGTCCGGCGGGGCGTCCCCGGCCATCACGAGCTTCAAGCCGGGCCGGGTCTCGCGCAGTCGCAGCCAGGCGTCGCGAAGGTCCGGCCAGCCCTTCCGGCGATCCTGAAGGCCTCCCACGAACAGGAGGTAAGCGTCGCCCGGTTCGAGGCCCGGAATGCCGGACGGCAGCTCGGCCTCGGGGCGGAACTCGTCCAGGGCGACGCCGTTGGGGATGTGGACGACGCGCCGGCCCAGGACGCTGCAGGCCAGCAACTCCTTCAGCCAGAGCGAGGGCACGATCGCCGTGAGGTCGGACAGGGCGTAGACCGTCTCCTTGACCAGCTTGTTGAGGGCCGCCAGGCCCGGGGCGGCGCGGCACAGCAGGCAGTAGTGCTCGACCATCCCGCGGCACTCCGGCGGCCGCGGATAGCCCCAGAGGCACTGACTCCACTCGTCGCGAAGGGTCCAGAAGGTGCGATAGCGGCGGCTGAACAGCAGGGAGGCCAGGGACAGGCTGCGGAACGAGATGTTCTGGAAGTTGAGGACGTCGGGCCGCTCGTGGGCCAGCCAGCGGCCGAGTTTGTCGACGACGCCGGGATTCCAGTAGGTCTGAAACGAGTTGCGCCGGGCCGGTAGGCCCAGCTCGACCACGCGGTGGTTGCCGTCGGTGAACTCGCGATCCTGCTCGGCGCAGTAGACGAACGTGACGTCGTGGGTGTCGCCCAGGAGCCGGGCATAGGCCTTGGCGTTGGCTCCGGGGCCACCCCACGGGTAGTAGCCGTTCAGCAGGCAGATCTTCA
>CAZSVK010000076.1:0-17161 GCA_964610245.1 uncultured bacterium
TCTGCGCGTCTCATGTGCCGGGTCCAGGGTGGGGCGCGGACCGTGGCGGGGGCTCGAGGGCGGAGCCCGCGACTGGAGGCCGCCGTCCCCTCCGCCCTACGGACGCAGATCCGCCAGTGGCGGCACCTTGTAGCCGCGCAGCAGCCGGCTCAGCTACTCGGGCGCCTTGGCCGCGGACCAGAACCGGTCGTGGGCCGATTCGAAGGTCTCGTCGCCGAAGAGCACGCCCTCGACCAGGCTGTGACACGAGGCCCGGTTGAGATAGCCGTGGCCGAACGCCTTCACCACGCGAGTGGCCAGCCAGGATCGGTTGTCCATGATCTCGCGCAGGCGGCGCGCGATCGGCGCCCGGCCGTCGAAGAGCATGACGGTCGGATAGCCGCCCACGCCCACCTCGTGCTCGCTGGCGCTGTTGAGCGCGCCCAGCATCGCCACCATGCCCTCGACCGGGTCGATGTCGCCGCGGCGTTCGTCGATGCGCAGCCGCTCGACGTAACCGTACATCGTCGGGTCGACCGATTGGCGGCCCGAGCCCTCGGCGAAGTAGCAGTTCTGCACGCGGTGCCAGTAACCGTCGCGGAGATCGATGTGGTAGATCTGGCAGCCGGTCGCGTCGTCGTAGCCGGCGAAGAGGGCCGCATTGAGGAAGATGCCCTCGACCTCCGGCTCCATGTTCTTCCACGACATCCAGTCGGTCAGCCGCCGGATGACGTCCCGATCCTTGATCTCCTCCTTGCGGCCGGCGCGCTCGTAGCTGCCCGCGATGAACTCGGGCACGTCGAAGCCGAACTCGGCCCGCAGCCTCTCGGAGATCCAGCGGTGCTTCTGGCGCACCACCAGGTCGAAGAGCCCGGCCGCGATCTGCTCGAGGTCGAGGAACGTGGCGGGCCGCTGCCCGGCCTTCTCGACCTCGGTCTTGTAGCAGCCTAGGAGCCAGTCGTGCAGCTCCTGCTTGAGCGACTCGCCCACCGAGCAACTGCCGGTCGTGGCCATCCCGCCGACGACCCCGTAGGCCTCGCGCACGACCGACGGGATGCAGTTCTGCACCTTGTCGGAGGTGTGGTAGGTGAGGCCGCCGCCCGTGCTGATGGTCTCGTCGCCGACCATCGCGCCCTGGTATCGGTTGAATCGGATTGCGTTGATCGAGGTCACTTGCGATCGCCTCCCTCGCGAGCCGGCTTGCGGCCGGCGGTCCGCTGGCGGGCCGGGGTCCTGCCCTCGGCGGGTTTCTCGACAGCCGGGGCCGTCCTGGCCCGGCGCGTCTCTGCTTCGGCGGCGGCTCTGGCGGGGCCGTCACCCCGGCGTTCGGCCGGCGGCGGGTCGATGGGCAGGGCCGCGGGCGCCAGGACCGGCTTGAAGCCGATCAGGTAGCGCCTGAGCAGGTCGGGATCGCTGGCCCGCTGGAAGAGCTGTTTCTCGATCGCGGCGTCGTCGGCGCCGTCGAGGACCAGGGCGCAGGTGAGTTCCTCGGCGTCCTTGCGGGGGATGAAGCCCCACAGGTGGGCCCGCATCACCTCGGCGACCAGGTGCGCCGCGTCGGAGACCAGCTCGCGGGCGCCCTTGTCGCCGTCGACGAACACGATCTGGAAGTAGCCCCCCATCTTGCCGATGCTGAACCGCATCTCGGTGGCGACACTCAGGGCGATGTAGAGGCCGTCGCGGAGGGGGAAGCCCTTCCGCCGCTGCTCCAGGTCGCGCCGCTGGATGAAGCGGGCGATCAGGTGCGTCGAGACCTCGTCGCCCTCGCCCAGGACCGAGATGGGCGTGGCGAACCCGAGGTGGCAGCCCTGAGAATCGATGTGCCAGCCCTGGATGCCCCGGACACTGTCGTGGGTGACGGCGAAGCCGTTGTTGGTGAAGATGCGCGTGTAGGCGTTGCCGCGGGCCGAGCCGCCCGCGATGGAGCGCGCCGCGTCGGCGATGCTGTCCATCCCGAGGTCGTACTTCTTGCCGTCCCGCACGTAGGCGCGCGAGTTGACGCCGTCGCGGCCGAAGCCGAAGTTGAACTTCAACTTGTCGTCGATCATCCGCTCGTGGGTGGCCAGGAACGACTGGTAGATGGCGTTGGCCACGCCGCGGTTGTCCCAGCGGGCCGGGCCGCTCTCCCGGGCGAGGAGGGCGCGCGTGCGACGGGTCACCTCGTGGTGGAACGACGGAAACCCCGTGCCGGCGTAGACCGCCGAGAGCCCGGTCTTCCTGGACTCGTCCGGTTCGAAGAGCGTGGCCAGGGCATCCCCGTAGTTGGTCCGGCGGTATCCGAACGTGGGACCGAGGTGCCACGTGGATTCGTCGGCGACGAGGAGGGCCTGGTGCTGGTTGAAGCGCATCGCCAGGACAGTGGACATGGTGTCTCCTTGAGGTCGGTCGACAGTTGTCTTCGCAGGCGGCGCATCTTACGCAGGGCCGTTCGGGGAGTCAATCGTCCGGGACCGGCAGGGGAGCGCTCGCGCGCCGGCCTCGAGACCAACCTGGAGTACCATGTCGTCCGGTGCCTCGCCCGGACGAGACAGGTACCGAGGACCGTCGCGCGCGGATTGGCGTCTGAAGATGAAGGGCTTTCTCCTGTTCGGGGTCCTGCTGCTCGGGACGTTCCTGCGCCTGGCCTTGTCGACGACCGGGCACAACTTCGACATGGACTGCTGGCAAGAGGTCGTGGACGCGATGACGGCCGGGCAGGGCGTCTACGAGACAGGCCTTATCCACTACGGTGCGGTCTGGCACCCGATTCTCGCGTTGCTCGAGCAGTTCCGGCAGGTGCTGGGCTTCTCCGGGCCGGAGGCCCTTCACGGCGTGATCGCCGCCTTCCTGACCGGCGTCGACGTGGGCATCGCGATGCTGCTGCTGGATATGGCCGGGACGGCCGCCGCCGTCTGGTTCTTCCTCTGCCCCGTCTCGATCATCCTCACGGGCTACCACTCCCAGATGGACAACCTCGCCATCTTCTTCGCGCTGTACTCCTGGTCCATCGTCAGGGACGACGAGCAGCGCGGGCGTCCCGTCCGGCTGGCTGTCTCGGCCGCGGCGATGGGACTGTCTCTGGCCACGAAGCACTTCCTGGTGCTCCTTCCGATCTGGATTCTCTTTTCGCCGCGGTTCGGGACGTTCCGGACCCGCCTCGCCTGGACCGGGAGCGCGTTTGCGATCTTCGGCGCGAGCTTGCTCCCGTATACGTTGGAAGCGCCCTCTCGCGACGCAATCGTGACGCACGTGCTGGGCTATTCCTCCTACTTCAAGGTCACGCTCTTCTGGTTGCCACTCGCGGCCTTCAGGTGTTTCACTCCGACGGTCTACTGGCTGCAGGGTCACGGTCTGACCTTCCTGCCCACCGCTCTCTTCGCCTTGGCCGTGCTCCTGACAGGCCTGACCGTGCGACGGGTGCACCTCAGGCACCGGCTCCACGTGCACCTGCTGACTCTGGTGGTGCTGACCCCGTCGATGGGCAATCAGTATCTGGCCTGGCCCCTGGTGGCTTGCGCTCTCTTCTGGCGGACCATCTGGAGCAACCTCTACGTCATCTCCGGAACGTTCCTGCTCCTGCTGCATCCGGCCGGTTTCGGGGGGCACTGGGCGAGCCGGTTCGCCCGCGGCTGGTTGCCGTTCACGATCGTCTATCCCGACGTTCAGGTCTGGCTCCTCGGCCTGCTGGCGCCGATCTGGCTGGCGTGGCTGGTGAAACGTGGCCACTTCACGGGCGGCCGGCGCTGGCTGAAGGGCCCTTTCTTCGACGAGGAACCGGCTACTCCCCAGGAAGAGCCGCCTCCGGCTTCTCTCGGTCGTCACGAGCCCCCTGGCGCGAACGGCGCCCGCTCGGCGATCGTGCTGACGATGCTGTTGCCGGCAGGCCTCCTGGCCGGACCGGGTTCCGTGCAGAGCGAGCACGCCGCGTCGCGGAGCCACGCACGATTGGCCACAGCTCGCGTCCCCTTCCTGCTCTGCGCAAAGCCGGAGGACGAGTCCGAGTACGACGACGCGCTCTGGGGAAACGAGCTGGGCACGGCGACCAGCGAAGGTTCGCGCAAGACCGCCGCCGTCTCGGTCGTCCCCAGACACGAGCTGATTCCCGATCTGCCGGGGGCCTCCGCAACTCCGCTGGCCACGGCGGTGTCGCTGCCGTTCACCAAGGTGTTGTCGGGCCCTGTCACGGACTACGCGCTCCTCACGGCAAGCGGCGACGTCGAGGCCGAGTACATCCTCGAGACCCAGCGTCTTCCGGCCACCGGCTTTCGCTTCGTCCAGAAGGACGGCAAGAGCGGCTCGGGCCTCAAACCCTGGCTTGCGGTCTGGGACATCAAGACGGGGAAGGGCGTGATGGTGCTCCTCGCCTGGGCCGGGAACTGGATGCTCGAGGTCGCGCCGGCCAGCGGCAAGACCGTGCTCCGAGCCGACACCTCCCCCTCCGGGCTCGAGCGGTTCGGTGGAACAGGCGACCTGCCGTTTCCCGGGGCCCTGGTGTCGGAGTTCACAGGCCACTGGGACTACGGGGCCCAGCCGATCGCTCGCTTCATCCGCGCGAAACTGCAGCGGAAACTGGGCCTCGACTGGCCGCCCGTCCAGTACAACACGTGGTACGCCTCCGAGGACCGGCTGACCGAGAAGCAACTGCTCGACTCGGCGCGAATCGCCGCCGATCTCGGATGCGAACTCTTCACGGTGGACGCGGGATGGTACGGCCGCGGGCCCGGCAGGGCCTGGAGCCAGCGGCTGGGAGACTGGGAGGTCGACCGGGAGCGGTTACCAAGGGGGCTCGGAGCGATCGCCGCCGAGGTGAGACGGCTGGGCATGAAGTTCGGACTCTGGGTGGAGATCGAGTGCGCCGCACCGCTCTCGCCAGTCGCCAGGGCACACCCCGATTGGTTTCTGAGCGAGGGCCGGCACCGCCTCTCCGAACGGGCCGTGCTCGACTTCGGAAATCCGGCGGCCCTGGCATGGGCGACGAAGAGCCTGCACAGCCTGGTGGCGAGCCTGCAACTCGACTACCTGAAGATGGACTTCAACGCCACGATGTCTCTGGATGGCGAGCGCCTTGCACCAGCCGCCGATCCGCTCTACGGCCACTACCGGCAGCTGGCCGGGCTCTGGCAGGGCCTGCGGGCTGCCTTTCCGGCGCTCATCGTCGAGAACTGCGCCTCCGGCTCGCAGCGACAGGATGCGATGACGGCAGCGCTGACCGATACCCACTGGATCTCCGACAACGTCGACAACCTCTCGAGTCTGGCGATCGTCTACGGCGCGACGGCCCTGTTCCCGCCGGAGAGCTGCAGCCACTGGACCTGCTATCCCACTCCCGGCCTGAACGAGTATCCCGGCCCGGGAGGCCCGCTTGCCCTCGAGTCCCAGTTCACCGTCAACATGATGGGGCACTTCGGATTGTCGGGCCGGATCTGGGACTGGGACGCGCGGACCCGCCGGATCGCGACCGAGCGGATCATCCTGTACAAGCGGCTCCGCTCGGTTCTGCGCGAGGCCGACGTGTTCCACCTCACGCCGCAGGCGAACCTCAAGGCGCCCGCCTCGGTGCAGGCTTCTCTCTACCTCCAAGCGAAGTCCGGCAGGGCGCTCTTGTTCGCCTTCCAGGGGGGTGACCCCTCGAACGAGGCCCGCATCCGGCTGAGGGGTCTCGAGGCAAACCGGACCTACTTCATCAGCTGGCCGGAGGAGTTCGGCCCGTCTCAGACGATTCGCGGCAAGGAGTTGCTGGAGCAGGGGCTGGTCGTCAGCTTCCCCTACCGGGGCTCCTCGGCCATCGCGACCATCGAGCCCGAGGATTGAGGCTCCGCTTCGCTCTGCGCCGGCGCTACCGACGACCTCGGCCCGGCGGGTTGCCTCTCCGTGGGGACCTTGCGGTAGACGAGGTAGCTCCCGAACTCCGTTTCAAGCTGGAACCGCTCCGCGAGGTACTGGTCGAGGAGCACCACGCCGGTGCTGCGCCCGGATTCTTCGGGCTCCGGCGACTGATTGAAGTTCGCCAGCACGACGTACTCGACGCGCCGCTTCTCGAGATCCTCGATCATCTGGCGCTGGATATCGGCTCGCGTCGTCAGCCCGTGCTCGATCACCTTCTGCCGGATGGCGCACGGGCGGTCGGCCAGGAAGTAGAAGAGGTTGTCGGTCCAACCGATGCGATCGTGCCGCTCCCTGCCGACGTAGATCGCCTCGCCGGGTGGCACGCGGGCCTGGATGAAGCGGATGCACTCCTCGTAACGGCCTGCCCTGGAGTAGGAAGCCTCCTTCCCCACGGCCAGGACCCGGCGGATTCCCCGTGCCCTCTGCAGGTGCATGCTGTACAGGCCGTCCTCCCTGAGCAGCGCCGCGAGCTGGCCGACTTTCAGCCAGCAAGGCTCGATCAGCGCGGTCGCCAGGAAGAGAGCGAGCGCACCCGCCGCTCGACGCCGCCCCCTCGAAATCAGATGGTGTAGCACGAGCGCCAGGAGAACGTTGCTCAGCACCAGGGCCAGGAGCAGGTGGGGCTTGTCGGGCCTCGAGAACATCCGCCCGAGCGCGGGGAAGAACAGCGCACCGACGAGGAGCGCCGTCCACTGTTCGGGGAGGAACGGCTTCACGGGCGAATTCCGCCGCTGGACGAACAGCAGCGCCAGACCGGTGGCGAGCGCCACGAACGGCACGTAGAGCTGCAGCCGGGCGCTCTGTTCGACGATCCAGTAGCCGAAGCTGGTGTTGGTGTTCCAGGCAACCAGCGGCGCGGGAAAGGGGAGGTGCTGGGCGCTCGGATAGACTTGCAGCGGGAAGGTGAAGAGCTGATAGGTCAGCAGGTCCGCGGGCACCGTCCAGAGGAAGTAGGCGGCCGCCGGGAGCACGGCGAGAGCCGCGCCGACGAGGAACGGGGCCAGACCCGCGAGGGCGCGACGGGTCGCTCCGCCGGCCTCGCGACCCTGCAGACTCCGGAAGTAGAGGAACAGCACGGCCGACTCCGCGGCGAGCGCTCCCAGCCCGACGAAGTGCCGCAACAGCATGACCAGGCCCCCGAGAAACCCGGCCAGGGCCAGACGCCAGCCGGCCTGACGCGCGAACACTCCGTGCAGCAACAGGCAGGAGCCGAGGAGCAACACCGTTACCGGCAACATCGGCATCCCATGGAAACCGGACAGCCAGGTGCTGATGAAGAACGTGCCGGGTAGGCACAGCTCCGCCGGCACCAGCTTCCTCGTCAGCCAGAACAGGCCCGCGGCGATCAGCAGGTAGCAGGCCAGGCTGAGCACGCGACAGGCCATCATGCTGGTGCCCAGGAGCTTGAACATGCCGGCCAGGAGGTAGAACCTTCCAGGAGCGCCGTGGATGAAGAAGTCACGGTAGGGCACCTCCCCGTCGAGAACGAGGGAGGCCAGGTGCAGCGCCCGCCCCTCCTCCTGGACGTAGATGCCCCAGTTGATGTCGAAGACCAGACAGGCGGTCAGGACGAACAGCAGCGCCACGAGGGAAACGAGAGAACGCTTTCCCGATGGGGACGCCCCAACCGGCGGGGCAGTCAACAGCGCTTCCTTCATCTGATCACTCACGGTCGGCAAGACGATCTTGGTCAGTCGTCGGTTGGAGGTCAACGGGCCCCCGCGCGCGGGGCCGGCTCGCGACCTGCCAGTGCCGGGGCGAGCAGCCGGGCCACTTCGGCCGCGACCAGCCGGTGTCCGGCGGGGTTCCAGTGGCAGCCGTCTTCCGGCAGGACCTGAAGCTCGCGCACCTCCGTCCGGTGCGCGCGCATGACACCCACGACATCGGGCGCGAGATGCCGGGCCAGGAGCGCGTCGTAAGCAGCCTCGAGCCGCTCGCCGTCCTCCTCGCGAACGGGAGGCGGCAGGGCCCTGACGATCTCTCCCTCCACGAGCACCGCGGGCGTGACGATGGCAAGCAGGATGCCTCTCCGGTCACACAGCCGACCGATGGCCGACAGGTTGTCCAGGAAGTCCTCCCGGGCGTTCCGTCGGACAGACGTGACCTGAACCGGCGCCGTTCCGTCGCTCAGCGCGAGCGCTCCCTCCAGCACGAGCCAGCGCAGCCACCGGAGCAGAGCGAGCCGCCCCAATGCCAGCTCGGCTCGCACCAGCGGCGCCCGCGCGCGATCCGACATGAAGGCGGAACCGGCGTCGTTGATCCCCGCGTAGGTGACGATCGCGTCAGGCTCTAACGCCAGCAGGTCGCGCTCCAGGTAGCGCCGCATCTGGTGGGAGCTGTAGCCCGGCACCCCGGTGTTGACTACCTCGACCGGCCCGGCCCGTGCCGCCAACAACTCCTGCAACACCGCGGGATAGGCCTGGCGCTGTTCGATCAGCCAGCCGAAGGTGACCGAGTCGCCCAGGCACAGGACGCGGCGCACGCCGGGGACCCTGCCCGGCACGATGCGGCGCGGCTCGCGGAAGCCCTGCTCGTTGACCTCCCAGGGGTAGACGACGCCCCCGTCGCAAGCCTGGGTCTTCAGACCGGGCCTGAGCCGCCAGAACAGCTCGGGATCCTGCAGATGCCGGGCATCCCGGAAGTCCTGCTCGAAGTACTCGCGGCTCCCCGGGGGCAGAAGAGGCAGCGCGAGTCTCAGCGCCCCCTCGAGCGCCGCCAGAGGCAGCACCACGGCGAGCGCCGGAATCAACCAGCGGCGCCACCGAGCGGACGTCACCGGGCTTCGAGCCCGACGACGAGGTGGCCGACGATGCGAGGCTTCATGCCGTCGAGTCTAGTCGTGGAGAAGGTGTGCGTCAATCCGGCGAATCCCGCTCCCCCACCGATCGGGTGGCTCGACTCGGCCAGGCGCGGCGGGCTAGGATGGCGCCGAATCGACTTCAACCGTCATCCCGCCGGTCCGCCGGCGCGGGCAGGAGGAACATCCAATGCGCTCATTCGTGGTCATGGCGATTCTCGGTCTGTTCGTCGGACAGACGGTGGCGATGGCCGACGGGGCGAGCCGGCTGCAGCAACTGCTGAAGAAGGCGAGCAAGAAGCCGGCAGCCTCGGCCCAGCCCGCGGCGGAGGGAGCGATCGGCGCCGGCCCCATCCGGGAAGAGTATGCGATCAACGCGCAGTACCGCGGCACGGTCAAGAAGGCCTACATGGACATCGGGCAAGCCTGGGTCTCTCTCGACATCACCGGGCAGGATCGCTTCACGGTGAAGTCGGCCGGCAAGGTGACCGACCCGGAGAACAAGGGGCACACGTACGAGCTGAGTATCGACTCCGACTTCAAGGTCGAGGGCAACCGCATCGACCGAACGGCCGACCGCAGCACGTTCAACGCCGACGCCGAGAAGCACCGGGAGCGCCTGCTGCAGGACATGCCCTTCTTCTACATCGCCAAGCACACCGCCTATCCCGCGGTGACGAGCAAGGACACGGTCTGGCGGTTGAACTCTCAGGATTACACGGTCCGGCACGTGCGCACGGGCGGCGAGATCCAGTTCACGATCCTGGAGCGGGGCACGATGATCGGCAAGTTCTTCCTCGAGCCGAGCGAGGGAATCCCGCACACGATCAAGAAGTTCCGCGTGATGGGCGGCAATGACGTGGTGCTCAGCTTCGTGTCGAAGAAGTACGCCAACTCGAAGGACTGAGCGGGGGCCGGCTCAGCCGAGTTCCTTCATCTGGCAGTCGACGAGGAGCTGGAACACCGCATTCGACCGGCACTCGCCGGTTTCGTCGAAGTCTGACAGCAGAACCTCCGCAACCATGCATGCGCCAAGCACGCGGTCGCCAAGCCCTTCTCTCGAGAGCGCATCGGACATGCGTCTGGCAAGGAGTCGGCCCAGTTCCTGGCGCAGCCGCCCGTCGACGAGGCTCGGAAGGGCGTCGTCGTAGACTTCCTTCCGCCAGTCCTTGAGCCGCGGTTCGTCGGGCTCCCCCTCGGGCATCGGATGGTCGGCCATGACCTTTCGGACCACGTCGGCGAACTGCCGTCGCTCGAACCGGACCTGGCGAAACTCCGGGTCGTCCTTCAGCAGCGTCTGGAGGCTCTCCAGGTTCTCCTCGATCCTGTCGGGGCTCAGCAAGCCGCCGATGCGCTCGGCGAGGATACCGAGCGGGGGCAGCGCCTCGGGACGCCCGAGGGGCCGTCCGCCGCGGTCTGCTCCGACTTCGCGGTCGTCGAGCGAGGCGAACTGCCGGCCGCGAGACCACGGGACCAATGGGGCGTCGCTCCTCTGGCGGGCCGGCTCCGGGACAGGCGGGACGGGGATCTCGGCTTCGTTCGCGAGCAGGCGATCGAGACGTTCCAGCAGCGCCGCGCGCAGGGCCTCGCGGACGACCTGTTGCAGCAGGTCCACAACCTCGTCGGCCGACGCAGGCTCTACGCGAAGGTCTCCCGGCTCTAGCGCGGGCCGGGGAAAGGTCGTCAGGAGCGGCGGCCGACGCCGCAGCAACTCGGCGCGCAACGGCGCCCCCGAGCAGAACGGCTGCAGGATTCGCTGCCAGCGGGGCGCGGGGAACGGCGGGTCCCAGGAGCGGACGCTCCGTGCCAGACCGAGGTCCGGCCCCTCGCCGATGGGCGTCTCGACCCACTTCATCTCAATGCTCCCTCATCGTTTGACGGGCGTCAGGGCTTCCATCTGGCCCGTCATGAACTGCCGCAACCAGGAGGTGCTCGGCAGGGCACGCGCCGGCCCGGGATTGCCGGCCACCAGCCGCCGGATGGACGGTTCGCCCCCGGAGGAGAGAAGCGCGACGGCGGCACGTTCGAGTTGCTCCGCGGTTTGCGCACCGGTCGAGAGATGCTGGACGAAGGCGGGGGACAGCGGAGCGGGACCGGCCCCCGCCCCCGCGGCGCGCGCCACTTGCAGCGACAGCTCGAAATCGCTGAACCGAAGCCGCTTGCGGGCCCAGCTCATCCTTCGCTCGATGACCCCGAGAGCACCGGAGTAGGCGGCGAGCCTCACGGCGTCCAGGAACCGCTCCGGGTCGGCGCCGAACTGCTCCACCCATCGGTCCCACTCTCTGGCGGCCTCGACTTCCAGGCCGTCCCAGGAGAAGAGGACGCCGATGGCCGTGAGCGCGGCGTCGGGGTCGGTGCCGTAGGATTGGAGCGCCCGCAGGGCCAGCGCCTCCACCGGCTCGGTGTCGGAGAGATCGGCATCCAGGGCATCCAGCGCGGAGAGGGCCAGGACCCAATCGGGCCGCACGCCGAATTCGCGAGGGAACTTGATGTACTCCGACCAGAGTCGCCTGCCGCTCGACGTCGCCGGATCGTCGGAACACCTGATCAGTGCCTGAGCGAGAGCCACGGCCAGGTCGAAGTCGCCCGCGTGTCGAGAGAGAAGCTCTCGGCACAGACGTTCGATCTGGACGGCGGGCGCCCCGGACCGCAGGGACGCCCACGCCAGCAGGCCCGCCGAGCGAGCATCGTCGCGCTCCCCGTCCAGGACCGCGCAGACTCTCCGGATCGACGACCCGGGGAGTTTCGGCTGGACCAGCAACAATTCGGCCGCGCGGCGCCTGACGGCGGGGTCGGACATGCCCAGTGCTTCCTCGAGCACCCTCGCGCCGGTCTCCGACTCACCGCGGGCGAGCGACCTGAACCCCGACTGGAGCAGACCTTCGGCGAGGCAGGCGCACGCTGCGTCCCCGGCGGGGCCGGGAAGCCGCTTCGAAAGTTCCCTGGCCGGATCCACGACCCACGTCGACCACCGGTCGGCACTCCCATCCTCGACCTGCAGACAGGCAATCCTCAGACGCAGTTTGTCGGGACAATCGGCCGCGAGACCCGGGAAATTGGCGAACGCCTGCGCCAGCTTGCAGTCGCCGGCTCTCAGGGCCTCTCCGGCCAGGACCCATCGGGCCGTATCGAGCCAGTCCGAGGGACGGGTGCCGACGGGGTGTTCGCGGGCGGCAGGCGGGGAGGATTGAGGTCGCGAGGCTGCCAGCTCGTCGAGAATCTCGAGCCAACGGAGCCACTGACTCGAGAACGGCTCGGCCGGCCGCGCCTGCCAGCGAGCCACCTGCGATGGAAGCAGCTCGCGCACGAGACCGGGGCCCAGGCCGCCCGGCTGCACGAGCCAGAGGGGAGGCTCGAGGCCGGCCGGATCGTGAGCATCGTCGCGGGTGCCACTCTCCACGCGGGGAAGCTCCATGGCCGCGCCGTTCAGTCCCAGGCCGGGGTCGGGCCCTTCCCGCTCCGGCCTGCCCGCGGCCGCCCGAACCCTCGACAGCTCGCGCAACGCAAGCGCTGTTCCGAGGGCTACGTCCGGCATCGTGGGAAGCGCACCATCGACCCGCGCGAACGCTTGCTCCGGGGCGCCGTCGAGGAGGGCGGCGACGGCGAGTGCGAGCTGGGCACCGGGGCCGGCCCCGGCGTCGCCCGAGAGCGCCCTGCTGTACGCCGACACCAGCGATTCGGACCTGGCGGCCGCAAGTCGCTGGAACTCGCGACATCTCGCCAGCTCCATCTGCAGGGACGAGTCCGTCTCGGCCGTCCACGCCGCCAGCGCGGCCTGAAGACCGGGGCCGCTCGCCGTCGGCGACTGGCCGGCGTGCTGCCGCACGGCTGCGGCGGACTCCGAAGCAAGCCGCTCCACGGAGGCGTTGAGAAGCCTGGTCAGCGAGGCGGCGCAGCCCGACAGCTGCAGCCGTAACTCCGCCGAGGCCGCCTGCAGCGCCTGCAGCGCGCCGGGCGTGGGATCCCGCTGCACGGCGGTCCGCACGGCGGCGGAGGTCCGGTGCCTCCGGTAGGCCCTCCACGCCCTCGAGCAGTCGAGGGCCGGCCCCGGGGGCGACGAACCGTCTGCCGCGTCTTCGCCGGCTTCGGCCCGGCCCGGGGCGGCCTGCCGGCAAAACTCCTGGAAGACCCTTTGCGTCTCTTGGCTCGCATCCGCCGGTTCGGATTTCCATGCGGCCAGCGCTTTCTCGGACTGCCCCTCCAGGGCGAGCGACAGGGCAAGGCAGCGGAGGACCTCGTCACCGTCATCCTCCGCCAGCGCGGCGGCCTCGTCCAGGAACTCGCGGGCCTTTCGCCACCGGCCCGCGGCCGCGGCTTCTCGACCTTGCTCGAGCAGCGCCCTTCGAAGCCTCGGAACGGCCTGGAGACGCGCTTCGCCGCTCGAGGCCTGGCGCCACAAGCGCACCGCCTGGGGACGATCGTTCGCGTGCCAGGCGAGATCCCCATCGCTCAAGCGCCGCTGCGCTCTGGCGGGGGACAGGCTCGGCGTCTTGTCCCGGAACCTCTGCTTGTGCTTCTTGCTCATGACCGTCGGAGAATTCGGAAGTCTATCGATGCTGGCACGGCCGGCGAGTCTCTGAAGTGGCCGGCAGTCGTCGACGACCCAGCGCGCGAGGACGCGGCTACAGTTGCACCCGTCCGTAGAGCGTGGTGAACTCCTTGAGCCGTCTGGCGACGCCGTCGCCGACCTGCTTCCAGACGAAGCGCCAGCCCCAGTTGCCCGCGGCGACGCTCGGCCGGTTCATGCGGGCCTCGGTGCCCAGGTCGAGCAGGTCCTGCATCGGCGCGATGGCCAGGCAGGAGACCGACTGCCAGCCGAGCCGGATCAGCTCCCAGACGAGGTCGGTGTCGTCCCGGCCGAGGTACCGCTGGCAGTACTCCTTCTCGTGCTTGGCGGCCGCCTCGTACCAGCCCCGGGTGGTGTCGTTGTCGTGGGTGCCGGTGTAGACGACGCTGTTGGGCACGAAGTTGTGCGGCAGGTAGAGGTTGGTCGCGTCGTCTCCGAAGCCGAACTGGAGGATCTTCATCCCGGGGAACTTGAAGCGATCCCGGAGCGCCCTGACCTCGGAGGTGATGACGCCCAGGTCCTCGGCGATGATGGGCAGGTCGCCCATCGTCTCCTGCAGGGTCTGGAAGAGGTCGTGGCCGGGGACCTTCACCCAGCGGCCGTTGATGGCGGTCTTCTCGCTCGCGGCGACCTCCCAGCAACCCTCGAAGCCGCGGAAGTGGTCGATGCGCAAGATGTCGAACATCGCCAGGGCAGCCCGGAAGCGGTGCATCCACCAGCGATACTTCTGGCCTGCCATCACGTCCCAGCGGTACAGCGGATTACCCCAGAGCTGTCCGGTTTCGCTGAAGTAGTCGGGCGGCACGCCGGCAACGAAGAGCGGGTTGCCGTCCGGATCCAGCCAGAACAGGTTGGGATTGGCCCAGGCGTCGACGCTGTCGTAGGCGACGAAGATGGGGATGTCCCCGACGACCTTGATGCCGCGCTCGTTGGCATAGCCGCGCAGCTCTCTCCACTGGTAACCAAAGAGAAACTGGAAGTACTTCTGGGCCCAGATCTGCTCGCCCAGCTGGCGCTGCCACTGCTGCACCGCCTCGAGCTCGTGGGTGGCGATGTCGTGCGGCCACTTGTTCCAGACCTCGCCCTTGTGATGGTCCTTGAGCGCCTTGAAGAGAGCGTAGTCGTCGAGCCAGTAGGCGTTGTCCTCGCAGAAACGATCGAACCGGCGGCGCAGGCGCCCCTCGCCCTTCTGCTTGAAGTGCTCGAAGGCCTTCCAGAGCACGGAACTCTTCCAGTCGATCACGGGGCCGTAGTCGACCTTGTCGTTGGGGAAGACCGGCACGTCGCCCAGCCAATCGCGCGGCAGCAGTCCGTCCTCGATCAGCTTGTCCGGGCTGACCAGCATCGTGTTGCCCGCGCACGAGGACAGGCATTGATAGGGCGAGTCGCCGAAGCTGGTCGGCCCGAGGGGCATCACCTGCCAGAGCGACTGCTTGCAGGCCGCCAGGAAATCGATGAAGTGGTAGGCCTCCTGGCCGAGGTCGCCGATGCCGTGACGCGAGGGCAGGGAGGTCGGATGGAGAAGGATGCCGCTGCTGCGTGGGAAGCTCATGGGGAGCAGTCTAGCACCGGGGCAGGGGTTAGGGGTTAGGGGTTGGGGGTTAGGGGAAAAGACAGGGGTTGGGGGAAAAGACAGGGGTTGGGGGTTAGGGGTTGGGGGTTAGGAAACGTGCGACGTCCCCTCGGGGGGCGCGGCTCGTACGCCGCGAGCCAGGCGTGGCGTGTGAATCACGACGTTGCCGGGCTGACGCGACCGAGAGCCGTTCCTAACCCCTAACCGCTAACCCCTAACCCCTGTCTTCATCCCGCCTTCTGCGGCTCCAGCTCGTGGGTGGACGGCGGGGCCGCGGCCGCAGCGGCGACCTCGGGCGGGACGGGCTGGGGAGCGGGCTTCTCGGCCTCGGCCTTCGCGGGCGGGATGGGCGGGGGAAGTTCCTCGCCGGCCAGCAGGCGATCGACCTGGGCACTGTCGAGGACCTCGTGGATGAGCAGGTTTTCGGCGATGCGCTGGAGCAGGTGGTAGTTGTCAGTGAGGAGCTTGCGGGTGCGCTCGAGCGCCTCGGTGACGATGCGCTTGACCTCTTCGTCGATCTCGCGGGCCGTCTGTTCGCTGTAGTTGCGGTCGCGCGTGAGATCCCGGCCCAGGAAGACGAGCGAGTTCTTCTCGCCGTAGCTGATCGGGCCCATGCGCTCGCTCATGCCGAACTCGCAGACCATCTGATGGGCGATCTTGGTCGCCTTCTCGATGTCGTTGGCGGCCCCGCTGTCGATCTCGTGGAAACGCAACTCCTCGGCGACGCGGCCGCCGAGGGCGGCGCAGATGTTGTCGAAGAGGTAGGTGCGGCCACGCAGGTAGAGCTTCACTTCCTCGGGAAGGAAGCTCGTGACGCCCAGGGCCCGGCCTCGCGGGATGATCGAGACCTTGTGCAGGTCGTCGACGTCCTTGAGCACCTTGACCATCAGGGCATGGCCGGCCTCGTGCCAGGCGGTCTTCTGCTTGATCGCCTCGGTGAGCACGCGGCTCTTGCGCTCGGGGCCCATCAGCAGCTTGTCGCGAGCGTCCTCGAAATCGCGCATCACGACCTGCTTGTGGTTGCGGCGGGCGGTGAGCAGGGCGGCCTCGTTGACCATGTTGGCGATGTCGGCGCCCGAGAAGCCGGGTGTGGCGCGAGCCAGGGTCTCCATGTTGACCTCGTCGGAGACCGGCACCTTGCAGCCGTGGATGCGGAAGATCGCCTCGCGGCCGCGGATGTCGGGCAGATCGACCACGATCTGGCGGTCGAAGCGGCCCGGGCGCAGCAGTGCCGGGTCGAGCACGTCGGGGCGGTTGGTGGCCGCGATCATGATGACGCCTTCGTTGGTGTCGAAGCCGTCCATCTCGACGAGCAACTGATTGAGGGTCTGCTCGCGCTCGTCGTGGCCACCGCCCAGGCCGGCGCCGCGCTGCCGGCCAACGGCGTCGATCTCGTCGATGAAGATGAGGCAGGGGGCGTGCTTCTTGCCCTGCTCGAACAGGTCGCGCACGCGGGAGGCGCCGACGCCCACGAACATCTCGACGAAGTCCGAGCCCGAGATGTGCAGGAACGGCACGTTGGCCTCGCCGGCCACGGCCCGCGCCAGGAGCGTCTTGCCGGTGCCTGGGGGGCCCATCAGCAGGACGCCGCGAGGCAGGCGCGCGCCGATGTCCTTGAACTTCTTCGGATGCTTGAGGAACTCGATGACTTCCTCGAGGTCGGCCTTCGCCTCGTCGCAACCGGCGACGTCGTCGAACGTGTTCTTGACGCGGCTGCTGTCCATGAAGCGGGCGCGGCTCTTGCCGAAGGAGAGCGCCTTGGCGCCGCCGCCCTGCATCTTCTGGAGGAAGTAGAACCAGATGAGGATCAGCACGACGAAGGGGAACCAGCTTCCGAGCATCGAGAGCCACCAGGGGATCTCGGTGGGCGGCTCGAAGTTGACCTTGATGCGGTCGATCGTGCGCTTCGCGTTGTCGGGGTCGATCCCGTTGATCTTGGCTTCGCGGAGCGCCTTCAGGTCGCCCTCGTCGGGGAGCCAGTAGGCCCGGAAAACGTGCTTGCCCTTGTCCGCGAAGGTCTTGTAGCGGACCGACTTGCCGTCGAGCATGACCTCGTAGACCTGACTCTCGCCCACCTTCTGCCAGAACTGCGAGTAGTCGACGAGCAGTTCGGGCTGCTTGTCCACCGTGTGGGCAAAGATGGCGAAGATGATCACCAGGATCAGCAGGTAGAGCGTGTAGTTCTTGAATCGGTTACCCAAGATCGATCCTTTCTGGATACGGAGCGCGGTCAGAAAAGCGCCGCGAACCGGCCTGTCTCCTCCACGGAGAACGGGAGGGGATGCTAACACAACGATACGACAGGTTCAATCTCGCGTCAGGTGCGGGGTGCATGCTCTGAGCGTGGGTAGGGAGATCGGGCACCGGTCGGACTCGTAAC
>CAZSVK010000077.1:0-1547 GCA_964610245.1 uncultured bacterium
GCCCCCCGACGAGCAAGGGAACGGAGATCGCCCAGCCCAGGCACCACCACACGCGAGGCCAGATCCTGATGAGAACGAGCTGGCCCACGGCGGCCAGAACGCCCAGGCAAAGCCAGCTGAAATCGCTCAGGAACGCCAGGCCCGTGTGGGACAGTGCTGTGGCGCCGGACAGACCGTCAATCGTGGCGGAAGTCAGGCCATTCAGGAAGACCAGCGGCAGGTGAAGGGCGACCTGGGACACGAGCAACAGGGAGGCGAGAGCGATCAGCGTCACGGCCGGATGTCGGCCGGGTCGACCTGCTCGCTCCGCAAGCCGCGCACCGATGCCCTTGGCGAGGATGAGGTAGAGGCAAAGCAGCGTCCACGCCCCGGAAAGGCACATGCGGGCTGCCGTCGCGAAGCTGCGCCATGCGGCCTTGCTCGATCGGTCGACCACCAGCGTCCCGTCGGACCGAGGGCCGGGCTCGGCCTGTCCCGCCGCCATCGATCCGGAGAGCCCCGGAACTTCCAGCGGCAGCGTCAGCTCGCCGACACCGAACGGATCGTCGTGGCCCAGGCAATAGAACCAGGCCAGGAGCAGAATCGAGGCAAGCAGGCATGCCAGACCCGCCCTCGAATCGATTCGAGCCATCACACGATCTCGCCCGAGGGCGTGGCGTCCCTGAAGCTATCGCGACGATCGGAAGCCGCCCTCCGCCGGCGCAGCATGAGCCCCAGCGCCGCCAGGCACCCGGCCGCCACTGCATAGCCCGCGATGGCGGTCGCGAGCTGCGAGGAGGCCTCGAAGCCCGAGTTGCTCAGAACCTTGCTCACGCCGATCGGCTCGATTGCGGGGACCCACCGCTCGAGGTCCAGCCCCTGCACCCCCAGCCCGAGCGCGAGCACCGCGACGGGCAGCGCCTGCACGTCGAGCAACCGCCACCACCCGTGAGGCCGATGGGCCACGAGCGCCGCCCAGGCCGCGCAGAACAGCGCCCAGACCACGATGAAGGTGCAGCAGCCGATGAGCCGGCCCGCGAGGTCCGGGCCTTCGGGCGACGGGGGCATCGCCCGGATGTGCAGCATCAGCACGGCCAGTCCCGGCATCGCGGCCAGCGCCGACGTGGGCGCCAGCCCGACCGGCGACGCCGCGAGCCGGTCGGCCCACGAGCCGGCCGCGAGCGCCCGCTCCTCCGCGCTCTCCGGCAGCACGCGCAGCACCCCCATCGTGTCGACCCGCTCGAGCAGGAGCAGCGCAGGCGTCGCCAGGCAGACGAGCACGAGGACGGCCGAGACCGGGCCGGTCGCCCAGCCGCCGGAGCCGGCCACGGGCACCAGCGAGGCCGTGCCGAGCACCAGAGCGACCGCCACCGCCGCGGCGCCCAGCGCGCGCACCGGCAGGGCCCGCCGCCGGTAAGGGCTCGCCAGCGCCGGCAACCCGGCGAAGAACAGGCAGCCGGCCGCCAGCCCTTGCAAGAGTAACGCCGGAGCTAACCCTGGAATCGTCCAGCCGAAGGCGCCGAGCGGCTGCCGATCGAGTATCACCCGCGCGGCCCCCGAGGGCATCG
>CAZSVK010000077.1:1557-17124 GCA_964610245.1 uncultured bacterium
CGGCCGGCTCGCGGCGCCGGCGCCGATCGGCCAGGCCGTGAACGCCACGGCGAAGATGCTGACCACCCCCGAGAGCGGCACCGCGGGCGCCGAACTGCCGGCCAGGCTGCCCAGCGCCAGCCCCGCCGCCGAGGCCGCCAGAGCCGCGGGAACGGCCGCCAGGGCCGTCAGCAGAGGCTCCCAAGGCTCGACGCCGCCCAGGAAGCCGAGCGCCGCCAGGGCCGGCAGCGCCAGCAGCACCGAGAGCCAGCCCAGCAGCGCCGGCCCCACCAGCTTGCCCAGGTGCAACACCTCGACCCGCATCGGCGCGACCTGCAGCGTCTCGAGCGTACGCCGTTCCTTCTCGCGAACCAGGTTCAGCGCCGAGTAGGCCGGCAGGATCGCCAGCAGCAGCAGCACCTGGAGATGTGCCCCCAGCGCGAACAGACCGCGGCCCACCTGCGCCGCCGGCTCGGGCCAGCCCTGGTAGTCCTCCGCGCCGAGGTTGAACGCCGACACAACCACGAGCAGCAGGGGAACGGAGGCCAGCACGGCCCAGCCCAGCTTCTCGCGCAGCGCGGCCCGAAGCTCCTTCTTCACGATGGCGATCACGACAGCTCCCTCCCGGTCATGTCCAGGTAAGCCCGCTCCAGCCGATCCTCCGCCACCGGCGGCAGGACCACGTCGACGCCGGCCGTTACCAGGCCGCGCACCAGGGCCGCCACGGCCCGGTCGTCGTCGGCCAGCTCGATCTCCCAGAAGACGTCCGCCGGCGCGCTGCACAGGCGAGCCCCGTGCCCGGCCAGCACTTCCATCGCCCGCGCGGCCACCGCCTCGCCCCAGGGCCGCAGCCTCACTCGGCGCCGCGACCCGAGCCGCGCAAGCTGGCCCAGAGGCCCGCAGAACGCCAGCCGCCCGCTCTCGAGCACGGCGACGTGCGTGACCAGCGCCTCCAGCTCCTTGAGGATGTGCGACGAGATGAGAATCGCCTTGCCGCGCGCCGCCAGCGTGCGCAGGATGTCCCACAGCTCCAGCCGCGCGCCCGGGTCCAGACCCGACGCCGGCTCGTCCAGCAGCAACACGTCCGGCTCATGCACGAGCGTCCGGGCGAACCCCAGCCGCTGCGTCATCCCGCGCGAGAGGTGATCGACGTACTCGTCCTTCTTCAGCTTGAGCCGCACCGCCGCCAGGGCGCCGTCGACCGCCCGGTCGCGCGCCGCCCCTTCAAACGAGTTCAGCTCGCCGAAGAACTGCAGATACTCGCGAACCGTCAGCCGGTCATACAGCCCAAGGAAATCGGGCATGTAGCCGAAGCGGCGCCGCGCCGGCAGCTCGTCCCGCAGGACGTCGTGGCCGCCGATGCGCGCCACGCCCGTCTCCGGCGCCAGGAGCCCGACCAGCACCCGGAGCAAAGTGGTCTTACCGGCTCCGTTGGGTCCGATGAGTCCGAATATCTGACCCGCCTGCACCTCCAGGCTCACGCCGTCGAGCGCCACCAGCTCATCGAACCGCTTCGTGATGCGCTCCGCCTCGATCATCGCACTGGGGCGTGTCATAAAACGGCCCCCCCGGGGCTCTGCCCCGCACCCCGTCCGGGCTTTGCCCCGAACCCCAGCAGGGGAGTAGCACTCCCCTGCACCCGGCAATGAGTGGTGCGAGTCGGCCTGGTTGACCAGCCGCCGAGAAGCAAGCGATAGCCTCGCTGCCATTGCCGGGTCTTGGGGCAGGATCTGGCCTCTTGGGAGCTCCGCCCCCAGCGGAACCGACTCTCGCCGGACGCACCCATCATCGCTCGCCCCCCTCCAGGCTCACGTCGAGCCGCGAGAGCCCCTGCGACATCATCGAGGCCTGCAACGTGACTCGACCGTCCCGGCGATCGAAGAAGTTCTCGGCCCCTTCCTCGACGACCAGCGACTCACCCTTGCGACAGATGAACTCCTGGTAGGTGTTGCTGCGCGCGTTCAGCAGGCTCACCAGCAGGCCGCCGCCAGGGCCGTTACCGCCCGCCCCGCCCAGCTCGATCCGGATGGAGCGCACCGGCCCCCGGTACGGGAAGAGGTAGCTGGTCGGATTCGAGCCCTCGAGCCAGGATCTGAGCCTCATCGGATCGGGATAGGTGCAGCCTGCCGGCGGCGCACGCCAGGTTCGCTCCCGGTTGCACGATACGCTCCATAGGCGGGTCGCCGCGGCGGCCGGAACCGCTCGAGGAGACGCCTCGAGCCTCTGCGCGAGCGCCGCCACCAGCACCGTCCGCCGCCAGGTGGTGACCCCGGGTGCCCCTCCCCTTTCGACCGGCCCCAGGCCGATCAGCAACGGCCGGGCATAGAACTCGCGCGCGCCGGCCGACTCGGCGAGCAGCCTGGCAAGCACCAGCCGGTCTTCCTCCGAGCGAAGCTCGAAGAGGTTGTAGATCGCCCCGGCAGCCGAGTGAATCCGCCCGCACGAAGGGCACCTGGCGAGCATCTGCCCGTGGCCGTAACCGCAAGCCCGGCATTCGACCTCGGTCGAAAGCTCGACCAGCGGGAGCGAGACGGCCAGCGTCCGCCCCTGCGCCAGCGGCCCGAGCGCCTGATGGTGCCATCCGTGGACGAGGTGCACCTCGTCCAGGGGGAAGGTCAGGTGCGATGCGACGCGGCCGGTCCAGCGCGACCCGGCAGCGTCCAGCTCCAGCTCACCCTCGAGGCTTCCCGCCTCCACCGCCGGCCCCTCCCAGCCGTACGTCCTGACCTGTGCCGGCAACAGCGGAGCGCTTGCGCTCCATCCCGCTTCCTGCTGGCGCACCGTAAGCGGACCGGCCGGGGTGGAGCTGCAGCCGAAGTCGTAGCGGCCTGGCTCTCGGTCGACCTCCGCCGGAAGCAGCGCGCCGGCGGCGGGCTCCTCGAAGGCGATCGTGGCCGCCGAGCGGGAATAGCCGGTGACGAACAGCCTCGAGAGCTGGGTCCGGGAGCCCGACTGTCCGTAGAGCAACCGCACCGTGTGCAACCGCACATCGGCCGGCCTCACGAGGTAGGCCACCACGACCACGCCGGCGAAGACGACCGGGGCTACCAGCAGCGCCGCCAGCATCCGATCGACCCCGCGCCGCCTCGCCCGGGCCAGCACCGCCACCAGGCCGAGGCCGTACGCGAGAACCCAGCCCAGGAAGCCCGCCTCCCGGCTGGCCGCTTGCGCCTCCTCGGGAAGCCAACGCTGCCAGCCCTCGGCCATCGAGGAACCCTGCCGGCCGGTGTCGGACGAATCGTCCGAGGCGGGCCGCCTGGCTCCGGGCTCGAGTTCCAGGCTCACCGTCCCCAGTCCGGTGCGCCGCCGCAAGACCCTGCCGGCCGGCGCGCGGGAATCGGCATCGGCCCGATCCACGAAGGAATCCTCTCCCGGCCACAGCTCGGCCATTCTGGAAGAGCCCCTGTTCGAACTCACCGCCGCCGCGTCGAACTCCAGCTCTCCGCCGCGCCAGACCCAGTCGCGCAGCGACGCGAACGCTGCCGGGCTCAGCTCGCCCAGGTTCACGCCGCGCAGGCGGATGCCGGGATAGCTCGAGAGCCGGGCACCGGTTGTCCGGGCCAGTTCCCGGGCCCGCATCCGATGTGCGACGCCAGCGGCCGGCAGGGCCTCCACGGATCGGTCAGTCCCCACGACCTCGAGCATGCGGGAACCGGCGCTGGCCTGGCTGGTCAGCCTCGACGTGTCCAGCTTCGCCCGGCGCCCGTCCGGCAGCCGGAGTTCGAGTTCGGAAGCGCTCGACCAGCCCGATGGCATCCGGATCGCCAGCCGGATCTCGCCGCGGCCACCCGGGCCCGCCTGCATCCGGGCCTCGTGCACGAGCACGGCGCGCCCCGACTCCCCTCCATAGCGCCCCTGGCTCACCGTGAGCCGCAATTCGACCGCGGAGCCGGCCTCCAGCGAACCGGGCAGCGAGGTCCTGACCGGCTCGAACTGCTCGGAAGGCCCCAGCGCGGTCGCGCAGCGGACCACCAGTTCGCCCTCGCCAAACGCGGCCCACTCCCGGCTGATGTCCCGGGAACACTCGAACTCGACGGCTGGCGCCGGCCAGGCCAGCGCCAGCGTCAGCAGCATCCACAGGCCCGCGGCTCTCATGCGACCTCCTCGACCCGGCCGGCGAGGGCAGCCCGCCGCCAGTAACTAGACTACCACCGGGCGGTCCGGGTTCCCCGGAAGGCGAAGGAAGCGTCCGCAATGCGCGCCACCGGGGCGCTGCCCCGTACCCCGTCGGGAGCGCTGCTCCCGAACCCTCGCAAGGGGCGAAGTTCGCCCCTTGACCCCCCGATGGCTGGAGTGAGTCTTGCTCACGCTCACAGATCGGAGTCCTCGAGAGTGTCGCTCGGGCCTCGATTCGTCTTCTCATCGCCGGGTCCAGGGGGGGCTCCCCTGGCGAGGCCAGGAGCAGAGTTCCAGCAGGGGTCCGGGGACAGCGTCCCCGGGGGAAGACCACGGTCAAGTCCCTCACATGCGAAAAGACGGCGGATCGCGAGGATCCGCCGTCTGGAGAGCGATTGACGCCGGTCAGCGGCGCGTCACTGACGCGGGCTGGAGTCGCCGCCGGGCTCGGATATGGCGATGACCTGGACGCCGACGGCCTCGGCCTTGTTCTCCTTGCCGGAGACGGCCTTGGACTTGCGGGCCGGGCCCTTGCCGGCGGCCTTGGGGGCGACGGCAGGCTTCACGGCCTTCTTGCTGGCCAGCTTCTCGACCTGGGCCGAGAGTTGCGCGAGCTTGTCGGAGAGGCGCTTGATGTCCTTCTGGGCGGGGATGTTGAGCCTGTGGAGGACGACCTCGACCGACTGCTCGACGCGGCGCTCGACGTCGGCCTTGCCCTTGGACATCCGGGAGATGAGATCTTCCCGGAGCTTGCGGGCCTGCTGCTCGGTGATCTCGCCGGCATGCGTGAGCCGCTTGATGCCGGCGTTGATCTCGTCCTCGGCCCAGCCGAGCACGCCCATGCCGCTCTTGGCCGAGCGCTTCAGGTAGCTGACGACCGAGCTGCTGCCCTTGCGGATCAGGTCGGTGAAGAGCGTCTTCGAGACGAAGCCTTCCTTCTTCTTCTCCTTGTCGAGCAGGATCTGGGAGAGGGTGATCTTCGTGATGTCCTCGCCGGTCTTGCTGTCCGTGACGCGGACCTCGACGCCCTTCTGAACGAGGTCGGAAATCTCGACCAGGTTGATGTAGCGGCGGAGGCTGGTATCGTAGAGCTTCCGGTTGCCGTATCGCTTGATGGTTCTCATCGCGAGGCTCACCTCAGTTTCCTTGCCGGCTGCGAGCCAGCTTGTCGACGACGTCGGCCAGGGTATCGATCTTCTCGGAGAGCTGATCGACGTCCCGCTTGCTGACGAGCTTCACCTTGTGGAGGACGGTCTCGATGCCTTCGCTGACGCCCGAGCCCAGGCCGGTGCCCAGCTCGGCGACGTTCTTCGAGACCTTCTGGACCTGCTTGCGCCGGCGGGCCAGGATGTCGTCCAGGAGCTTCTTCCCGTCCTTCTCGGCCATCTCGCCGCGCTTGACGAGCTTCTCGACGAAGTCCTCGATCTCCTCCTGCGCCAGCACCACGGCCCCGACCGCGGCCAGCAGCACCTTGCGGACCTGGCTCGACCAGTTGGCCCCCGCCTGAGCCTTGGCGTCCTTCTTCTTGACCGGCATCGAACTCCTCCTCGCCGCGAACGGCGGCTTGCCAGGCCGGTACGGCCCTGCCGGGCGCCCCCAGGCCCCGACGCCGAATCCGACAGGCCCAATATAACGCAGTGCGTTATGACCCGTCAAGTGATTTCGCGGTCAGGCCTGCGACTTCACGGCCATCCGCCGCCGGGCGTCCGCGGCCCGTTCGCGGATCAGCGCGAACTCCTGGTCCGAGACCACCCGCCCGAAGCTGCGAATCGCCGCCAGCTTGAAGCCGTGCTTCTTCCCGAGCTTGTAGATCTCCTTGACGCGCTCCATCTCGATGTCCCGGCCGAGCGTGTAGCTCTCGTAGCGGCCCTCCATCGCCAGGATCATGGTCTCCGACAGACAGGCATACGCCGTCTTGGGCGGCAGCCCGATGTCGAAGCCGAAATCGACCGGCCCGGGCACCTCCAGCTCGCCCGACTCGATGACCAGCACGTCGGGGCGCCTCTTCGCGTCCTCCTCCGAGATGTCGAGCGGCCGCGCCACGTCGCAGATGACGCACCCCGGCTTCACCTTGTCGAGGTCGACCACGCGCCCGCCGCGCGCCGTCGTCGTCGTGATGATCAGCTCGGCGTCGCCCAGCCAGTCGAGCGCCTCGGTCGCGATGATCACTTCGGCCTTCGACTCCGCCTGGATCCGCTCCTGCAGTTCCAGCAGCTTCTCGGGGCGCGGCGCCACCAGGATGACGCGCCGGGCCACCTGCGCGATGAGCCGCGCGCTGATCGAGCCGATCGACCCGGTCGCCCCCACCACCGCCGCCGTCCCGGTCTGCAGATCGTGGCCCATCTTCAGCGCCGCGATCTTCGCCGCCTGCAACGTCGAGGAGACCGTGAAGCTGTTTCCCGAGGTGATGCCGATGTTCGCCCGCTTGGCGACGGTCACGCCGGCGTCGCCCACGATGCTCGTGAACGCGCCCAGGCCCATGATCTTCGCCCCCAGCTCCTCGCCGTTCGCCGCGGCGTCGGGCAGGCGCCGGCAGGTGACCTCCGGGTCGCGCCGCATCACCTCTTTCGGCGTCAGGCCCAGCCCCAGCAGCCAGCCTTCCAGCTCGCGGCCGGTCTCCGAGCGGGCCCCGGTGACGTGGCTGAGCAGCATCGCCGGGCTGTGGGCCGCCAGCCGCTCCACCCAGCTCCTGGGCAGGAACTTCAGATAGCGGAGGATCGGGTGGGCGAAGATGTCGTCGACCGTCAGCGGGTGGATCACGAACGCGAATTTCTCCACCTCGACCGGCTTGCCCTGCGGATAGACGATCCGCGGCTGGATGCCGGTCTTGGGGATCAGGTTCAGGTAGTCGTCGAGCCGCACCTGGTCGAACGGTTTGTCCAGCAAGCAAACGAAGATCGCCTCGAGCACGTTGGTGCCGTAGGACTCGCCGTCCAGCTCGGGCGTCGTGGTCAGGATCATCCGCACGCCCCGGGCCCGCATGTCTTCCAGGTCGCCGGCCATCAGGCTGTCGGTGATGAGGACCTTGTTGTAGAGCGACGCGGGAGCATAACGCGTGATGTAGTGCAGCCCTCCCGCGATGATGTCGGCCTTCTCGAACCAGCGCGTCCCCATCGGACGTTGCTCGTTCTGCCGCCGGCCCACCGGATAGAGCGACTTGTAGGGCCGCCGCAACAACACCGGCATCACCATCCTGGCGTACCACTCGAGCTGCCGCGAGCTGGTCATCGCCAGCGGAATCCCCAGATGGAAGATCGGGTCGCCGTAGACCACCCTGGCCTCGGCCCCCTGGAGCACCATCGCCATCCCGTAGCGATCGAGCCCGCTCGGCACGAAGACCAGCTTGTTCTTGAACAGGCCGGGGACCGTGCGGTCGAGCCATGAGACCGCCCAGCGCTCGAGCGTGCGCTTCAGCTCCGAACCATCGACGACCGGCGTCGTCTTGGCCCGCGCCGCCAGCTCCGCGACCTCGGGATGCACCCACATCCGGCTGCCCACCACGAACTCGCGGTTCATGCAGTCCAGGCCGATGGCGTCGGCCTTGCCGTCGACCTCGTCGATGATGGCTGCCGCGCGAGCCATGTCGCCGTCGGTGCCGCGCCGCTCCACCAGGATCTCCTGGTCGAGCATCTTCACCGTGAACGTTCGATCGATCGAGGACGGGCCGAGGCTGACCGAAACGACTCTCTTCATCTGGCTTTCTCGTAGATCCGATCCAGCCGGGCCATCTCGCGCTCCCGGATGGTCTGTGTGAACTCCGTGACGTCGTCCACGCTGCACATCGCGTCATAGCCTTCCTGCAGGAAGTCGACCATCGCCGTCGCTCCGATGAGCGCCGCCCCTGCCCGCAGCGTCTTGAGCAGGAGGCCCATCAGCGGAAAGTGCGCCAGCCTGTGCACCAGGTGCACCGTCTCCTCGATCAACTCTATCTGGTAGACCCGGATGACGTAGTTGTCCACCAGGAGGTACGCCCGCTCGTACTCCTCCATCCCGAAATCCTCGCCGCACCCCATCTCGATCAGCTTGTCCGCGATCTCCTGATCCAGGGTGTCGGAGAGATCGTGCAGCTCCAGCAGCTTCGAGGCGCTGTGCACCATGTCCTTGCCCATCGTGCGCTCGAAGGTCCGCACCAGCTTGATGAAGCTCTCGTTGCGGGCGGTGTAGTCGTCCGTCGAGTAGAGGAACTGCGTGAAGTAGATGCAGAGTCTCCGGTGCTGCTCCCCCTCGAGCTGGTCGCGGTAGGTATCCTTCAGACGCGCGAGCTGCAGCGCCTGCAGCGCCTTCTTGTAGCGCGCTCGCCGCTCGTCGACGGCCGCCGCGGCCCCGGACGTCTGCTCGACCGCCGCCGCCGCCTCGCCCTTCGAACCGTCAGCTCCCATCGTCTCCCATCCGTCCCACCCGCCGTGGCCATCATTTCTAGCGGACGGGCGCTTCGCGGTCAAGCCGAATCGGGCCCCTGGCAGGGAGTCGGCCACGCCCGCACGCCGCTCACGAACGGCCCGGCGGACCATACTTGCCCGTCAGGAGGTTCCACCGGATGCGGAACATGTCGGCGAGCATTCGCAGGGAGTCTCTCACGACATGGATCTGGGAGTCGCGGTCGTCTCTCCAGCGCAGGGGGACCTCCTCGACCCGGTAGCCCGAACGCACCGCCAGGGCGAGCAGCTCGACGTCGAAGCAGTAGCCCGGGATGAGCGAGCGGCCGAACAGATCGGTCGCGACCTCTCGCCGGAACGCCTTGAATCCGCACTGTGTGTCGGAGAAGCCGGTGCCCACGATGAGCTTCTGCAGCGTCACGAAGGTGGCGCCCAGCAGTCGGCGCAGCGGGCTCTGGGCCACCTCTATCCGCGACCGCGCGAGCCGCCGCGAGCCGATGGCCATGTCGGCCCCGGCCTCCAGGCGCGCCGTGAGCTGGAGCGCCTCTTCGATCGGCGTGGAGAGATCGGCGTCGCTGAACAGCACCAGCGCGGCCCTGGCCGCGAGAACTCCGGTCTTCACCGCACGGCCTTTGCCTCCGTTCTGCTCGCAACGCAGGACCACCAGACCCGGCAACCGCGCGCGCCGCGACTCGGCCACGGCACTGGTGGCATCCCGGCTCCCGTCGTCGACGACGACCACCTCGGCGTTGAAGTCCGAAGCTGCCAGCCAGTCGGCGATGACGTCGAGGCTCGCGCCGATCCGGCGCTCCTCGTTGAAGCAGGGCAGGACGATCGAGAGCTGAGGCGGGGATGAGGCGTTCCGTTCCAACTGAGACCTGTAGTCCGGGACTGGGCAGCGCGCGGTTCGGGCGGTGCCCAGCATACCGTACGCGGCCCCCGACCGTCGACCGGGGCGCCGAGTTGACGGGCCGGGCGCGTCTCTCTACACTGGCGGCGTGGTCGAGCCTGAGCGGGCCCAGTCCTCGCGCAAGCACCTGTTCTTGATCGCGCTGGCGGGCAGCGTGGTGATGCTCTTCGCCTGCCTGCCCGAGCTTGTCGGATATGCGCTGTACGGGCCGGCGTTCATGGGGGTCCCGAATGGTCTCGATCTCCTCGACTCGCTGTACTACGTCGAGCGGGCGCGCGCCGGGATGGACGGCCAGCTGTTCGTTTCCAACCTCCATACGCCGGAACTCGACAGGCTCTATCCTCAGGTCAACCCGCTGGCTCTCGTGATGGGGCTAGCGCTGCGGGCGGCGGGGCTTCCGGCGGCCGCCTACCCGCTCGTGGCGAAGTTGCTGTTCGGCAGTCTGCTGCTGGCCTTCCTGGGCTGGCTCTGCCTGCGGGTCTTCGAACCGGGCGAGCGGGCGGTCGGATTGTGTCATGCCTGGGCGGCGGGCGGTCTGTTCTGGACGTTCGAACTGATCCGGCCGCTAGCTCCGGACGCGCAGGCCCGCTACGGCGACCGATTGGGGACCCTGCGGCCGGAGTCGGACAGCTTCCTGACCTTCTACAGCCAGGCCCATCTCTCCCTGGCCGCGGTGCTCCTGCTGGCGGCGCTGGGGGCTCTGTTGCTCTGCGAAAGACCGCGCACCGGCATCGCGGCGGCCTGCACCGCCCTGCTCGCACTCATCCATCCTTACGAGGTCATCACCCTGGGAGCGGTCTCGCTGACCTGGCTGCTGACAGCTTGGTGGAGCGCTCGAGACCGTCTCCCGGACCGCTCGAGGGCCGTCGTCCTGACACTGGCTGCCGCGGTGCCTCCCTTCCTCTTCCACTATCTGACGAGCTATCACACGACCGTCTCTCAAGGCATGGCCGACGACTTCTGGGTCGGCCCGTTCGATTTCGCGTTCGGGTTCGGGCAACCGCTGCTGTTCGCGCTCTACTTCCTGCTCCAGGCCGGGCGCGGCCAGGCAGGTCCGGGCAGGCTGCCGTCCGACACCAGGATCTGGGCCATCTGGTTACTGCTCGCTCCCTTCTTGCTGCTCAATCCCCTGCTCTACTTCAGACGGAAGCTGGCGCTCGGGCTCGCGGTTCCCATCGCCGTCCTCGGGGCCCGGGGAACGCTGCTGTTCGCTCGCACCATGTGTCAGAACCGGCCGAGGCTGGCCGCGGCCGCCCTGACGCTGATGACCTTCCTCGCCTGCGCGACGTCCATCGACGTGGTCGTCCGGGATGTCGCCGGCATCCGGAGCGGCTGCTTCCCGCCGGTGTTGCCGGCCGACCTCCACCAGGTAGCCCTCTGGCTGGGGCGTGAGGGCCAGATCGGCGGCACGGTGCTGGCCCAGCCTGCTTACCTGGCCCAGCTGTTGCCAGGCATCGCGGGCCGGCGCGTCTTCCTGGGCTGGCGATTCCAGACCGCCGACCCGGCGGAGAAGGAACGCGAACTGCAGCGCTTCCTCGACGCGGCCACGCCCGGGAACGAGCGAGCCGCGTTCTTGCGGCGCTGGGGAATCGCGCGTGTGGTCTTGCCCCGCGAACTCTGCACGACCCTGGAAACGCAACGGTGGCCGTTTCTCGAGCAGCTCGCCGCCTTCGGGGACTTCGTCATCTACGGCGTCCGACGTTGACCCCCCTACCCTCTTCAAACCCATGCCCACCTTCCGACTGACCGAGGGAGACCTGCACTATCTCGAGCTGGGGGCCGGTCCCACGCTCGTCCTGCTCCACGGCTGGCCCGTCAGTTCCGTCTACTGGCGGGAAGACGCGCAGGCGCTCGCCTCGCATTTCCGCGTCCTGGCGGTCGATCTGCCCGGCTTCGGCCGATCGTTCGAGCCGCGCGAGGCGGGCTGCTCCATCGGGATACAGGCCCGCCGGATGGCCGAGTTCATCCGCGGAGTGGCCGGCGGTCCCGTCTCGCTGGCGGGTCACTCGATGGGCGGGATGATCGCGGCCCGTCTCGCGGCGACCCAGCCGGAGCTGGTCGAGCGCATGATCCTGCTGGCCGCTCCGCTCGAGGGCACGACCGCGCTCAGCTTCCTGGGAATGATGGGCCGGTTCGCCCCGATCCGCTGGTTCGTCACGGGCGCCCTGCGTCTGGCGCCGATCCGGAGCGCCGTCGCGCCCTGGTTCGCCCACGCGATCCGCGTGCCCGACGAGGTGATGCACGCGGCGGGGATCGGCTCTTCCATCGCCATCCGCACCGCGCTCGAGTCGCTCACTCACGACTGCACCCGCGCACACCTGCAGGCGATCCGCTGTCCCACGCTCTTCATCGCGGCCGACCGGGATCTCGTCGTGCACCCGCTCCAGGCACTTCTGGCGAAGGGATGGATCTCGGGTTGCCGCCTGGAGGTCTTCCGCGACTGCGGCCACTGCCCGAATCTCGAGTATCCCGGCCTGTTCCGGGACCTGGTGCGCGAGTTCCTGGGCTGAATTGCGACGAAGGGCGGTCCCCCTCAGGGGCCGACGGGCGTGCCGGAGCCGCCGCCGAGATCGAGCTTCTGCAGCACCTGGCGAAGGTGGGCTTCCTGGAAGGGCTTACCGATGAAGCCAACCGCACCCTTGCGCTGGGACTGCTCGAACGCCTCGACCCTGCGCAAGTCGCTCACGATGACGATCTGCGCGCCTGGCCGCACCTCACGCAGCCGATCGAACAGGTCGAAGCCGTCGCCATCCGGCAGCACCAGATCGAGCGTGATCAGATCGGGCGCGAAGGTGTGCACATGCGCCATGGCCTCCTCGCAGGAGCCTCCGATCGCCACCAGCCGGAAGCCGAAGTCGAGGAGGCTCTTCGCCAGGATCTTGCAGATGAACTGGGAGTCGTCGACGATGAGGGCGCAGGGTCTTCCACTCAGTATTCCCATGGCTCGCTGGCACTCCTTCGAGAATCCGTTGGGGCTCCACAGCGTCCCACGGTCACGCCGCGGGCGCTGCCCTCACCCTGAACCATATCACAGCGCGGGCAGTTGCCCGCGAACCAGGCCGGAGGCTTGAGGCTCGAGGCTGAAGGAAAGGCAATCGTCCTCGGTACGAATCCTCGCGACCTCCGGCGACTGTCGGGAGTGGGCGGCTCAGTCCTCCGAGTGGGTGTCGATCTGCGCCTTCTGCAGCTTGCCGCTGAAATCGATGTAGACCGACTTCCACTCGCTGAAGACGTCCAGGGCGGCGCGGCCGGCTTCGCGATGGCCGTTGCCCGTGTCCTTGCAGCCGCCGAACGGCAGATGCACCTCGGCGCCGATGGTCGGCACGTTGATGTAGGTGATGCCCGCTTCGATGTCGCGGACGGCCTGGAAGGCGCGGTTGACGTCGCGAGTGTAGACGCTCGAAGAGAGACCGTAAGCGCTGTCGTTGATCGCCGCGATCGCCGCTTCGAAGTCGTCGACCTCGGTGATGGCCACGACCGGGCCGAAGATCTCTTCCTGGAAGAGGCGCATGTTCCGCTTCACGCCGCCGAACACCGTCGGCTTGAAGAAGTAGCCCTTCTTCAGGTCGCCGTCGGTGGCAACCTCGCCGCCACAAAGCAGCTCGGCGCCCTCGCCCTTGCCGATCTCGACGTAGCTGGAAACTGTGTCGATCTGGCCCTGGTTGACCACCGGGCCGACCTCGCTCCTGGGATCCAGGCCGTTGCCCAGGACCAGGTTGCGGGTCTTCTCGACGAAGAGCTGCGTGAACTTCTTGGCGATCGCCTTGTGCAGGATGATGCGACTCGTGGCGGTGCAGCGCTGACCCGTCGTGCCGAAGGCGCCCCACAGCGCGCCATCGACGGCCAGGTCGATGTCGGCATCCTCCATCACGGCCTGGGCGTTCTTTCCGCCCAGCTCGAGCGAGCAGCGGGCCAGCCGCTTGCCGCAGGCCTCCAGAATGCCGCGTCCGACCGAGGAAGAGCCGGTGAAGCTGATCAGGCGGACCTTCGGATGGTTGACCAGCGCGTTGCCGACCAGGCCGCCGCCGCCGTGTACCAGGTTCACGACGCCCCTGGGAACGCCTGCCTCCTCGAAGACCTCGACCAGCTTGACGGCAGTCGCGGGGGTGTCGCTTGCCGGCTTGAACACCAGCGTGTTCCCGCAGACGAGGGCCGGGAACGCCTTCCACGTCGGGATGGCCATCGGAAAGTTCCACGGCGTGATGATGCCGCAGACGCCCACCGGGCGCCGGATCGACATCGCAAACTTGTTATCCAGCTCGGAGGGGGTCGTATCGCCGAACAGGCGGCGGCCCTCGCCGGCATAGTAGTAGGCACAGTCGATGCCTTCCTGGACGTCGCCCCGGGTCTCCTTGAGGACCTTGCCCATCTCGCGGGTCATCAGCTCGGCAATCTCGTTCTTGCGCGCCGAGAGGAGGTCTCCGACTTTCTTGAGGATCTCGCCACGGCGAGGCGCGGGCACCCTGGCCCACCCGGGCTGGGCGCGGTCGGCCGCCTCGACGGCAGCCTCGACCTCCTGAAGCCCGGACTTGGGGAAGATGCCGACGACGTCGGCTCGGTCCGCGGGATTGAGGTTATCGAAGGTCCCCTGAGAGCCCTTCGCGATCCACTCGCCATTGATGTAGTTCTTGAAGATCTGAGCCATGTTGATCCTCCTCCCGAGGTCCGGGGCATGTACCGCGTCGAGACGCGCGGGCACTATACCACGAGGTGACTGCAGACTTTAGGATCGGGCCGCGGGGGGCGGGCTGCTCGGGGCTGGAGGCTGGAGGCTGGAGGCTGGGGACCTGAGGACGGAGGGGAGCGCGACCCGTCGCCTAACCCCCAACCCCCAACCCCCAACCCCTGCCCCCTGCCTTTCTCACACCTTCTGCCAGATGGCGCACCCCCGGGAGCGGGGCTCGGGCATGGCCAGCCCGCCCGGGGGGTCGCGCGACTGGCCGCGCCACTCCACCAGGCGCAGGCCGCACCCGCCGGTCGAGGCGGCGCGGGAGAGCGTCCGAGCGAAGTCGTCGGCGCCCACGTGGTAGGAGCAGGACGAGCTGACCAGGTAGCCGCCGGTGGCCAGCACCGCCAGCGCCTTGCGATTGAGGCGCTCGTAGCGGACCAGGGCCTCGATGAGGTCTTTCCTGGAGCGGGCGTAGGGCGGGGGATCCACCAGCACGAGATCGTACTGGTGGCCCTTGGCGGCCTCCTCGTCCAGGAAGGCCGAGACATCCAGTTCCCGGAAGGCGACGCGGCCCTCGAGAGCGTTCAGCTTCGCGTTCTGTGCAGCGAGGGCCAGGGCGGGACCGCTCGAGTCGACCGCCACCACGTTCGCGGCCCCGGCCCGCGCGGCCTCCAGCGCCCACGCCCCGGTGTAGCAGAACAGGTCCAGCACACGCGCGCCCGCCGCCAGCGGAGCCACCGCCCGGCGGTTCTCGCGCTGATCGAAGTAGAAGCCGGTCTTCTGTCCCCCGAGCAGATCCACCCGGTAGGTCAGACCGTCGCAGCTCGCGTCGACCGGCCCGTCCAGGGCGCCGCGGACGACTTCGACGCAGGAGTCCAACCCCTCGAGGGCCCGCGACGGGGAGTCGTTGCGCAGCACCACCACTCGCGGGGCGATCGCCGCCTCCAGCGCCTCCAGGAACGAAGGGAGCAATCTGTCGGCGCCCGCGGTCGAGGCCTGAACCACCAGGGCCTCGCCGAACCGATCGACCACCAGGCCCGGCAAGCCGTCTCCTTCCGAGAAGATCAGCCGATAACATGACTCTCCCGGTAACAGCTTCTGCCGGAACTCGAGCGCGGCCCGGACTCGGGCTTCCAAGAAGGCCCGGTCCAGCGAGGTCCGCTGCCGGGAGAACAGGCGACAGGCGATGAGCGACGTCCGGTTGTAGGTGCCGGTCCCCAGGCACCGGCCCGAAGCACTGAAGACCTCCGCCGGCCCGCCCGCCTCGCCGGCGCCTTCGACCGCGGCAATCTCGTTGGAGAAGATCCAGCAGTGACCCGCGCGGACCCGCCGGTCTTCATTCTTCTTCAGTTTGAGGATGAACAACTGGTGGACCTCCGAATTCTGGGAAACGGCCGCAGCGGACTCGCTCGGGGCCGGGGGCGATACCGGCAGCGTGCCACAGGCGAAGCGCCCGCAGCTAGAGGGTGCGCGCGCGGTTCGTGGGGAAACTGGGAGGATCTCGACTTGCCTCTCGG
>CAZSVK010000078.1:0-13267 GCA_964610245.1 uncultured bacterium
GCGCCAGGAAACGGTACGGCCGTTGTTCTGGCAGGATGCGCGTACAGGAACCGGCGAGAGACCGGCTGCGAACCGCCGCTCGCGATCTCCTCGGCGGGCGGCGGCTGCACTCGGTAGACGGTGGGAACCTGCTTCTCGGCGCAGAAGAGCCCGGCCAGCTGATTGGCCAGGATCATCATCTCGCTCACGAGGATGTCGGCAGCGTTCTCACCCTGGCGCTTCTTGATGCTGATCTCGCCCTCGGGCGAGACTCGGATCTTCAGTTCAGCCCGGGCGAAGACGCGGGCGCCGCGCTTGACCCGCGCCTCGCGCAGCCGCGTGGCGAGCCCCGAGAGCACCGAGAGACTGGAGCCCGCGGCGGCGCACTGCTCCGCGGCCTCCTCGTAGGGCAGGGCCCGCGCGACCCGGATGACCGAGGGCACGAACCGGAAGCCCGTCACGGCGGCCTCGTCGTCCAGATCCGCCAGCAGCGAGAGCGCCAGCCGATCTTCGCCGGTGACGAGACTGGCCGCGGCGTGCGAGACCGGCTGCGGCAGCATCGGGATGATGACGTCCGGCATGTAGATGGTGGTGGCGCGCCGGAAGGCCTCGGTGTCGAGCATCGACTCCCGCGGGATGAAGGCCGAGAGGTCGGCGATGTGAACGCCCACGCGATGGCCGCCGGGGATCTTCTCGAGCGAGAGGGCGTCGTCGATCTCCGCGGTCTCCGGGTCGTCGATGCTGACCGGTGCGAGCGAGCGCAGATCGACGCGAGGTAGGGCCGCGCCGTCGCTGGATCCCTTCGATGTCCAGGCCCCGGGATCGGCCGGAAGCCCCGCGGGTTCGTCGGAGGACGGAGGCGGCACGGCGCGTGCGATCTCCGCGGCCAGCAGCCCGGCCAGCCCATCCCTCGCGGACTCGGCGGCGGCCTGGTGTTGCTCGGTGAAGCGCGTGGGGATGTGCTCCTTGAGCAGCAGCAGGTTCTCGTCGGGCTGGAAAACGCCGATCTCGACGAGGAACGGGAACGCCCCGTCGGGGACCTCTTCGCCCAGGTCGCGCAGGAGCGCGGAGGCCTCGTTGTAGGAGTCGCACTCCTCGCGATGGACGGCCAGCCCCTTGAGCAGCTCCAGATGGCGCTGCAAGCCTTCCGGCTCGTCCGCGGGCCGGGCGACGCGGGCGGCGCGCAGCCAGCCGAGGGCCGCCTCGCGCTCGCGCTGCCGGCGGCCCTGCTCGACGAGCTGCCGCCGGGTCTCCTGTACGGCGTCGGCCGGCTTGGGCACGTACAGCTCGCCCTTCTTCTTGAAGTAGAGCGGGTCATCGTGCAGCACCCGCAGCATCGCGCTCTCCTCGTCGGAGCCGGCCTGATCGCCGAAGTAGGTCAGGACCATCTGGCGCAGCGAGACGCCCTCCTCGGCTCCGCCGGCGTAGAAGTCCCACAGGTCCTCGAGGCGGATGGCGGCCGCCTGCTCGTCGAACTTCCGGCGCAGCTCCACGAGCGCATCGCGGAGCGTCGGGTCCGACTCCGAGGCGTCGAAGACCCGGGCGGTGGCGTGCAACACCTTCTCGGAGGGGAACGAGAATTCCTTGCCTCCCTCGGTCAGCAGGCGCAGGGAGTCTCCCTCCAGCCGCCTGCACACGGCCAGGGTGATCCCCTTCTTGTCCTTGAACTCGACAACGGTTCCGGGTCGCACGATGCTGCGCATAGTAGAATCGGCGGCGTCCGACTGCCATCGATTTCTCGGGCGTCGGCAAATCCCGCCGGCCGCGGAGCCCGCGCCGCCGGTGTCAGATCCCAGACCGAGCCCATGCCCGCATCCATCTGCGTGCGCCGAGCGCGCGTCCACAACCTCAAGAACCTGTCGGTCGAGTTGCCGAGGGACCGGATGGTGGTGATCTGTGGGGTCTCGGGGTCGGGGAAGTCGTCGCTGGCCTTCGACACGATCTACGCCGAGGGGCAGCGCCTCTACCTCGAGTCGCTCTCCTCGTACGCCCGCCAGTTCCTCGGACAGCGCACCAAGCCCGACGTGGACGAGATCTCGGGCCTGTCGCCCACCATCTCGATCGAGCAGAAGTCGGCTGGCCGCAACCCGCGCTCGACAGTCGGCACCATCACCGAGATCTACGACTACCTGCGGCTGCTGTGGGCCTCGGTCGGGGTCCAGCACTGCTCGTCCTGCGGGCGCGAGATCCGGCCGCAGACGGTGGATCAGATGGTCGATCAGTTGATGGGCTCGGCCGCGGGACGGGCGGTGACGCTGGCCGCGCCGGTGATCCAGGGGAAGAAGGGCGAGCACAAGGAGATCCTGGAGTCGATCTTCCGGCAGGGATTCAGCCGCCTGCGGATCGACGGCAAGCCGATACGCGAGGGCGACGAGATCCGGCTGGCGAAGACGAAGGCCCACGACATCGAGGTGGTGGTGGACCGCGTCTCGATCAAACCGGGGGCCGAGAGCCGGCTGACCGACACGCTCGAGGTCTGCACCCGGGCGGGAGACGGCGTGGTGCACGTCTACGGCGCGCTCGAGGGCGCTCCGGAGGCGCGCGTGGTGATGTCGCGACGGGCGGCGTGCGCCGATTGCGGCCTCTCGTATCCGGAACTCTCGGCGCGGCTGTTCAGCTTCAACAGCCCGTACGGCTCCTGCCCGACCTGCGACGGGCTGGGCGTGACGACCCGGTTCGACGCGCGGCTGGTGGTGCCGAACGAGGAGCTGTCGCTCGAGGACGGCGCGGTAGCGGTCTTCACGTCGGACCGGCACTCGGCGATGCAGGATCTGCTGCGTCAGGTGGCCGAGGCGAAGGGGCTGCCGCTCGATCGCCCGTACCGTGAGTTGACGGAAGAACAGAAAGAGCTGGTGCTCAACGGCTGCGAGGGCGAGTTCCAGTTCCGGATGACGCAGCCCGGCCGGCGGGCCCAGGTGCGGCGCGGCTACGAGGGGGCGATGGGTTACCTGGCCGGCCTGGAGAAGAAGGGGGCGGCGGCGAATCTGCTGCTGCTCTCGCGCTACCGCAACGAGATTCCCTGCGAGACCTGCGGTGGGGCCAGGCTACGCCCCGAGTCGCGGGCGGTGCGTCTGCATGGCGCCGGCATCCTGGAGCTGACCGACAAGCCTCTCGAGCAGGCGGCGCGGTGGTTCAGCGAGTTCGAGCCGACGCCGCGGGAAGAGAAGATCGCCGGGCTCGTGCTGCGGGAGATAAGGGACCGGCTGGGCTTCTTGCTCGACGTGGGGCTGCCGTACCTGTCGCTGGGGCGGCGCGGCGATTCGCTCTCGGGCGGCGAGGCCCAGCGGCTGCGGCTGGCGACTCAGGTGGGCTCGCGGCTCACGGGCGTGGTCTACGTGCTGGACGAACCGTCGATCGGCCTGCACCAGCGCGACAACGCACGGCTGCTGGCGGCGCTGAAGAAGCTGCAGCAGCTCGGCAACACGCTGCTGGTGGTCGAGCACGACGAGGCGACGCTGCGCGAGGCCGACCACCTGGTCGACATCGGGCCGGGAGCGGGCCGCCACGGCGGCGAGGTGGTGGCGCAGGGCACGCTCGAGGAGTTCCTGACGCAGGGCTCGCTGACGGCGCGCTACCTGACGGGCGACGAGCGGGTGGAGGTGCCCGGCACGCGGCGGCGGGGCAACGGCCACGCGCTGGAGCTGACGGGCGCCCGGTTGAACAATCTGAAGCGTCTGAAGGTGCGGTTCCCGCTGGGGACCTTCGTGGCGGTGACGGGCGTGAGCGGCTCCGGAAAGTCGTCGTTAGTCACCGAGACGTTATCTCCGGCCCTGGCCCAGAAGCTGACGGGCGCCCGGGACATCCCGGGGCCGCACGACTCCCTGCTCGGCGTGGGCCACGTGACCAACCTGGTGACCATCGACCAGTCGCCGATCGGCCGCACTCCGCGCAGCAACCCCGTGACCTACACCGGCACCTGGGGGCTGATCCGCGAGGTCTTCGCCGAGACGAAGGACGCGCGCACCCGGGGCTATGCCGCCAGCCGGTTCAGCTTCAACAAGCCCGGGGGGCGTTGCGAGGCCTGCGAGGGCAACGGTACGGTCACGATCGAGATGAACTTCCTGCCCGATGTCGAGATCCCCTGCGAGGTCTGCGCGGGGCGGCGCTTCAGCCGCGAGACGCTGGAGGTGCGCTACCGGGGGCGCAGCATCCACGAGGTGCTCGAGATGACCATCGAGGAGTCGCTCGATTTCTTCGAGAACGTGCCGCCCATCCGGCGGCGGCTCGAGACGCTCTCCGAGATCGGCCTGGGCTACATGCATCTCGGGCAGTCGGCGACGACCCTCTCCGGCGGCGAGGCGCAGCGCGTCAAACTGGCGCTGGAGCTGACGAAGACCGCCACCGGCCGAACCGTCTACATCCTCGACGAGCCGACGACCGGCCTGCACTTCGCCGACGTGAAGATGCTGCTGGCGGTGCTCGACCGCCTGGTCGAGCGCGGCAACACCGTCATCGTCATCGAGCATAACCTCGACGTCATCAAGGTGGCCGATCACGTGATCGACCTGGGCCCCGAGGGCGGCGAGGGCGGCGGCCAGGTCGTGGCGCTCGGCACCCCCGAGGAGCTCGCAGCCTGTCCGGCGAGCATCACCGGCCGCTACCTGGCCGAGGCGCTGGCCGGGGCCGGCGCCCGAAACGGTCGCGCCCCCACGGTGTAGAGTCGAACTTCGCAGAACAGCGCGGGCACGTGCCCGCAGACCAGAACAGGCATCAGTCCCTTCGACCCCCATGTTCCGAGCCCTCCTCTTCGACCTCGACGGCACGCTCCTCGACACGCTGGACGATCTGGCCGGTTCGATGAACCGCGTGCTGGCCCGGAGGGGCTGGCCGGTTCACGAGGTGCGCGACTTCCGCTACTTCGTCGGTGACGGAGCACGGGTCCTGGTCTCGCGGACCCTGCCGGAGGGCCACCGCGACGAGGCCACGGTGCAAGCCTGTCTGCGGGAATTCCGCGCGGAATACGACCGGAACTGGCACGTGAAGACGCGGCCCTACGAAGGCGTGGCCGAGATGCTCGACGAACTGGAGCGGCGAGGCTTGCCCAAGGCGGTGCTGTCCAACAAACCTCACGACTTCACCGCCCGCTGCGTCGACGAACTCCTGCCGCGCTGGCGGTTCGACCCGGTCCTCGGCTTGAACGACGACAGGCCGGCCAAGCCCGATCCGGGCGGGGCGCTCGAGATCGCCGGCCAGCTGGGCATCGCGCCGGAGGAGTTCCTCTACGTGGGCGACACCTCCATCGACATGAAGACCGCGCTGGCGGCCGGGATGCACCCGGTCGGCGTGCTGTGGGGCTTCCGGCCGCGAGAGGAGCTGGAGCGGAGCGGCGCCAGGACGCTGCTCGCCCGCCCGATGGAGCTGTTGCGGTGGTTGTAGACGGGCTGCCCGTGCGTCGGCGGGGCGCCGACCTGCTCTGCGCGGCGCTGCTGCTGCTCGCGGTCGCGGGCTTCTTCTGGCCGGTGCTGTTCGGCGGCAAGTCGTTCTTCTTCCGGGACACGTCGACCATCTACCTGCCGCAGGCGACGCTCACCGTGGAGGCCTGGAAGCAGGGCCGGCTTCCGCTATGGGAGCCGACCATCGCCTTCGGCTATCCGTTCCAGGCCGACCCGCACTCGATGGTCTTCTACCCCCCGGCGCTGGTGATGTTGCTGCTGCCGATGCCCAGGGCCTACGACCTGTTCGTCGTGATGCACGTGGCCCTGACAGGGCTCTTCACCTTCCTGCTCTTCAGACGGTGGCGACTCGCGCGCACCGCGGCGGTGACCGGCGCCTTGCTGACGATGTTCTGCGGCTACACCGTCAGCGCGACCTACCTGACGACGCTGCTCAAGGGAACGACCTGGACCCCTCTGGCGCTGCTGGCATTCGACTGTTTCCTGGTCGGAGGCCGCTGGCGGGCCCTGCTGGCGACCGCCCTGGTGCTGGCCGTCGAAGGAAGCGGCACCGACCCGCAGTACGTGTTGTTCACGGTCGCGATGCTGGCCGCCCTGCCGTGGCTGGCGCCGAGGCTGCCGCGTCCGCCCGTCGCGCGGACCGCCTGCGGGCTGGCGGCGGCGGTGCTGATGGCGGGGGCCCTGCTGGCCTACCAGTACCTGCCGCTGCTGGAGCTGATCCGCAACTCCGAGCGCTCCGCGACCGTGAACCTCAGCGAAGGGATGGCCTATGAGGTGGGACCGGGGGCGCTGCTCAACCTGGCGGTCCCGCTGGCCTTCCCCGACCTGCGCGACCGCTTCTTCCTGCTGAACTACCCGGGACGGTCCGTCCCTCTCTACCTGGATCTCTACTGGGGAATTCCCGTGTTCGCTCTGGCATTGTGCGCCCTCGGCTGGCGCCGGGCCGGGCGACCCGGACCCGAGCCGAGCGAGGGCGCGGAAGTCGAAGCCGCGCGGCGCGAAGAGACAGGCACGCCGGAGGGCCTCCTCGCCCTGGAGCCGGAGCAGGCCGCCGCCCTGGGTTCGGCGGCGCTGGCGGCACTGGTGCTGGCAGGGGTGGGCGTGGCCCTGTCGGTGGGAGACCGGGCCCCCTTCTATCCCGCGCTGTCGACCTGGCTTCCGGTGTTGCGGTTCTTCCGGTATCCCTGCAAGCACATCCTGCTGACGGCGTTCGCTCTGCCGCTGGCGGCGGCCATCGGCGTCGAGGGATTGCTGCGGGGCCCGGCGGCCTGCACGAGCCGGTGCCTGGGTGTGTTCCGATGGTCGGCCGCGCTGGTGGCTCTCGCCCTGGCCGGGCTGCAGCTCTGCGGGAGCTGGCCTGCGACGACCTTCCTGGACGTGCCATGGTCCTCGGAGCCGATCGTGCTCGAGGCGTTCGACGCCCTGAAGGCGGCGTGGGTCCACGGGTTGCTCGGGCTGCTGGTGCTGACGGGAGCGGGCTGGGCACTGGCGGCGGTCGCGGGCCAGGGCCGCGCGCGTTGGCCCATCCGGGCGCTGGCGGGGCTCGCTGTCGCCCAGATGATGTGGTTCACCCTCGCGAGCCTCCCGGTCGCCCGGGACGAGGTGCTGGGACGCCGCACGGAAACGGGACGCATCTTGCGCGCCGGCTGGCCCGCTTCGCGTGCTGCGCCGCCGCCCCGGTTCATGGCTCTCGACGAGAGTCGGGTCACGATCGGCGTCACTCGCACCGAGGACGAACTGGTGGCCGAGACCGAGAAGATGGTCGGGCTCTCGGGCTGCCTGAACGGCTGCGACAACGTGATGGGCAGCATGTCGGTACACCTGGCGGGCTTCCTGGCTCTGCTCGACTTCGCGGACCACGCCAGCCGCGCCGACCGGGCCCGTCTGGCAGGGGCCCTGGGCGCGACCCATCAACTCTACGTTCCGAAGGACGACGATCGGCAACCCGCCACGGGTGAGTTCGCCGGCAAGGTGTTCGTGGCCCGGACGCCGAAGGTCTCGCCCAGGGCTTACATCGCCCCCCGGGCCGTTCCTCGATCCGCCCGGTCCGGCCCCTCCGTCACGGCGGCGGTGCTGGCCCTGCCCGGCGAGGCGGCCTACGACCCGGCGGACGCCCGCGGGCCGGAGGGGCGGGTCCTGGAACCGACGGCGATCGAGCGCTGCGAGCTGGTCGAGTACCGCGCCGATCGGCTGAAGGTCGAGTTCGACCTCCAGGGCCATGGTCTGCTGGTCGTGCAGGACTCGTTCTACCCGGGATGGCACGCGCTCGTGGACGGCCAGGAGAGGCCCATCGTCCGAGTGGCCGGGCTCTTCCGGGGAGTGGCGGTCCGCGAGGGCGAGCGGGTGCTGGAGATGGTCTACCGCCCCCGCCCGTTCTGGACTGGGGCCGCCGTGAGCCTGGCGGCGCTGGCGCTGGTGCTGCTGGGCCTGCTGCGGGCCGGGACCGCCCAGGCCTTCGCCGGCGACCAGGGAATCGCGGCTGTCGAGTGGTTGTCGGGGTTCGCAAACCGGATGGCGGCTTCCTCCACTGCCTGGCTGGCCCTCCTCTGGCTGGCCCTCGGAGCGAGCTTCTGGCCCGTGCTGGTCGGCACCCGGGCCATGTGGTTCCGGGACCTCTTCGAGTTGACGCTGCCGATAGCAAACGCTCTCGGCGCCGCGTGGCGCGCGGGCGAACTGGGCCTGTGGCAACCCGGCCTGGCGATGGGCTATCCGCTGCTGGCCGAGCCGGCCGCGATGACGCTCTACCCGCCCGGTTTCCTGCTCGCCTGGCATCCGGTGCCATGGATGCTGGGACTGTTCGCGGCGGCGCACCTGGGCCTGGCCGCGAGCGGTGCCTTCCTGCTGCTCAGGGCGTGGGGGCTCGGCCGGCCGGCCGCGGCCTTCGGCGGCGCCGTGCTGATGTTCGGCGGGGTGACGATCGGCTCGACTTCGCTGGCCAGCGCGACCCGGGTCCTCGCGTGGCTGCCATGGGTCCTGCTGGGGGTCGAGCGTTTCCTTGCGAGCGGCTCGAGTCGCCCTCTGGCCGGCGGAGCTGTGGCCCTGGCGCTGATGGCGCTCTCGACCGATCACGCCAGCGTTATCCTGGCGTCCGGCCTGGCCCTGGCGCTGCCGTGGTTCCGTCCGTGCGCCGCCGGCCTCTCCGCGGGTCGGGTCGCGGCCGGTCTGGGACTCTGCCTGGTTCTGGCGTTCGGGCTGGCGGCGATGGCAATCCTCCCGGCAATCGAGTTCGGAGCGCTGGGAGGATGGAACCGGCTGGCGTCATCGGAGGCGTACAGCCCGCCGCCGGGACCGCTGGACCTGCTGAACCTGTTCGTGCCCAGGCCCTTCCAGGATCCGCAGTCGCCCTACTTCCTGGGCGGATTCCGCGACTGGCGCCTGCCCTCCCACGTCGACCTCTACCTCGGCATCGGAGTGCTGGCCCTGGCGCTGGCCGGGATGGCCGGAGGCTCCAGGCGGGGCACACCCTCCGATGCGCAGGTGCCCGCCGCGACCGGCGAGCGATCCGGGCGGCTGGGAGGCCTGGCGGTGGGCGGACTGCTGCTGTCGGTGCTTCCGGCATGCGGCGGCGAAGCCTGGGTGGCGAGCCATCCGGAGCTGGCCGGATTCGCGGCACGGCTGGTGCTGCCGGTGGTGCTCGCCCTGGCGATGCTGGCCGCCCAGGGGCTCGAACGCATCGCGTCGGGCCAGCGCCGCGCCCTGCTGCTCGGCGCGGTGGGAGCGGCGTTGCTGGCCTGCCTGACGACGGTGGTGCTCGCGGGCTTCTTCGGCCACGGCACCGAGCTGCTGCGGGCTTATCTGCTCAGTCCGGCCGTGGGCCTGGCGGAGGGGGTCGACGGTCTTCTCTTGAATCTCCGGGTCGCCGCCATCCGGCACATCGAGCGGGTCTGGGCCTTCTCGCTGGCGTTACTGGCGCTGGCGTGGGCGGGCTTCCGCGGCCGGCTCTCCGGAAGGGCCGTGGCCGTGGCGCTCGGACTGCTCACGCTGGGCGATCTGGCCTTCAACACGCACCACAGCCTGGCCACCGTCGAGACCGGGTCGGTCCCTGCCGGCTCCCGTACCGCGGGAGCCATCGCGGAAGCCACGGCCGGCACGCCGCGGGCCCGCTACCTCACCTATCCGCTCAACGAGACGGTGGTCTCTTCCGAGGAGAACGCGCTGGTCAAGTCGCGCCTGGCGAACGACGCCGCCGCGGGAAGCCGCGGGCTCCTGTTCGGGCTGCAGGGCCTTCTCGATTTCTCGGTCCCGAGCAGTCCGGCTCACCTGGCCCTGGCGGGGATCTTCCGGGAGGCGGATGGACGGGAGGCGCGAGATCGCCTGGCCGGCGACCTTGGCGCGGCGGCCGCCGTCAGCGCCGAGGGGATGGGTAACGCCACCGGCAGCGGGCCGGTGCTGATCGCGGCCGGTCCCGTGGTGGCCCGCGGAATCCCCCGGGTGGCGCCGAGAGCGTTCATCGCCCCGCGAGCGGTGCCGGCCACTCCGGGAACGACCCTGCCCACCGCGGCCGCGCTGGCGGGCCTCCGGACCGAGGCGGTGTACGAGGTCCCGGGCGGAGGGGCCCCGCTCGTCCCGGCGCGCGCCGGCGGCTGCCGCGTGGTCTCGCACGGCTGGGACCGGGTGGAAGTGGAGTTCGAACTGGAGGGCGCCGGATTGCTCGTGCTGCTCGACAGCTGGAGCACCGGCTGGAAGGCCCGGGTGGATGGCTCGGAGCGGCCGGTGGCGCGGGTAGCCGGGCTGTTCCGGGGCGTGGCTGTGAACGGGGGCGAACACCGGCTGGTGCTGACCTTCGAGCCGGTCTCGTTCAGGCTGGGCCTGGCCCTCGGCCTGCTGTCGCTCGGGCTGCTGCTCGTGGTCGTGCTGCGCGGACGCGGCCACCCTTCGGTATGATGGAATCGGTGTGATGGGCCCGTGGCTTCCGCGCGTACGCCCGTTCGCCCGGGGCTGCGGTTCGTGGGACCGCGACCGGAAGGGCGCCGCGCGCCGAGAGGATCCGACGATGACGATGAAGAGCTTGGCAACTCTGCTGGTGCTGGGGGCCGTGTTCGCGGCGGGGGCCGCCCGCGGCTTCGACCGTGACGCGTACCAGGGCCGGGCCGTCGACGCGCGGGGCGAGGAGCCGCTCACCCAGGGCGGTTATGAACTCCTGCGTTATGCCCTGGAGCCGGCGGGGCCCGGCTTCGAGCTCGCCTGGAACGCGCGCACCGGACTGCCGGCGGCCGTGAGCGGTCCACGGGCGGGCAAGGACGCGCCCGATCCGGTGGCCCGGCTCACGCGGGCGCTGCCGAGGGGCGTGGCGCTGCGCCCCGAGTCGCGCCGTGGCCTGCACACGGTGCTGCGCTACGAGCTGGACGGGCAGCCGGTCTTCCCGGGGGTGCTGACGGCGTCGGTCTCGGCAGGGCGCTACATGCTGGCGGGCAACTTCCTGCTGGACGGCCGCGTCCTCGACCGCGAGACGCTGGGAGCGGCAGCCACGCTGCGGGCGGCGCTGGCCCACGCGGCGGCCGGGCGGGGCGCGTCGGCGGAAGGGCCCGAACGGGTACTCTTCGACACGGGGCACGGCCTGCGGCACGCACATCTCTACCGGGTGAGTTCGGCCCGGCCCCTGGCGCGGCTCCTGGTGGTCGTCGACGCCCAGGCCGGCGGCGTTCTCTACTGCGCCAGCGAACTGATGGGGCTGGAGGGCGAGGGCGCCGTGTTCGCGATCAACCCGCAGCGCTCGCCGGTGACGGTCGAGAAGCTGTCGAACATCGCGCGCTCGGGCCGGCTGGAGGGTGACTTCGTGAAGGTCGAGAACGACGACATGATGGCGGCTTCGTCCTCCACGAACCGCTTCGTGTACGACCTGTCGAGCAAGCACTTCGACGAAGCGATGGCCTACTACCACGTCGATCGGGCCCACGCCTTCTTCAAGGAAACGTTCGGGTTTACCGCGCTCGACAGCCCGATGGCGGTGGGGGTCTACTACGGCGACCAGCTCGACAACGCCTACTACATGCCGTGGGCCAACTGCATCGTCCTGGGAGACGGCGATCGCTACAACGTGCTCTCGCGCGACGCAACCGTCATCATCCACGAGTACACCCACGGGGTGACCTACGCGCTGGCCAAGCTGGGCGTGGGCGGCGAGACGGCGGCGCTGGGCGAAGGCTATTCCGACTACTTCGCCTCGAGCGTCACCGGCGACCCGCGCGTGGGCGACTGGGTGGTGGCGAAACTGGGGCGGCCCTGGCTTCGCAACGTGGACAACACGAAGCGCTACCCGGAGGATCTCGTGCACGAGAGCCACCAGGATTCGTTGATCTGGTCGGGCAGTTTCTGGGACCTGCGAAAGGCGGTGGGCCGCGAGACGGCCGACGCGCTGGCGTTCCACTCGGTCGGTTACCTCAACTCGGAGGCCACCTTCGCGAGCGCGTTCATGGCGGTGCTGGAGGCCGACCGGGAGAAGTTCGCCGGGGCCCACGAGCAGGCAATCCGCGAGACGTTCGGCAAGCACGGACTGGCCTCGAACGACGCCGCCTTCCGCAAGACCCTGCGGAAGCGTGCCCTCTACGACCGGCTCGAGCGCTGAGCGCCCCCCCCCGCCTCAAGCCTCACGCCTCAAGCCTCAAGTCTCAAGCCTCACGCCTTCCCCGCGCGATACTGCTCGAGGCCGCGACGCAGGCAGGTCATGGCGCCGCGCAGGTCCGCTTCCTTCAGCACGTAGGCGATGCGGATCTCGTCGGCGCCGAGACCCGGCGTCGCGTAGAACCCGCCGGCCGGGGCGAACATCACCGTGTGGCCGTTGTACGAGAAGTCGGTCAGCAGCCAGCGGGCGAAATCCTCGGCGTCGGCCACGGGCAGCTTGGCCATCGTGTAGAAGGCGCCGGCGGGCAGGTGCGTGAGGACGCCCGGGATCGAGGACAGCTCTTCGTGCACGATGTTGCGGCGCCTGCGGTACTCCTCGACGGTGGTCTGGAAGTAGTGCAGGCCCATGTCCTTCATCGCGGCCGCGGCGAGCTGGCCCAGGGTCGGGGCGCTGAGACGGGCCTGGGCGAGGCGCAGGGCGCAGTCCATGACCTGGGCGTTACGGCTGACCATGCAGCCTATGCGGGCGCCGCAGGCGCTGTAGCGCTTCGAGATGCTGTCGACGACGATGACGCGATCTTCTATGCCCTCGAGCGAGAGGGCCGACTGTACGTGGGCCCCGTCGTAGACGAACTCGCGGTAGACCTCGTCGCAGATCAGGAACAGGTCGCGTTCGCGCGCGAGTTCGGCCAGCTCCTGCATCTCGGTGGGCGAGAGGATGGTGCCGGTCGGGTTGCTCGGGTTGCAGACGAGGATGGCGCGAGTGCGCGGGGTCAGGCACTTCGCCAGCTCGGCGGCGGGCGGCAGCTGGAAGTTGTCGGCGGCCCGGGTCGTGACGGGCACCACCTCGAGGCCCGCGATCATCGAGAGCGTGAGGTAGTTGGTGTAGAACGGCTCGGGGATCAGGATCTGCTCGCCCGCCGAAGCGACCGCCAGGAACGCGAAGAGCACCGCCTCGCTGCCGCCGATGGTGACCTGGACCTGCTCGGGTCGCAGTTCGTGGCCGAGGCGCCGGTAGTAGTCGAGCAGCGCCTCGAGATAGACCTTCTCGCCCTGGGAGGGGCTGTAGGCGACGTTGGGCCGGTCGAAGTGCCTGAGCACCTCGAGGAAGGGCGCCGGGGTCTCGAGATCCGGCTGGCCGATGTTGAGGTGGTAGACGTGGACGCCGCGAGAGCGGGCTTCCTCCGACAGGGGCCACAGCTTGCGAATCGGAGACGGGGGAAACTGGAGAGCGCGCGGTGCGACTGAGAGCGTCATGGAAGTCAGGATAGCAGTTGGCAGGTTTCAGGGGTTAGGGGTTAGGGGTTGGGGGTTGGGGGTTAGGGGAACGGGCG
>CAZSVK010000078.1:13277-17079 GCA_964610245.1 uncultured bacterium
GCGAGGCGGGCCCTCCTTGAGCGACCGCCTTTCGGCCGTCGGCAGCATGACCGGACGCGCGGGCCGTGGCCCCATGCCTGACCCCTAACCCCCAACCCCTAACCCCTGACCCCTATGCTAGAGTCCCCCCACAGGTGATCTCTTGGCCAACGCGCCGGACCGCAAGAAACAAGAACTGGATCGGCTCGAGGCGACGCGGATGGCGTCGGTGGGTCACACCTACCTGTCGGAGCAGCAGTACGACAAGGCGGTGGAGGTCTACCAGAAGGCGCTGGAGCTGGTGCCGGAGTTCGGGCAGGTGTGGGTGAACCTGTCGGCGGCGCTCAACCAGCTCGGCCGCCACACCGAGGCGGCGGAGGCGGCGCGGCAGGCGATCAACGTGCAGGGCGAGATCCCCGAGGCGTTCCTGAACCTGGGCGCGGCCTACGGCGGGCAGGGCCGGCACGACCGGGAGATCGAGACCTATCGCAAGGTGTTGATGGCCAAGCCGGAGTTCGGCCGGGCGCACTACAATCTGGCGCTCTCCTACGTCGAGAAGGGGCTCATCAACGACGCGGTGGCCTCGGCCAAGCGCGCTCTGGAGTCGGACGCTTCGTGGGCCCAGGCCCACTATCTCCTCGGCTACTGCTTCGGCGCCAGGGAGATGACCGACTCGGAGATCAAGGAGTACCGCACGGCGCTGGAACTGGATCCGAACTATCTCGACGCGCACCGCGCCCTGGGAGCGGCCTTCTTCTGCCAGGGCAAGTTCGACGAGGCGGTGACGGCCTACCGGCGGGCGGCGGAACTCTCGGGCGAGAAGGCGACCGACCTGGCCAACCTGGCGGCGGCGATGGGGGCGAAAGGCGAGCTGCGCGAGGCGATCCAGCATCTGGAGAAGGCCTTCTCGGCCGAGCCCGAGTGCTACGAGGCGCTCTTGAACCTGGCGGCGCTGTGCATCGCTCACGGAGATCTGAAGCGGGCCAAGGACTTCGGGCGCCGCGCCGTGAAGTCGCGGCCCGATCGGGCGTCGGGCTACCTGGCGCTCTCGGAAGTGCTGGTCCGCGAGAAGTCCTTCGACGAGGCGATCGCCGGGTTCAAGAAGGCGGTCGAGCTGGCGCCAAAAGACTTGAAATGTCATTTCGGTCTGGCGGCGGCCTGCAACGAGGCGGGGCGCTACCAGGAGGCGATCGAGGCGGCCCAGGCGGCGCTGCTCGTCGACCAGCGAAACTCCGAGATCCACTACCAGCTCGGCATCTCGCTGAACGCGCTCAAGCGCTACCCCGAGGCGATCTCGGTGCTCGGCAAGACGGTGGAACTGGCCAAGGAGCACATCGAGGCGCACTACCACCTGGGGCTGGCCCACGAGGCGATGGGCAACCTGGAGCGAGCGATCGACGCCTATCAGAAGGTGGTCGAGCTGAAACCCGACCACTTCGGGGCGCACTACGCGCTTGGGTTCCTCCACGGGAAGGTGGGCAACGCGGAGAAAGCGCTCGCCGAGACGAAGCGCTCGGTCGAGCTGAAGCCCGAGTACCACAAGGCCCACTTCAACCTCGGACTGGCGCACGAGAAGGTTGGGAACCGCGAAGAGGCCGTGACCGCCTACCGGCAGACGGTGAAGCTCAAGCCCGACTACTTCAAGGCCTACGTCAAGCTGGGCAGCCTCTATACCAAGCTCAACGAGCCGAAGAAGGCGCGCATCGCCTACGAGCAGGCGATCAAGATGAACCCGGACGTGGCCCAACTCCACGGCAGGCTGGCCAAGCTGCTCAAGGCCCTGGGAAAGACCGACGAGGCCCGGCAGGCCTACGAACGCTACCAGAAGCTGAAGGGCAGCGCCGCGACGGTCGACGACCTGGATCCGGCGGAAGACGCCTGAGCACCGCGGGAGGCCCTCGACGGGGCCTCCGGCGCCGGGCCGAGCAACCGTGCTGCAGATTCGCGAACTCAAGAAGTACCTGGGGGGCCGGCAGCTCTTCGACGGGGCGAACCTGCGCGTCCTCCCGGGCGACCGCATCGGGCTGATCGGGCCGAACGGCGTGGGCAAGACGACACTCCTGCGCATGGTCTGCCGGGAGGAATTCCAGGACGGGGGGCAGATCGAGCTGGAGGGCCGGCGCACGGTGGGCTACCTGCCGCAGGAGGCGGTCGCCCCCTCGCACGAGCCGCTGCTCGAAGAGGTGACCTCGCACGCCGGCGGCCTCAAGGCGATGGAGGAGAAGCTCCACGCGCTCGAGGAGGATCTGGCGCACGCCGCGGGCGACCCGGCGCTGCGGACGCGACTGACGGAGGAGTACGGGCGGCTGCAACACCACTTCGAGGCGCTCCGCGGCTACGACCTGGAGTTCGAGGCCAAGCGGGTGCTGACAGGGCTGGGCTTCCGGGCGGGCGACTTCGAGCGGCCGGTGGCGAGCTTCAGCGGCGGCTGGCGGATGCGGGCCGAGCTGGCGCGGCTGCTGCTGCAGTCGCCGGATCTGCTGCTGCTCGACGAGCCGACGAACCACCTCGACCTGGCGTCGCTGGAGTGGCTCGAATCGTTCCTGTCCAACTACGACGGGGCGATCCTGCTCATCAGCCACGACCGGCCGTTCCTCAACCGGGTGACCAACACGACGGTGGAGATCGACGGCGAGAAGCTGGTGGAGTACGCGGGGGGCTACGACCGCTACCTGGCGGCGAGGCAGCAGCGCAAGGCGGTGGAGGAGGCGGCCCAGCGCAACCAGGCGGCCAAGATCGCGCAGATCGAGCGGTTCGTCGAGCGGTTCCGGGCCAAGAACACCAAGGCCACCCAGGTCCAGAGCCGGTTGAAGATGCTCGAGCGGATGGACCGGGTGACCGTGGCGGATGAGGCTGCGCCCATCGCCTTCAGCTTCCCTCAACCGGAGCGCTCGGGCGGCGACGTGATGACGCTGAGGGGGCTGCACAAGAGCTACGGCGACACGGTGGTCTACCGCGGGGTCGACTTCACGGTGAGGCGCGGCGAGAAGATCGCCTTCGTCGGACCCAACGGAGCCGGCAAGTCCACTCTGCTGAAGATCCTGGCCGGCGTGCTCCCCTTCGAGGCCGGCGAGTGCGTCACGGGCCACCGGGTGCAGGTCGCCTACTACGCCCAGCACCAGCTCGAACAGCTCTCGCCGGATGCCACGGCCTTCCAGGAGGTGCTGCGGGTGGCGCCGACCGAGAGCGAGACCCGGCTCAGGACGCTCCTCGGCAGCTTCCTCTTCCACGGCGACGAGGTGCACAAGAAGGTCTCGGTGCTCTCGGGAGGCGAGAAGGCCCGCCTGGCGCTGGCCAAGATGCTGCTCCGTCCGGCAAATTTCTTGTTGCTGGACGAGCCCACCAATCACCTCGACATCCCGTCCCGGGACGTCCTGGAAGACGCCCTCCAGCAGTACACGGGCACGTTCTGTTTCATCACCCATGACCGTCACCTGATCGATTCCGTCAGCACCTCCATCCTCGAGGTGGACGGGGGCGCCCTCACCGTCCACCTGGGCAAGTACGCCGATTTCGAGAGGGCCCGCGCCCGGCGCCTGGCCGGGAAGCCCCCGGATGACGACCCGGCCGCGCGCGCCGCGGAAGAGGCCGATACCGCCGGGTTCAAGACCCGCGACCAGCGCCGCCGTGAGGCCGAGGAACGGGTCGAGATGCGACGGCGCACCGGGCCGCTGCGCAAGGAACTCGAGGCTCTCGAGGCAGAGCTGGAGGCCACCACGGCGCGAGAGCAGGAGCTTTCCGCCAGGATGGCCGACCCCGAACTCTACGCCGATGCGGCGGCCGTCACCGCGGTGAGCCGCGACTACCAGACCACGCGCAAACG
>CAZSVK010000079.1:0-17018 GCA_964610245.1 uncultured bacterium
GGAGGGACCTCGAGCCTCGGGCCTCGAGCCTCGAGCCTCAGGCCTCAGGCCTCACGCCTCACGAGATGCCGACGGTGCTGTTGTCGCCCAGCATGAACCGCAGAGCCTTGGGGCGCGCGGGGCTGCGGGCGATGGTGACGTTCTTGCCGATCAGGCAATCCTCGAGCCGCCGCTCGACGTCGAGGATCTTGCTCTCCTCGAGGATGATGCTGTGTTCGATCTCGCTCGCCCGGATGTGGCAGTTGAAGTGGATCGAGCTGAACGGGCCGACGTACGAGTTCTCGATGATCGTGTTGCAGCCGATGATCGCCGGGCCGCGGATGGTGCTGTTGACGATCCGGGCGCCCTCCTCGATGACCACCCGGTCTTCCAGGATGCTGATGCCCTCGACCGAGCCCTGCACGCGCCGTTCCAGCTTGGCCAGGATCATCCGGTTGGCCTCGAGCATGTCCTCGAGCTTCCCCGTGTCCTTCCACCAGCCGGTCACCACGTGCGGATTGACCCGGAAGCCCTGGTCGACCAGCCACTGGATGGCGTCGGTGATCTCCAGCTCGCCGCGGGCCGACGGCTGGATGCTCGAGCAGGCGGTCATGATGTTGCGGTCGAACATGTAAACGCCGACGAGAGCCAGATCGCTCTTCGGCTCCTTGGGCTTCTCGACCAGCCGCACGACCTTGCCGTCCTTCAGCTCGGCGACGCCGAACTGGTTCGGGTTGGGCACCCGGGCCAGCAGCACCATCGAGTTGGGCCGCTCGTCGCGAAACTGCTTCACCAGTTCGGCGATGCCGTTGATGATCAGATTGTCGCCCAGGTACATCACGAACTCGCTGTCGCCCAGGAACTCGCGTGCCGTCAGCACGGCGTGCGCCAGGCCGAGCGGCTGCGACTGCTGGATGTAGGTGATGCGGGCGTCCCAGCGGCTGCCGTCTCCGCAGGCCCGGCGGATCTCTTCGTGGGTGTCTCCCACGATGATGCCGATCTCCTTGATGCCGGCGTCGCGGATGGCCTCGATCCCGTAGTAGAGAACGGGCTTGTTGGCCACCGGGACCAGTTGCTTGGCGCTGGTGTGGGTCAGCGGGCGAAGCCTGGTTCCTCGCCCGCCGCTCAAGATGAGTCCTTTCATGAGCCGCTCCTTTGAGCCGCCATGATCGGTGCCTGCAGGCCCAAAGTCAAGCGCTCCGGGGCGCGCGCGTGCACCCGCGTGTGACCGGGAAGCGGCCCGCCTCGGCCCGCCTCAGCCCGCCCGCAGCTTGGCCAGCAGCAAGTAGAGCACCGCACCGCCGCCCAGGAAGTAGAGCGGCGAGATGCTCTCCAGGCGCTGGCCGGCCATCTTGAGCAGCTCGGGCGTCAGGAAGGCCAGCCCCAGGATGAGCACGGCGAGCAGCGCCTCGGGCAAGAGCTTGCCGATGCCCCCGGCGGACAGCCCGGAATAGAACGCCACCAGCCCTCGCGGCTTCTGCTGCGGCGGAGGCACCACCGCTTGCCGGGAGGACTTCGCCACGTCGCGGGCGGCCGCCTCCTTGAGGATCGAGGCGATCGCGGTCGCGTCGAGGGCCCGGTCGAGATCGGTCTCCTCGACCTCCACCAGGATGGCGGTGAGATTGTCGTCTCCGCCCTTTTCGAGCGCCGCCTGCCGGATGGCTGCCGAGCCCTTGATGGGCCCGCCGGCCAGGAAGCCGCGCAACTGCTCGTCGTCGAGCATGTCGCTGACGCCGTCGGAGCAGACCATGTAGAGATCGCCGGCCTGGATCTCGAACGGCCCGCCCTGGGCGTAGTCGGCCGTGGGCCCCTGCCCCAGGCTCTTGGTCAGGGCGCTCTTCTTGTCGGCCGCCGACTGGGGTGCCGCGCCCCGGGCGACGAGCTCTCCGGCCCGGGTGTGGTCAGTGGTGAGGCGCTCCAGGACGTTCTGGCGCAGCCGGTAGATGCGAGAGTCGCCGGCCCAGGCGATGCGGGCCTCGCGTCCGCGGAGCCAGAGCAGGGCCACCGTCGCGCCCAGGCTGCCGTGCCGTTCGGCGGCCATCTCGTAGAGCGAGTTGTTGGCCTTGCGGACGAGCGTGGGCAGCAGCTCTTCGGGCCTGGGCGAGCCCTTCAGGGCATCGCGGCACGCGCGGATGACGGCCTGCGAGGCCTCGGCCCCCTTCCCCGTGGAGCCGATGCCGTCGGAGACGAGGAAGAGCCCCAGCTCGCCGTTCATCCAGAGCGCATCCTCATTGCTGGGACGCACCTTTCCCCTGTCGGTGAAGCTGAAGATCCTCATCGCGCCCACGGGCCCCGGGCGGGGCTCAGACTCCGAGATACATCCGGTAGAGGTAGACCTCGGTGAACAGCAGGTACAGCGAGATCACCGCGTAGCCGGCCCCCTGGACGACCCACTCGTCGGACGATTCCAGGTCTCGCCAATCGAGCAAGCTCGCCTCGCCGGCCGGTTCCGTCGCGGCCATCCTGCCGACAGAGTACAGGCCGAAGGCCGCGCACAGCACCGTGTGTGCGTAGAACAGGACCGTTGACACCATATGCACGGGCGTCCTCCCGGGACTGGAAAATCCCATCGAACTGGCTTCCATGCCAGTCTTCGGCGCCGCGCGCGAGCAAGCTGAATCGAGCCCCAGGCCGCTTCCAGAGCCGTGGATCGGCCAACGGGCACTCAAAAGAACGGGACCTCCGGGAGGGGTTTGTCATCGACTTTTTTTCCGTCAGATCTTCTCCAGCACCGCCCACAGCTCGTCGAGGTCACTGTACCGTCTGTCCGCCTCCTTTTCCAGGCAGCGCATCACCGCCCGGTCGAGAGCCGGCGGAATCCAGCCGGCGAGCTTCGACGGGGACTCGGGCGCGTCCCGGAAATGGGCCGAGATCTGGCGGTTCACGTCGCCGTGGACGAAGGGCGGACGGCCGGTGAGCAGGTGGTACAGCACGCACCCCACGGAGTAGACGTCGGCCGAGACCCCCACCTCCGCCGCGCCCAGGATCGCCTCCGGAGAGAGATAGAGGTAGGCCTGCGACCGCTCCTTGACCGAGGTCACGACGGAGGTCCCCGCCCCCTCCGCGGCGCGAACCAGGGCCAGGTCGCCCAGCTTGACCGCGCCGTCCCCGGCGAACAGCACGTTGGAGGGCTTGACGTTGCGGTGCACCAGCGGCGGAGACTGGCGGCCGAGGAAGGCGAGCGCCGCGCAGAGACCGGCCATGACCGACTTGATCTCGGGCCAGAGCATCGGCCCGGCCGAGCGCTTCGCCGCGAGCGAGCCACCGGAGCAGTACTCCATCGCGAGCAGACACTTGCCCTCGGGCAGGGCGTGTCCGAGCAGCTCGACCAGATTCGGGTGCGAAAGGCGCGACAGCAGCTCGACCTCGCGGACGAAGCGCCGCGACGCCTTGCCTCCCAGAGCGAAGGGCGCGGGCGCCTCCCGGATGGCGACCGGCAGGTTGTCGGCGCGCCGGCGGCCGAGCAGGACGCGGCCGGTGGCGCCGCGGCCCAGGCAAACGGGGATGCCCTCGCGGTACTGGAGGGCAAAGCGCGACCAGAAGGTGGTGGCATCGCCCAGGTCGCGAGCCAGGTCGTAGACGCGGCTGGCCTTCTCGTCCAGCCCGAGCCCCTCGAAGGCGGCGGCCAGCTTGCGGAGCAGGGCCTCGTAGCCGGGCAACTCGGCGAGGCCGTCCCGCTGCAGGTGGTTGAGGGCGAGGTCGAGTTCGCCGGCGGCGGTCAGCAGCGGCACGAGGGCGAAAGCGGCCTCTCGGCCCTGAACCGGATCGGTGGCGGCCTCGGAGAGGAGCGCGATCGCCTCGGAGGAGTCGCCGGCCCGAGCCGCGCAGAGGCCGGCAAGCAGACGGGCCTCGGCGTCGCCGGTCGCGGCCAGCGGGGCCAGGAGCGGCCGGGCAACGGCGAACTCTCCCGCGGCGTGCAGCGCCTTTCCGCGGAGAAGCCGCAGCGACAGGCCGGTCGCGGCGGCGAGTTCGGGTCGATCGAGCAGTTCGAGCGCCTCGCGGGCGGCGCCCCGGGCCAGCATCGTCCCGACGAGGGTGGCGGCCAAGCCCGCGTCGGCCGGCGCCAGACGCAGGGCCCAGCGGAGGAGATCCTCACGGAACTCGGGCTTGCCGTCGAGTTCGTCGGCCGCGCGGAGAAGCACCTCGGCCGCCTCGGCGGTGCGCCCCGCGCGCTCGAGCAGCTCGGCCAGGGAGCGAACGGCGGCGGCGTGAGCCGGGTCGAGCGAGAGCAGGAGGCGCTGGTCGGCCTCCAGCTGGCCGGAATCTTCATGGAGCGGGTCGCCCGCGGCGGCGGCCAGGCGGATGACCGACCAGAGCAGACCGGCGTCGCGCGGGAGAAAGAGGCGCGCCTGGCGGCAGTACTCGAGGGCCCCGCGCAGCTCCTGGGCCTTCTCGGCCCGCTCGGCCAGACCGCCGAGGACCTGGCCGGCGACGTGTTCGAGTTCTGCCCGGAAGTGTTGTTCCTGTTCGGCGAAGCGCGGGTGGCCCCGGACCTCGAGCAGGAGGGCCGCGGCCTGTCCGGGCTGGTCCTCTTCGAGCAGGCGGCGGGCGCGGGCCAGCTTGTCGCCCAGATCGAGGTAGAACTGCTGCCACAGCTGGCTGGCCAGGTAGCCGCCGAGCGTCGTGCCGGCGGTGGCGCCGCCGACGGCTGCCCAGGGCCCGAGGGGCGAGGCGAGAAGGCCGCCGAGCAGGCTGCCGAGGGCCGAGCAGGAGAGGGTTGTCAGCTCGCGGGCTTCCATCGTGAGGTATCCTGTGAGAGAGGCTGGAGGTTCGAGCGGCGCGAGGCCGGCCCGGGTGTCGGGCGGGCCACCGGAGAAGCCGGGAGACACGGCGCCGTCCGAGGGCCGACCGGGCCCGCCAGCCGTCGTTCCGGAGGGCGCCCAGCGCCCGAACTCGATCCGATTCTGGAGGTCAGGGGCCGATGATCGACGGGCAGCATATCGACGACCACGTCCGGCAGAAGTATACCGGGGGAACCTGCGGTGGACAGAACGGGATTCTCAGCCCTTTCCACCAGCTCCGGATCGAGACGGCCAAGGATCTGATGCGGGAGCACCTCTGGAAGCGAAAGACCGGAGCGCAAGTTCTCGACATCGGGTGCAACGACGGGACGGTCTCGGCGCAGTTCCTGCAGCTCGGAGCGCAGGTGCACGGGATCGATCTGGGGGAGGAGAACGTGCGGCGGGCGCGCGGGCGCGGGATCGAGGCGCAGGTGAGCAACGCCCGGGAGCGGTTGCCGTACGCGGACGGCACGTTCGACGTGGTCTTCGTGGGCGAGCTTCTCGAGCACCTCTACGACACGGAGGCGTTCCTCAAGGAGGCGCACCGGGTGCTGCGACGGGGGGGCGCGGTGGTGCTGACGACGCCCAACCTGGCCTCGCTCGCCAACCGGCTGCGGCTGCTGAGCGGCCACTACCCGAAGATGATGAGCCCGTTCCTGTCGGAGGGCTCGGGAGATCACATCCATCTGTTCACGGTGGACACGCTGGAGCACCTGCTGGAGAAGACCGGATTCTCGTTCGTCGAGATAACGTCGAGTTCAATCTGTCTGAACCTGGGCGTGGGCCACTCGGCGCCGTACCTGTCGTTGCTGGCGAGCGTGATGCCGTCGCTGGGCGACATCCTGGTGGCGAAGGCCGAGAAGGTGTGGTGAGGCTCGAGGCTTGAGGCTCGAGGGTGAAGGATGGGAGCGGCGCGTGAAGTCGCTCCTAATCGGCGGGGGGCGGGGCTCCGATAGCATGGATGCATACCGCAGCATCCCGGCCCCGGGTCGATGAGACCCCATCCCTCCACACCCCGGGGCCGGGCTGTTTACCCAGGCAAGAGAAAACCCCCGATCGAAATCGGGGGTTTCTCACCTTGGGAAACCTGAGTCAGCCGCGGATCAACCGACGACTTCCTTGAGGTTCTTGCCCGGGGTGAACTTCGGAACCTTGTGGGCCTTGATCTTGATCTTCTGGCCGGTCTTGGGATTGACCCCATTCCGTGCCGCCCGCTTCTTGACTTCCCACGTGCCGAAGCCTGCGAGCTGGACCTTGTCACCCTTCTTGAGGGAAGCCTTGACCGCGTCGACAAACGCGTCGATGGCGGAGCCGGCGTCCTTCAGAGTGAGACCTGCTTCCTGAGCGATGACCTGAGTGAGTTCTGCCTTGTTCATTTGGTGTCACCTCCTCCCGTTCGAATCTTGGGGCAAGCATAGGGCAGCTCTCCGGGGAAGTCAAGACCAAAGCTGCATAAACAAAGGATTTTTTGTTTGTCGATCCAGCGGCCAAGCGCATCTCGGGAGGCGCGAGGCCCATCCGGACCGTACTTCCCGCATCAATAAAGGCTCATTCGCCGATTCGGGGCGTTCGAGCGGGGGCGCGATCGACGGGGACCGCGACCGGCGACGGGGTGCCACTGAACCGACGCTTTATAGGGATCAATATGGGGGCGGTCCGGGGCCCGGGCGGAGGCCGGGAGGCCGCTCGGGTGCTAGCATGGTGCCGGATGAACGGGCCGTTCGGCCGGGCCCGGAGGGCCGGCGTCCACGGGCAATCCGGCCCATCTCCCGGTCTGCCGCTCGCGCCGAGTTGTGGCTCGTAGAGCGGCGCGTCGGGGGTCGAGACGCTCGCCGGCAGTCGACGCCGCGCCCGGGAGAGGTCTCCATCCTGGTATAATCGGGGGCGAGGCGATCGAAGCCATGGCCCTTCCAGACTTGAAACCGAACCCCGTCGAGGTCTTCTGGACCTGGGTGCGCCGCATCTTCGTCTGCCTGGTGCTGGTGCTGCTGGAGTTCGTGGTGTTCGCGCGGTGGCTGTCGCAGCCGCCCTACTGGGTGGGGTTCGCCCTGGCCCCGCTGATGGCGTTCGCGGTCTGGCAGACCGGCAGCCGGCTGACGACGGGCGAGTACTTCTCGTTCTCGCTCGACCCGATGGTGCGGACACCGCGGCAGCTGGCCGATCTGCTCTGCACGATCGGATGCTCGGGGAACGTCCTGTTCTTCGTCTACCACCTCTATCTGTGGCTGCCTCCGGAGCACCGATGAGGACCCGACCGACGACGAGACTGGAGCGCGGCGAACTGCCGCTCTACGAGCTGGTGGGCGGCGGCCGCCGGGGGTTGCCGTGGGCCCGCTTCTCGCGCGGGGAGGGCGCCGTGCTCTGCGTGAGTTCGGGGGTGCACGGCGACGAGACGAGCGGCATCCGCGCCCAGCAGATGTTGTGGCGAAAGTTACAAACTCTGACATTTACAGGGACGATCTTCAGCCTGCCGGTGGTTAATCCCGGGGCCTTCGAGGCGGGGACGCGCGAGGTCGCCGAGACTCGCGAGGATCTCAACCGCAACTTCCCGGGCCGGGCCGACGGCTCGTTCACCGAACGGGTGGCCCATGCCGCGTTCCAGGCCCTGCTCGCCGAGAAGCCCGACTGCCACGTCGACCTGCACTGCGACGCGACGGCCAGCATCCCCTACGTCATCCTCGACCGCTACCTGGACGCCCGGGCCGAGCGGCTGAAGCCGAAGGTCGAGGAGTTGAGCGCCTGCTTCGACGTGCTGCGGATGTACGACTGGCCGCTCGAGCTGTACCGGTCGGCCAGGCTCGACGCCAGCCTCTCGGGCAGCGTGCTCAACCGCGGACAGCTGCCCTCCTTCACCGTCGAGCTGGGGCCCTGCCGCGCCGCCGACGAGTCGATGGCCCGGCTGGCCTGCCGCGGGCTGCTCGCGGTGATGGCCAAGCTGGGCATGTTGCCCGGCAAGCCCGCCTCCGGCGCGGGCCCGGTCACGCTCCGCCGCCTCACGGCGGTGCGCGCCGAGCGCTCCGGCCTGGTGCGCTTCCTCGTGCGGCCCGGCCGGCGCGTGAAGGCCGGAGCGCCACTGTGCGAACTCTCGGGCCTGCTCGACGGCCATCCGCTCGTCCTGCGCTCGCCCGCGGCGGGCGTGGTCGTCTCCATGCCCGACCGCTGCTGGTGCCTTCCGGGCCAGCCGCTCGTGACCCTGGCGGTCGCCGACGGATGAGCCCACCGGCGACGCCCCTCGAATCGGTCGGGCGCTTCGTCGAGGAGCGGCTGGACGAGGCCCGCCGCAAGGCGGAGGCCGGCGACCGGCGAGGTGCCTCGTCGGTGCTCCTCGAGACGATCGACGAGCTGCTCACCAACCGTAACTCCTACGTGAATTTTCACCGGGGCGTCGGCTCGGTGCTCGGCGGCTCGGTCGGCCTGCTCCTCGCCTCCATCATCCCCGGCGGGCATACGCTCTCGGCCCTCGCCGCGCTCTTCGGCTGGGGGTACTTCGGCGAGCGCCTGGGCCGCTACGCCGGCGAGCGCCTCTCCGAGGAGGATTACCTCCAGAAGCTCGTGGACCTCCACCGCGAACTGGTGCGGGTGGCGCCTCCCGGCGAGCCGCCCCTGCACCATTGGCGCTCGCTCGTCGTCCTCGAGACGCCCTTCGAGATCTTCAGCCCCATCCTCGAAGGCCAGGGCCTCGGGCGCTCCTGGGCCGGCGTCAAGAACCTCCTGGGCTTCGACCCGTTCGCCCTCGCCCTGGAGCACGCGCGCGAGGAGTTCGCCTCGTGGCCCACCCTCCTGGCGATGGCCCGCGCCCTCCTGGACTCTCCCGGCCTGCCGCCCGAGGCCGAGGCGCTCGCCCGCGCCCTCTACGGCCGGGTCCGCACCGACCTCGCCGTCAACCAGCTTCTCGGCCGCGTTTACTTCACCTACAGGGGCAAAGGCGTCGACGCCATCGCCTTCCAGCACAGGGAAAGATACTCGGAAGATGTGATGGAGCTATTCACTCGTGACTATGACGGCAACCCCCGGTCCGAGAGTTCCATCGTGAACCTCTCGACCCTGCTCGCCCGCCGCGGACTGCTCGAGGAACGCTGGGCGCCCGCTTACCTCGCCCACTTTCGTCTCGACCGGGCCAGCTTCCAGGCCGCCGCCGGCGCCGTCCGTTCCCTGACCGAGCTCGCCCCCCACCAGGACCTCCTGGAGGCAGTCCTCGCCCACCCGAACTCCGTCCCCCTGCCCGAGGCCGACCGCCTCCGCGTCCTCGAGGCCAGGGCCCGCCACCTGGCCTCCGCTGGAGACCTCTCCCCTCCCGCCCTCGACCTCTACCGGCGCCTCCTCGCCGCCAGCCACGTGCCGGACGTCGCCATGCGCCTCGCGCTCCACCTCCTCGGCGCGGGCAACCTGGCCGCCCTCACCCGGCCCGTCGCAACCACCGCCTTCGAGCGCCGCGAGGCCCTCGACGCGCCGGCCCGCCAGGCCCTCGCCCGCTTCTTCCGCGCCGAGGCGTCGATGAACCCCGCGGACGCCTTCTGCCACCTCGCCACCGCCAGCCTGATGGTCGAATCGGGCGCCTGGAAGGAGGCTGCCGCCCTCCTCGAAGACTTCCAGGTCCGCGCCCGCTCCCCCGGCGACCGCCTGGACACCCTCGCCGAGCTGGCGCGCATCTACCGCACCGGCGGCCAGTACGCGCGGGCCTTCGAGTACTACCGCGGCGTCTGTCTGGTGCGCCCCGGCCCCGAGCTGGTCGCGGAGGTCTTCTCGCTCCACGAGGAGCTGCGCGAGCGCCGCGAGAGGCCCGCCCTGCTTCGCGAGCTGCTCCTCCTCGTCAAGACGGTCGCCCCGGGCCACCGCTCTCCCTCCGGCGCCACCCTCGACGAACTCCTGGCCGAGCACGCCTCGGTCTTCGACAACTACCTGCCGGAGTCGATCGAGAAGGTGGGCGGGGGCGGGATGGCCGAGGTCTTCCGGGGCCGCCATCGCACCAGCGGAGAGCTGCACATCATCAAGAAGCTCCGCACCGACTTCGGCACCGCCGACGAGATGGAGCGGTTCGCCGAGCTGTTCGGACGAGAGATCCGCGCCATCAAGAAGATCAACCGCTCCGACCACCCCGGCGCCCGCCACGTCATCACCCTCTTCCATGAGAGCGCCGAGGAAAGCCATTTCTGCTACAGCATGGAGGCGCTCGACGAGGTCCTATCCGAGCGGCTCACGCGCCTCGGCCCGTTCCCCGCGCAGACGGCGGCGCCCCTCCTCGCCGAGATCGCCAGCGGCCTCGCCGCCGCCCACGCCGCGGGCGTCGTCCACCGCGACCTGAACCCGCGCAACATCGGCTTCCGCGACGGCGTCGCCAAGCTCTTCGACTTCGGCACCGCCCACATCCTGCGCACGACGCTCCACATCACGCGCACCCCCCGCAACCCCGACTACATCCTCGGAACGCCCTGCTACATGTCGCCCGAGCAGTCGACCGGCGACCCGTTCGACGAGCGCACCGACCTCTTCAGCCTGGGCTGCGTCTGCTACGAACTGCTCACCGGCGAGCTGGCCTTCCCCGGCCAGGTCGGCTCGCTGGTGCTGCTGCACGACCCGGGCTGCGAGACGCGGCTGCGCGCGCGGCTGCTCGAACTGGGGGCGCCGGCGCCGCTGGTCGGGCTGCTGCTCCAGACCCTGGCAGCCCGCAAGGAAGCTCGTTGCCGCTCGGCGCAGGCGTTCATCGACAGGCTCGAGGGCGTGGCCACGAGTCTGTGAAGAGGGCCTGACGAGCCCTTCCGCCGGGGACGCTGTCCCCGGACCCCTGCTGGGGCTCTGCCCCAGGCCCTGCCAGGGCGGGAGCCCCGCCCTGGACCCGGCACATGAGAAGACGAGGCGAGGCCCGATCGGCACTCCCGAGGACTCCGAGCTGCGAGCGCAGGCAAGACTCTCTCCGGTCATCGGGGGGTGTAGGGGCGAACTTCGCTCCTGGCGAGGGTTCGGGAGCAGCGCTCCCGATAGGGTCTTTCGACTTCCCTATCGCCTCTCCTCCGCCCACATTCCCCTGGCAGCAGGCCGAGCCCAGGCCGTAACATGCCGGGCGTGGACCTGGACTTCCGCAAGCTCAAGACCGTCTCGCTCCGCAGTCGCCGGCACCTCGTCAAGCTCGAGGCGTTCGGCCGACCCGCGGCGGGCGGGTCGACGGCGGCGTTCGTCGACTCGCTCCCGGACATCTTGGCGGGCAAGCGTCTCAAGCGGCTCGTCGCCGCGCTGCGAGCCGGCCGGGCCGGCGGCCGCGCCCTCGTCTGGGCCCTCGGCGCGCACGTGCTCAAGTGCGGGCTGGCGCCCTACCTCATCCGCCTGATGGAGCAGCGCTTCATCACGCGCCTGGCGCTCAACGGCGCGGGGCTCATCCACGATTTCGAGCTGGCCTGCTGCGGCGAGACCTCGGAGGACGTGGCCGAGTCGCTCGCCGACGGCAGCTTCGGCACGGCCGAGGAGACCGGCCTGTTCCTGGGCCAGGTGCTGGGGGCGGCCGGCGGCTCCGAGGGACTGGGAGGGGCGGCGGGCCGTCTGATGGTCGAACAGGCGCTGCCCCACCGGGCCCACTCGGTGCTCGCCCGCGGGTTCGAGCTGGGCGTTCCGGTGACGATCCACGCCGCGCTCGGGGCCGACGTGGTGCACCTCCATCCGGCCTGCGACTGGCAGCAGCTCGGGGCGCTGCTGCGGCTCGACTTCGAGAGCTTCGCCGGCGGTCTGCCCGGCCTGACCGGGGGAGGCGTCTACCTGAACGTGGGCTCGGCGGTGCTGCTACCGGAGGTCTTTCTCAAGGCGCTGTCGCTGGTGCGCAATCTCGGGCACGAGGTCGCCGGGTTCACCGCGGCAAACCTGGACATGACGGACCACTACCGGCCTCGAGTCAACGTCCTGGAGAGGCCCGGTGGCGAAGCGCTCCAGCTCATCGGCCATCACGAACTCCTGGTGCCGCTGCTCGCCGGGGCCCTGCTGGAGACCAACCCATGAACCGCAAGCACCTGGTCGAACAGCTCGGCCGCATCGCGCGCCCCCGCATGCTGGTGGTGGGCGACGTCATCCTCGACAAGTACATCTTCGGGAACGTCGACCGGCTCAGCCCGGAGGCGCCGGTGCCGGTGCTCGACGTCGCGAGCGAGAAGTACATCCTCGGCGGCTCGGCCAACGTCGCCGGCAATCTCCATGCCCTAAACGCCGAGGTGATGTTGTGCGGCCTGAGCGGGGAGGATTCGGAGCGGGAGAGGCTGCTCGCCCTCCTGGCCGAGCGCGGGCTCGACCCGGCCGGCATCCTGGCCGACTCCACCCGGCCCACGACCGTCAAGACGCGCGTCATCGGCCACCGCCAGCAGATCGTCCGGCTCGACTACGAGAAGCGCCACGAGGCCCCGCCGGCGCTGCTCGACCGCATCATCGACCACGTCGAAGGCCTCGCCGACCGGCTCGACGGCATCATCGTCAGCGACTACGGCAAGGGCACGATAACGCCGGCGTTGCTCGACTACCTGCGCGGCCTGCGCGCCCGGCGCGCCCTGCCCGTGATCGTCGACCCGAAGGACATCCACTTCCAGCACTACCGGCAGTTCAGCCTCATCACGCCGAACACCGCCGAGGCCAGCCTGGGCGCCGGCTTCAAGATCAAGGACGAGCGCACGCTCCTGGAGGCCGGCCACAAGTTGCGCTCGGAACTCGACCTCGAAGCGATCCTCATCACCCGGGGCGCCCAGGGCATGTCGCTCTTCCGCCGCGACGGCGAGGTCCTCCACATCCCCACGATGGCGCGCGACGTGTTCGACGTCACCGGCGCCGGCGACACCGTCTCGAGCGTGATGGGCCTGGCGCTCGCCAGCCGCCTGCCGCTCGAAGAGGCGGCCTACCTGGCCAACTTCGCGGCCAGTGTGGTCGTCGGCGTCTTCGGCACGGCCACCGTCAGCCGCGACGAGATCCGCCGCGCCATCGAGGAGCACGACGGAGCCACTCTCCCGTGAGACGCGTCCGCCCCGATTGCCGCCACTACCTCGGCGACCGGCCCTGCGGGCCCCACAAGCGTACCGGCGTCACCTGCGATCGGTGCGGTCTCCACGAGCTGTCGGGCCGCCGCGTCCTGCTCGTCAAGCTCGATGCGATGGGCGACGTGCTGCGCACCACCTGCATCCTCGAGCCGCTCGCCCGAGCCCTGGCCAGCGAGGCCGGCGGCGCCGCTCCCCACCTCACCTGGCTCACCCGGCCCGAGTCGCTCCCGCTCCTGCGAGGTAACCCTTACGTTCAGCGAGCCGTCCCCTACGGCCACGAGGGGTTGCTCCACGCGCTGGGCGAGCCGTTCGATCTCGTCATCTGCCTCGACGCCGCCCGCGACGCCGCCCGCCTCGCCTCGCTCGCCCTCGCCGCTTCGGCCGCCGCGGGCCGCAAGCCCCGCGCCGCCGGCTTCCTGCTGCAGGGGGCCGCGGTCGCCCCGGCCGACGAGCGCGCGCACGCCTGGTGGCAGATGGGTCTCTGGGACGATCTCAAGGCCGCCAACACCCGCACCTACCAGCACCTGATGATGGAGTGCCTCGGCCTGTCCGGCCCGCCCGGCGACTACGTGCTGCGACTCGAGCCCGGCGAGCTGGCCGAGGGGCGCCTGGCGCTCGAGACAGCCGGCCTGGCGTCGGGCGAGCCGTTCCTGGCTCTCAACGCCGGTGGCGGCGGCCGCTGGGAGTTCAAGCGATGGACCGCGCCCCACATCGTGCGGTTCGTCCACCTCGCGCGGGAGCGGCTCGGTCTGCGAACAGCGCTCTTCGGAGGCGAGGCCGAGGTTCCCTTCATACGGGAGCTGCTCGGAGCCTGCCCGGCGGGCACCTTCTTTCCCGGCGTTCATCCCGTCCGGCGCTTCGCCGCGATGCTGGCCGCGGCCTCGGCGCTGGTCACCGGCGATACCCTGGCGATGCATCTGGCGCTCGCGACCGGATGCCCGTCGGCGATCCTCTTCGGCCCGACCTCGAAGGCCGAGATCGAGACCTACGGCCGCGGTGTGAAGCTCGCGCCGGAGATGGACTGCCTCTGCTGCTACCTGCCGCGCTGCGAGCGGCAACCGTACTGTCAGGAACTCCTGGAGCCTGAGCGGGTCCTCGACGCGGTCAAGGCCGTGATGGAGAGCCAGCGATGAGTGCCTCGACCGCCCGCGGGCGTCCGCGCGTGATGGTCCTCTTCGGGACCAGGCCCGAGGCGATCAAGCTCGCACCGGTGATCCGCGAGCTGGCCAGGCGCTCGGGGCGGCTCGAGACCCGAGTCGTCGTCACGGCCCAGCACCGGCAGATGCTCGACCAGGTGCTGGCGCTCTTCCACCTTCGTCCCGACCACGACCTTGACGTGATGCGCCCCGGGCAGGATCTCTTCGACGTCACCGCCCGCGTGCTGACGGGGCTGAAGGGAATCCTCGAGCAGGAGCGGCCCGACCTGCTGCTGGTCCAGGGCGACACCACGAGCGTGTTCGTCGGCGCGCTGGCGGCCTTCTACTCGCGCGCCGCCGTCGGCCACGTGGAGGCCGGGCTGCGCACCCACGACAAGTTCTCGCCCTTCCCCGAGGAGATGAACCGCAAGCTGGCGACGGCGCTGGCCGACCTTCACTTCGCCCCCACCGAGACGGCGCGGCGCCACCTCGCCGAGGAAGGCGTGCCGGCCGGCTCGATCTTCGTCACCGGCAACACGGTGATCGACGCCCTGCTCGCCACCGTCCGGCCGGATTACCGCTTCGACCATCCGGCCCTCTCGAACCTCGATCCCGCGCGGCGGCTGGTGCTCGTCACGGCGCACCGGCGCGAGAGCTTCGGCCAGCCCTTCCGCAACGTCTGCCTCGGCCTCGCGCGCCTCGCGGCGGCGTTCGAGGATCTCCAGATCGTCTATCCGGTGCACATGAACCCGAACATCCTCGGGCCCGCCCGCGAGTTGCTGGGCAACGTGCCCCGAGTGCTGCTGGTCGAGCCGCTCGAGTACGAGCCGTTCGTGCAGCTCATGAGCCGCAGCACGCTGGTGCTGACCGATTCGGGCGGCATCCAGGAAGAGGCGCCGTCGCTCGGGAAGCCGGTGCTTGTGATGCGGGACAACACCGAGCGGCCGGAAGCGGTCGAAGCGGGCACGGTTCGACTGGTCGGCACCGACCCCGAACGGATCGTGTCGGAGGCCAGCCGGTTGCTGACCGACCCGGCGGCCTACCAGGCGATGGCCCGAGCGGTGAACCCGTACGGCGACGGCCACGCCTCCGAGCGCATCGTGGAGCGAGTGCTCGAGTTCCTCGAGTCGCCTGGCCGCCGGCCGCGCTAGACTCCGGAGAGGGCTGCGGGCCCCGGAGGCGCAGGAGTTCCGGTGATCGTCCACGTCGACATGGATGCGTTCTTCGCCGCGGTCGAGCAGCGCGAGCGGCCTGAGCTGCACGGCAAGCCGGTGATCGTGGGCGCCGTTCCGGGAGGGCGCGGCGTCGTGGCGACCTGCTCGTACGAGGCGCGGGCGTTCGGGGTGCACTCGGCAATGCCCATCAGCGAGGCCTACCGCCGATGTCCCCAGGGCGTCTTCCTGCCCGTGCGGATGGACCTCTACGTCGCCGCCTCGCGCCAGGTGATGGAGATCCTCGGCCACTACAGCCCTCTGGTGGAGCCGCTCTCCATCGACGAGGCGTTCCTGGACGTGGCCGGCTGCGAGCTGCTCTTCGGACCGCCCGTCGAGATCGCGCGGCGCATCCGGGCCGACGTCCTCGAGAACACGGCCTTGCGCTGCTCGGCCGGGGTGGCGCCCAACAAGTTCCTGGCGAAGCTGGCGACCGATCTGGGCAAGCCTGACGGCCTGACGGTGATCGAGCCGGGCCACGAGCGTGAGGTCCTGGAACCGCTGCCGGTGACCAAGGTGTTCGGGGTCGGCAAGCGCACCGCGCAGCTCCTCGAATCGATGGGCATCCGCACGGTGGGCGAGCTGGCGGCCGCCCCGCTCGACTGGCTCACCAGGCGAGTCGGCCCGGCCGCCGCGGCCCACATGCACGCGCTGGCGCGCGGAGAGGACGACCGCCGGGTCGAGCCGGTGCGGGTCGCGCAGCAGCTCGGCTCGGAGCGCACCTTCGAGCACGATCTGAGCGACCCCGAGGAGCTGCGGATCCAGTTACTGGGTCTGGCAGGCGAGGTGGGCTGGGGGTTGCGGCGGCACGGATTCCGGGGCGCCGGGGTGCGTTTGAAGGTCCGCACCGAGGACTTCACCACCTTCACGCGCAGCCGCAAGCTGGCCAGGCCAGCCGACACCGACCGCCTGATCTTCCGGGTCGCGCTCGAGCTGTTCGAGGCCTCGCGACCCAGACTGCCGGTTCGCCTGCTCGGGATCGCCGCTTTCGACCTGATCGGGGAGGAGGAGGCGGCCCAGGGCACGCTCTTCGGCCCACCGGAGGACGAGGCCCGGGCGGCACGCATCGATCGCGCCTCGGATAGGCTCCGGAGCCGGTTCGGCGACGCCGCCCTGCGCCCCGCCTCGCTGCTGCTCCGGCCGGCCCCGCCCCCGAAGGTGACGCGCAAGCCGAAGTAGGCGTGAGGCGCGAGGCGTCAGACTTGAGACCGCAACTCGTGGTAAGTTTGTTGTGCTCGGCGCACAGCCGCGAGCCTCGAGTCTCGGGCCTCATACAGGAGCGAAGCCTCATGAATCAACTGGACAAGCGCAATCTCGGTGGCCTCCTGGTTGCCGTGGCGGTCTCGTGGTTTCTGTGGGATAGCGCGCTCCTCTACCCGGTGCGGCTGTTCGCCACGTTCTGTCACGAGGCGGGCCACGCGCTCGCCACGATGTTCACGGGCGGCCACGTGCTCTACCTCAAGATCGGCTCCAACGGGGCCGGTGAAGTGGTCCACTCCGGCGGCTGGGGGTTCCTGATCGCCAGCGGAGGGTATCTGGGCAGCGTCTTCTTCGGCTGCCTGATTCTCCTGCTCTCGGCCAACCGGCGCGTGAGCCATCTGGTGCTCGAGGGTCTGGGCGTGATGATGGTGCTCTTGACGATGCTCTACGGGAGAGACCTCTTCACGCTGGCCTACGGGCTCCTGGCCGGCGCGGCCCTCTTCGCCATCGGACGCAACGCCGGCGTTCAGCTCGAGTTCTTCCTCGCCCAGACGCTCGGCGTGCTGACGGCCGGCATGGCCCTAATGGATATCCGCACGCTCCTGATGCCCACCGGGCTGCTCGTGGGCGTCAGCGGCAGGCCGGCGATGACCGACGCGCAGCAACTGGCGATGGCGACCTGGATCCCCGCGCCGATCTGGGCGGTCCTCT
>CAZSVK010000080.1:0-2810 GCA_964610245.1 uncultured bacterium
CCCTCGATCTGCAAAGATTGTCCGGCCGGCCGGCTCGTGTTACGAGCACCGGCTTTTTTCGAGACCGGGTCCTCAGGAGGCCGTCCGTGTCCAGTCGCAGTTCCGTTCTCCGGGTCGTCGTGCTGCTCCTGTCGGTCCTGGCCGGGTTGGGTGGGTGCGGGGGCGAATCGGCGTCCGCGCCCGCGGCGCCCGAGCCGGAACCGGTGCTCTTCTGGCACTCGATGGCCGGAGACCTGGGCAAGTCGATGCGCAAGATTGTCGACGAGTTCAACGCGTCGCACCCGCAGACGCCGATCGAACCTGTCTACCAGGGCGGCTACGATCTGCTCCAGCAGAAGATCCGGACCTCGGTGGTGGCCGGCTCTCCGCCCGTGATGGCGCAGATGTACGAGGCCTGGACCGCCTACCTCAACCGCGATCGCGGCCAGGAGGCGATCGCCGACCTCGGCCCGCACCTGCTGGAGCCCGACTTCGCCCGCGACGACCTGTTCCCGGTGCTGCTCGCCGACGGGACCTTCGACGGCGAGTTCCTGGCCATCCCCTTCAACAAGAGCTTCCCGGTCCTCTACTACAACAAGGATCTCTTCCGCGCCGCCGGGCTGGATCCCGAGAAGCCGCCCGCAACCTGGGCGCAGTTCGCCGAATACGGGCGCAAGCTCGTGCGCGATCGCGACGGCGACGGGCGCCCCGACGTGTGGGGCTGGATGTTCGCCGTCGATCCGTGGCTCTACCTCTGCCAGGTCCTTCAGAACGGCGGCTCCTTCGTGAGCGAGGACGGACGCTCGGCCCACCTCGACGAGGCCCCGGCGGTCGAGGCGCTCCAGTACTGGATCGACGCGACCAAGAACCCGGGAGCTTTCGCCCTGCGCTCCACCGAGTTCGAGCCCCAGAACGAGTTCGTCGCGGGCACCGTCGCGATGCTGCTGACTTCCTCGGTCTCCAAGAGCTTCATGAAGCCGCTCATCCGCTTCGACATGGGCATGGCGCCCATCCCCCAGGGCCGCCGCAAGGCCGCCATCCTGGCGGGCACCAACGTGGGCATCTTCCGCAAGGCCAGCGAACGGCAGCGCCAGGCAGCCTGGGAGTTCCTGAAGTTCTTCAGCAACACCGTCAACACCACGTACTGGGCGATCAAGACCAACTACATCCCCGTCCGTCGCAGCGCGCTCTCCTCGAAAGTCTGGAAGGATTGGGTCGCCCTCGACCCCACCGCCGCCGTACCAATCAGTCAGATGGAGTATGCCAGCTACGAACCGCGCTTCCCCGAGTGGGTCGACTGCCGCAAGATCCTGATGCAGGCCATGACGCGCGCCCTGCAGGAAGGCGGCAACGCGCCGGCCCGGCTGACCGAGGCCAACCGCGAGATCAACCAGCGGCTGGCCCGCCGCCTGGGGGGCGCCCGATGAGACGACGCCGAGCCGACACGCCCGGCCCCGCCCGGCGCCTCACGTCCGCCGCGGACAGCGCCGCGACCGCCCGGTCGATCCGCGAGGCTGCCGCCGCCATCAGGGAGGGGCGAGACTTCCTCGTGACCAGCCACCTGAGGCCCGACGGCGACAATTTGGGGGCGGTGAGCGCCCTGATGCTCCTGCTCGAGCGGCTCGGAAAGCCGTTCCGGGCCGTCAACCGAGGCCCCATGCCGTCCGACTTCGCGTTCCTGCCCGGGATCGAGCGCGTCGAGATCGCGGAGCACTACGGGCCGAGCGCCGACGTCTGCGTCGTCGTCGACACCCCCACGATCGATCGCACCGGCTTCGACTGGCGAGCCGAGCGGCCGGCCCGCATCGTGGTCAACATCGACCACCACCCCGGCAACGAGATGTACGGCGAGGTCAACTGCGTCGACGTGGCGGCCCCAGCAAGCGCCTATCTGGTCTACCGGATCGCCGAGGAGCTGGGGATGGAGCTGGACCGGGACCTGGCGACCGCCATCTTCACCGGCCTCATGACCGACACCGGCTACTTTCGCTTCTCCAACACCACCGCCGAGACCTTCCGCCTGGCAGCGCTCCTGGTGGCCCGCGGGGCCCCGCACGCCGAACTCTACCGGCGCATCTACGAGGAGCGCAGCTTCGAGAGCATCAGCCTGCAGGGACACGCCTTCACCGCCATCCAGCGACGGTGCGGCAACCGCCTTGCCTGGATCGACGTGACCCGCGAACTGCTGGCCCGCTCCGGGGCCCTGGAGAGCGACGTCTCATCGCTCGTCGGCAAACTCACCACGATCCGCGGAGTGAGCATCGGCATGACGTTCGAGGAACGCTCCGAGAAGCAGACGCTCGTCGAACTGCGGTCGGTCGGCGACCTGGACGTCGGCGGGGTCGCCCGGATCTTCGGCGGCGGGGGGCATCGCAACGCCGCGGGCTGCAACTATCCGGGCCCTCTGCCCGAGATCCGCGACCGGATGTTGGAAGCGGCCGCGAAGCTGCTCGAGCCGAAAGACGGAGACTGAGCCTGGGGCGGCCCATCCGGAGAGGCGCCCGCGCCTGCACGGGGATCTTCGGGCGTTTCCTCGAGCCACGAGCCTCGAACCCCAGGTCTCACGCCTCGGGCCGTCTGTTATGATCATGATGTGAAGCCCGCCGCGTGTCCGGTCTGCAGCGCGCCCCAGCAGGTGGAGGCCACCAGCCTCGGCCAGGTGCGCGCCTGCGCGAGCTGCAAGGCGCTGCTGAAGTCGTTCGTGCTGGGCTCCGAGAACGAACGCGAGATCAAGTTCCTGCAGGTCGTCTCCGGTGGCGATCAGAAGCTGCCCGATCTGGAGGAGAGCCCCGAGCTCCTCGACCAGTACCCGGACGACGTCGACATGGAGA
>CAZSVK010000080.1:2820-7445 GCA_964610245.1 uncultured bacterium
GTACAAGAAGCTCGGCGAGGGCGGGATGGGGGTGGTCCACAAGGCGGTGCAGATTGCCACGGGCCAGCGCGTGGCGGTCAAGAGCCTGCTCTTCGAGGGCAGCCCCGACTTGACCAAGCGGTTCATCCGGGAGGGCGAGTTCCTGGCCAGGATGGATCACCGACACATCGTCAAGCTCATCGACGTGGGCCACGAGGGCGCCCACCACTACATGGTGTTCGAGATGATCGACGGGGTCAGCCTCAAGGAAGAGCTGGAACGTAGCCTGGGCCTGCCGATCAAGCAGTCGCTGGAGATCGTCGAGCAGGTGCTCAAGGGGCTCGAGTACGCGCACAGCCGCGGGATCATCCACCGGGATATCAAGCCCGAGAACGTGCTCCTCACCAAGTACGGCTACGTGAAGATCGCCGACTTCGGCCTGGCCAAGTCCTACGGCATGGGATTGCTCGACGAAGACGACTGCCCGGACGCCCCGGCCATCGACGACCCGAGCCTCAACGACAGCCACTCGACGCTGGTCTCGTCGGGACTGCACCAGATGCCGCCCCCTCCCGCGGCCCCCGGCTCGCGCGCCGCACGCAAGACCGTCCACGCGGCCCCCAGCCCGCGCCAGACCTTCGGCGGCGCCATCCTGGGCACGCCATCGTACATGTCGCCCGAGCAGGCGCAAGGCAAGCCGGTCAATCACCTCACCGACATCTACTCGACCGGCATCATGCTCTGGGAACTGCTGGCGGGCAGACTGCTCTACAAGGGCAACGACATCCTGGAGATCCTGGACAAGCAGATCCACGACATCCCGCTGCCGGTCAGCCGCGCCAACGGCAAGGTTCCGACGCTCCTGGACGACCTGGTCGGCAAGGCCATCGCCAAGAGCCACATGGATCGCTACCAGAGCGCCCGCGACTTCGGCGCGGCGGTGACGAAGGCCATCCGCAAGCTGGAGGACATCTCCACCAGCCGAGTTGCCGTCCCCCCTCCCGGTTTCAACCCCGGCAGGATGTCGCCCTCGACGGCGCTCTCGTCCGGCTCGCGCATCGTCCGCGCCGCCACCAGGTCGGAGCCTGCACGCCGGCGTTTCTCCTGGGGCAAGCTGTTCGGCGGATTGGCCGTGGTCCTGGCGCTCGCGGCGAGCGCCGCCTGGTACTTCCACATGCGCTGAGTCGAGAGATGGCCGAGATGGCGAGCGAGACGAAGCCCGCACTGTCACCGGCCTTCCTGGCCAAGTACGCCCTCGAGACGGTCCTGGGCAGCGGCGGGTTCGGACAGGTCTTCCGCGCCCGCCAGCTCGACCTGGACCGCCCGGTGGCCATCAAGTTCCTGGCCGACCAGGCCGGACTGGGGGACGAGGTCTTCGCGCGGTTCGAACTCGAAGGCCAGGTGCAGGCGCGGATGCGGCACCCCAACCTGGTGACCATCTACGAGTGCGGCCAGTCGCTGGGCGTGCCCTACATCGTCTTCGAGCTGGTCGACGGCCCCTCGCTCAGCCGGGTCATCGCCCGGGGTCCGCTGGCGCTCGGCCGCGCCCTGACCATCGCGGCCGGGCTCTGCGACGGCCTTCACCACGCCCACGAACTGGGGGTCATCCATCGCGACATCAAGCCGGGGAACATCCTTCTGGCAGGTAACGCCGAGCCGAAGCTGACCGATTTCGGGATGGCCATCGGCGGTCAGGCCCGTTCCTTCAAGACCACCGCGGGCACCTTCCTGGGCACGCCCTCCTACGTCGCTCCCGAGATCATCACGGGGGCCAAGGCCACCGCCGCCTCCGACCTCTACGCGGCAGCCACCGTGCTCTACGAGATGATCGCCGGAGCGCCGCCCTTCGGCGGCTCGATCGCCGGCACCCTCGACGGCCATCTGCACGGCGACTCCGCACTGCCGCCCCTGCCGCAGGAACGATGGGCGGACGAGCTGAACGCCATACTCCGCTCTGGCCTGGCCAAGGACCCTGCGAAGCGCCTCCCCTCCGCCGCGGTGCTGGCCTCGCGGGCCAGGCAGCTGGCCGAGACGCTCGACCTGGCGGGCCAGACCGGTTTCACCCTCGACCGGCGCAAACGAGGCGCTTCGGGTGTCCTCTCGACGAACACCCGGGAGAACTCGGCCCTCGGACGCTCGCAGGCCGGCCCTCGCGGCGTGACGCGGTTGGTCAACCCGGCCCGGAGCCGGGGCGCGGAGGCGGTCGTGCTGGCGACCGCCCGGGCGCCCGCGGGCCGGTGGAAGCTCGCGCTGTGGGCTGCCGCCGGCGCATTGCTGGTGCTGGCGGCGATCGGCGCGGCCTGGGGCTCCCTCAGCTGGCGCGTCGCGCGGGAGGCGGCGCCGCGGGCAGTCGACCAGGGCTTTGCCGTGCGCGTGCTGCCCGGCGTGACCGCGGCCCTGCTGGAGCTGCCGGCCGGGCGCGCGGCCGAGACGGCCGGGGTCGAGGTGCGGGCCGCCGGGAGCCTGTGGCGCAGGGTGGAAGCGAAGGCGCTCGACGGCGGAGGCAAGTGGCTCGTGACGGGATTGAGGCCCGGGACCTCGCACGAGGCACGGCTGCTGCTTCCCGGAGAGGTTGAGGGTCCGGCAACCGCCTTCTCGACCCCCGACAGGCTCGACTTCCTCGACGTGCGCACCACCTACCCCGACGCTGGAACGGTGAAGCTCGAGTGGTCGACGAACGTGCCGGCGCGGGCCTCGCCGGCGGCGCCCCTGACGACCCGGCACGAGCTGCAGGTGCGCGAAACCTCGCCCGGGCTGCGGCAGGTGTCGGCGTCGCTCCAGCCGGTGGAGGGGCCGCCGGCCGTCACCCGGAGCTGGAAGGTCGCCAGCCCGCTCGCCGCCTGCGCGATGCTGCTCACCGCGGCCCGGGGCCTGCAGGTCGCTCCGCTGCTGCAACACTACCTGGCCGGCCGGCCGAGCGCCGCGGGGATGGCTCGAGCCGTCGCGGCCCTCCCCGGCTGGAGAGCCTTCGCGGGGGATTGGAAACTCCTGCGCCCAGCGATCGAGGCCGCGCTGAAGCCAGGCCTGATGCCGCTCGATCGCCAGTTCGCCGTCCTCGACGCCCTGGAACCGCTCGCCAACGTCGACACCGCCCTGGCCGATGCCAGGGAGGCCCCGCTCTTCGACACCGCCGCCGCGATGGCACAGTTCCTCGAGGTCACCTTCCTGCCGCGGGGAGAGTTCGGTCCGAGCCGGCAGAGGCTGCTGGCCGCGGCCGCCGTGCCGCCGACAGCCGGACGGACCTCGGTCGTGGCGGTGTCGAGCCTCCCGGACGACCGCGCTGCCTTCGCAATAGAGGGGCTCGACGTTCCGAGCGTGCACTTCTACCAGGCGGTGTCGGGCTTGCTTCCGAGGAGCCTGCTGACAGGCGAGTTCGAACTGGCGCCCGGCCCGCTCTCGACCGCAAGAACGGCAAGGGCCTGGATCTCCGTGGGCAATCTCGAGCCGCCGTCTTACTTCGTGATCCGGCTCGGGGGTCGACTTCGCATCCAGATCCGGACGACCCGGAAGATCTACGACGGCCTGGAGGTCGCCGAGGAGAGGCGGTTTCGAGTGGCGGTGGCGAGATTCGCGCCCTCGGCGTTGAGGAGCGGCGTCAACCGGTTCGAGATCGAGATCAAGTGCCCTGCCGGGCTCCGCCCCCGGCACCTCTCGGCATGCCCGTGGATCTTCCTGGAGCTGCAGCCGTGACGCAGGTCACCGCCGTACTCCCGGCATGCAACTTGCCAGGGCGCCACAGTGGTATTAACAGAAGAGTGGGCTCCGTCCGGAGGCCTGCTCTGTTGTCCTTTTCTCGTATGCACCGAATCGCACATGCCGCAACGCTCACCCTGGCCATTCTGTGCCTGTGCGGCAGGCTGCCCGCGCAGGTCCTCACCTACGAGGACCACATCCGGCCGCTGCTGCTGCGGCTGAACGGTCCGACCAATCGTTCCTGCTTCGACTGTCATGGCGGAGCGAACGGGAACCAGGGCAACTACAACGTCGGCAGCTATGCGGAGCTTCTGCGCAACGGCTCCGACTCGACCCCGAACGTGGTGCCGGGAGTGGACGCCGAGAGCCTCCTGCTGACCAAGCTCGTCTCCGACTTGAGAACGACCGGCCGGCATCCGCTGTCCGGCGCGTTCGCCAGTCAGGCGATCGTGCCGCCCCAGGATCTGCTCGACTCGCTGCGCCGCTGGATCGTCTTCGACAACGCGCGTCAATTCCGGCAGAGCCTGTACACCGATCAGACGCCGATCACGACGGCGCCGCCGGCGCTGGCTGCCCTGCTCGGCCCGCCTCCGAGCGGCTACAACTGCGGCCAGTGCCACAGCGCGCTGGGCGGTCTGCAGGGCAACTACGACGCGACGCACTACGACGGGCTGTACGGCAACGGCCTCGATTCGACGCCCAACATCCTGCCGGGCCTGCGGAGCAGCAAGCTCGTCGCGAGGTTGCAGCAGGACCTGGACGCAAACCCCACCTCACCCCGGCACAACGGCGTGGTGGTCGACAACGTCCTGGTCGACCGCCTGCGGGACTGGATCGTGAACGATCGGGCCCGGTTCTACAGGGCCCAGAACTACCGCAGCGACATCAGCATCCTCTTCAGCAACCCGCCCGGGGGCACCGGCTGCAACCAGCGCTGCCACATCAACGGGCCG
>CAZSVK010000080.1:7455-16921 GCA_964610245.1 uncultured bacterium
CGGCAGCTCGACCCCCGTGACCCCGGTAAGGAAGCCGTGGTACCGGCAGGCGATCTCCCGGCGCCGCCGGTTGCCCTCCTCGAGGCGCGGCAGGCGCACGTTCAACACCGCCGCCTGCAGTGCGTCGAGCCGGCTGTTGACGCGGCTGCGGGTCGACCTGGCCGCCGCGCGCAAGCACCCGAGCGACGGGGTGGCCGGCGCGGTGACGCTGACGCGCGACTACGTCAACCGGCTGGCGAGCTGGGTCGTGAACGACTATGCGCGAAACGACCTGAACCAGCCGCCCACCGGGAACGCGGGGGCCGACATCAACAACGGCCGCACCGGCATCCTCTCGACCATCGCGGGCACCGGGAACGATCCCGATTCGCACGACCTGCTCTTCTTCAGCTGGATCCTCGATCGCCGGCCGAGCGCCTCGGTCTTGCGGTTCGACAATCCAGGCCGGGCGAGCTTCACCTTCCGGCCCGACGTCAACGGCGCCTACCGCTTCACGATGCAGGCGACCGACGGCACGACCTCGACGCTGGACAGCATGCAACTCCAGGTGGCTCCCAACCAGGGGCCGATCGCCAACGCCGGCCCGGATCAATCGACTCTGCCCTCCAACCTGGTGACGCTGGACGGCCGCGGTTCGTCCGACCCGGACGGCGACGCGATCACCTTTGCCTGGACGTTCCAGTCGGTGCCGCTGGGCTCGAACGTCGACCTGTCGTCGCTGGCCGGTGCGACCACGGCCGACCCGCGGTTCACGCCCGACCTGCCTGGCATCTACATCATCAAGCTCTCGGTGAGCGACTCTCAGCTCACCTCCACCGACCAGGTCGAGGTGCTGGCGCGGGGAGGCAACACGGCCCCCGTGGCCAACGCCGGTCCGCCGCGGCGTTCCCGCCGGGCCCAGTCGCTGATGCTGGACGGCCGGGGTTCCTACGACCCGGACGGCGACCCGCTCACCTATGCCTGGAGCTTCACCACGATCCCGGCGGGCAGCTCCGTCGCCAACACCTCGCTCATCCCCGGGGCGACGGCCGTAACGCCGTCGTTCATTCCGGACCTGGGCGGCCGTTACGTGCTGAACCTGACCGTCTCGGACGGCAGCCTCAGCTCGTCGCCGTCGAGCGTGGTCGCCTCGGCCTCGTTCAACCACGTTCCCTCGGCGTTTGCCGAGTGTAATCCCGACGCCGACCCGTTCAAGGCCGGCAAGGCCCATCGCGGCACCAACGCGATCGTGCTGAGCGGTGCGAAGTCGAAGGACGCCGACCAGGACACGCTCATCTATACCTGGCAGCTCAGGGGGGTGCCGGCGGGCAGCGGGAACACGAGCGCCGACATCACCGCCAACGGCAGCGCGGCGGCGGTCGACTCGAACCTGACGCCCGACGCCGAGGGAATCTACAGCTTCGCGCTGATGGTGAATGACGGCCTCGACAGCTCGCCCTTCGCCTTCGCCTCGGTCGAGGTCCGGGACGACTTTCTGCCGGTCGCCGAGGCGGGCACGAACCGCGGCGGCGTGACCAACCAGGTGGTCACGCTCGACGGCGCTCCGTCGAATGGGCCGGTCAGCCGCGACTTCGAGGGCAGCACGCTGTTCTACATCTGGGACATCCTGGCGGTGCCGACCGGCAGCACGGTCACTCTCGGCCGGCGGACCCAGTCGCTCACGCAAACGTTCACCTTCACGCCGGACAAGCCGGGCACCTTCCAGGTCGGCCTGCTGGTCAACGACTCGGTGACCGGCACCGACACCGCGCGCATGTCGGTGGAGGATCAGCTCAACGTCGTCGTTCATGACGCCGCCAACAACGTCCCGACGGCCAACGCCGGCGCCAACCAGAACGTCGCGCAGGGCGTCGAGGTCACGCTCAACGGCTCGGGCTCGGACATCAACACCGATCCGCTCTCGTACCGCTGGACGCTCACGGTGAAGCCCCCCGGCAGCGGCATCTCCGACGTCAGCCTCAGGCCCGATCGGAACGTCGCCAAGCCCAAGTTCACGCCGGACATCCCGGGCGACTACCGCTTCTCGCTGGTCGTCAACGACGGCATGGCCAGCAGCATCAATGCGGCCGAGACCATCGTCTCCGTCACCAACCAGGCGCCCCGGGCCAACGCCGGGCAGGCGCAGACCGGCTTCACGCTCTTCCAGTCGCCCCCCGTCCAGGTGGTCACTCTCGACGGCTCCGCCTCGAGCGATCCGGAGGGCCAGACGCTCACCTACAACTGGACGATGGGCACCGTGCCGTCGGGCAGTCTGCTCAACACCGCGAGCATCAAGCCCAACAGCACGCCGCAGGCGTCGATCGCCACGTTCACGCCCGACCGCGAGGGCGTCTACGTGATCACGCTGATGGTGAATGACGGCTTCGTGAACAGCACGCTCTCGTCGACCCAGATCAACGTCGGGAATGCGCCGCCCACGGCGGCGGCGGCCTCGCCAATCACCACCAAGATCGGGAACACCGTCGTGCTCCAGGCGACGGGCGCGGACGCCGACTCCAACGACGCGCTCACCTACCGGTGGAGCGTGCTGGGCATCCCGCCCGGCAGCGGCATCAACGACACCCGGTTCTCGGTGAACAACTCGGCCTCGGCCTACCGCACGACCTTCATCCCGGACCGCGCGGGCATCTACATCATGCGAGTCGTCGTGAACGACGGTTCGATCAACTCACCGGGAGCCACCGTCCGCGTCATCGTGGTCAACACGGCGCCCGTCGCGGTCGCCGTGCGCTCGACGCCGCCGGCCACGGCCGCGGTCCACGCCCTGGAGCAGGTCATCCTCGACGGCAGCGGCAGCCACGACGACGAGACGTCGAACGTCGACCTGCTCACCTTCAACTGGTTCTTCATCAAGGTCCCGCCGTCGAGCGCGATCACCAACGGAAACCTCTCCGGCAGGAACACGAAGACGCCTTCGTTCACCCCCGACCGCAAGGGCCCCTTCCAGCTCGGCCTCATCGTGAGCGACGGCTTCCTCAACTCCACGACCGCCGTCGTCGATATCACGGTCGTCAACTCGCCGCCCGCGGCCGACGCCGGCCCCGACCAGAACGCGCGCTACGGGCAAACGGTGCAGCTCGACGGACGGGGCAGCCTGGACGTGAACGCCGAGGATGTGCTGATTTACTCCTGGACGTGCGTGAGCAGCCCGGCGGGCGACCCGGTCACCTCGGGGCGCTTCCAGCCCAACGGCACCACGAGCGCGGGCCGGCCGTTCTTCACGCCGCGCACGGCGGGCACCTACGTGATGGGGTTGGTCGTCACCGACGGTATCGAGACCAGCACGCGCGACACGATGAACATGGTCGTGGGCAACCTGCCCCCGGTGGCCAACGCCGGCCCCGACGCCTCGGCTCCGGTGCGCAATCCGTACCGGCTGAGCGGCCTGAACTCGACCGATCCCGACGGAAACCCGCTGGTCTATCGCTGGCGTTTCGTCTCGGTGCCGCCCGTGACCGGCAGCACTCTCACCAACACGGCCTTCCAGCCGAACGACTCCACCTCCTCGGCGCGGCCTTACTTCACGCCCGATCGGTCGGGCATCTACCACATCGAACTGATCGTCTCGGACGGGTTGGCCGACAGCCCCGCCGACGAGGTCGTGATCAGCGTGACCAATTCGGCCCCCACGGCCAACGCCGGGCCCGATCAGCTCTCGGCCAGGCAGGGCACCGCCGTCCAGCTCAACGGCTCGCTCTCGACCGACCTGGAGACCCCGCTCGCGCTCACCTATGCGTGGTCGTTCCTCACGCTGCCCTCGGGCAGCGGCCTGAACTCCTCGGCCTTCACGCCCTCTTCCACCGCCCGCAGTCCGACCTTCCTGGCCGACCACCGCGGCGACTTCGTCGCGCAGCTCACGGTGTCCGACGGACTGCTCAGCTCGTCCGACAGCGTGCTCATCCGGATTCTCAACTCGACGCCGGTCGCCAGCGCGGGCACCGACTTCACCACCGGCGTCGGCACGGCGACGGCGCTCGACGGCTCGGGCAGCCGCGACGCCGACCGGGAAGACACCGTCACCTACCACTGGACGCTGCGCAGCGCTCCGTCCGGCAGCGCCATCACGACCGCGGCTCTCTCGATCAACGACTCGCAGGCGGCGAGCCGCCCCACCTTCGTCCCGGACCGGCCGGGGCAGTTCGTCTGGGGGCTGGTCTGCACCGACAACGCCGCCCCGCCGGCCTCCTCGACCCGCGACGACGTCATCGTGACCGTCCGGAACACCGCGCCGGTGGCGGTCGCGACCGCCACGCCGTCCACGCTGCAGGTCACCCAGTCGGTCCAGCTCGACGCCAGCGGCTCCCAGGACGCCGAGCCGCCGGGCTCGTTGACCTATGTCTGGTCGTTCCTGCGAGTGCCCGCGGGCAGCTCGGTCACCAACGCCAGTTTCGTCACCACCCGCACGCTGGTCAATCCGGTGTTCCAGCCCGATCGCAAGGGCTTCTACCAGGTCGAGCTGAGAGTGAGCGACGGCCTGCTGCAGGGGACGCCGGCGATCCTGAACGTCACCGTCGACAACACGCTGCCGGTCGCCAGCGCGGGCGCCGACCTCACGACCGGCGTGGGCAATGCGGTTCACCTGGCTGGGCTCGCGTTCGACTCCAACGTCGAGGATTCGCTGGTCTATCACTGGCGTTTCGCGTCGGTGCCGCCGGTGGCGGGCAGCACGCTCACGACGTCGGCCTTCTCGCCCAACGATTCGGGGGGGGCCGCGAACACGATGTTCACGCCGGATCGGGACGGCACCTACCAGATCGTCCTCACGGTCACGGACGGTACCGGCACCTCGGCGGGCGACCCGGTGGTGGTCACGGTGACCAACTCGCCGCCGACCGCCTCGACGGCCCGCACGAGCGGCAGTCAGCGCAACCCGATCGTGCTCGACGGCACCGCCTCGAGCGACCTCGAGACGCCCAACTCGCTCATCTACCGCTGGAGCTTCGCCGCGGTGCCGCCGATGCCCGGGAGCACGCTCACCAACGCGGCGATCGTGCCCAACAACTCGCGCTCGGCGGGGGTTGCCGGTTTCACCGGCGACAAGAAGGGCATCTACATCGTGCGCCTCGTCGTCGACGACGGGCTGATGGATTCGAGCGTCATCACCACCTCGGTGACTCTGCTGAACTCGCCGCCGGTGGCCGACGCGGGGCCCGACTTCACTTCGTCCATCAAGTTCCGGGTGCCGCTCGACGGCCGCCGCTCCTACGATCCCAACCCGGACGACCGGACGGGCCTGGTCTACCACTGGGGCGTCGTCGGGCCGGCCGGCAGCTCCGTGACGACCGCGTCGATCACGCCCAACGACGCAGGCACCGCCACGACGGCCAGCTTCCGGCCCGACGTCGAGGGCTTCTACTCGGTGAACCTGACGCTCACCGATCCCGACGGGGCGTCGAGCGTGCCCGACACCCAGCTCGTCAGCGTGACGAACCTGCCGCCCGTCGCCAACGCCGGTCCCGATCAGGCCGGGCGAACGGTGCTGGCCGACATCCAGATGGACGGCGGCCTCTCGAGCGACCCCGAGGGTTACACGCTGACCTATCGCTGGAGTTTCGCCTCGCTCCCGGCGGGCTCGGGCAGCACGCTCACCGCCGCCTCGCTCTCGCCGAACAACGCGCAGGGCGCGTCGCGGCCGAAGTGGCGCCCCGACCGCAAGGGCACCTACGTCGTGCAACTGATCGTCAACGACGGCCTCAAGAACTCCGTCGCGGACACCGCCTCGGTGGTGGTCGTCAACTCCCCGCCCACCGCCGCCGCAGGCCCCGACCAGGCGGTCGACATCGGCGCCCAGGTCACGCTCGACGGCCGGGCCTCGCGCGATCCTAACTTCGAGGACAATGCGGGGCTCGTCTACCAGTGGAGCTTCGTGACCGTGCCGACCGGCAGCAGCCTGAACACCTCGGCGCTGGCCCCCAACAATGCCGCCGGAGCGGCCAGGCCGCTCTTCAGGCCCGATCGCGCCGGGCAGTACACGATTGCGCTCACCGTGCGCGATGCCGACGGGGCGACCAGTCCCTCCGACCAGATCGTCGTGGTGGTCACCAACCATCCGCCGGTCGCGAACGCGGGCTCGGACCGCTCCCTGACCGCCTCCGCGCCGATCGCGCTCGACGGTCGCGCCTCCATCGACGTGGACGGCCAGGCGCTCACCTATCTCTGGGCGTTCACCGGCGTGCCGTCGGGCAGCAGCGCCGGAAGCTCCACGTTCCAGCCGTCGGCTACCACCTCGACGCCGACCTTCGTGGCCGATCGCAAGGGGGCCTACCGCGTGAGGCTGACCGTGAGCGACGGCCAGCTCAGCTCGACGGCCAACGTGACGATCACCATCACCAACTCGCCGCCCACGGCCAACGCCGGCGGCAACCGCGTCTCGAGCATCGCGCGGACGGTGGTGCTCTCCGGCTCGGCCTCAGACCCCAACCAGGAAGACCAGCTCGTCTACAAGTGGACGCTCGTGACCAAGCCCCTGAGCAGCACCGTCTCGACCGGCTCGCTGTCGATCAACAACTCGGTCGGCGCGGGCCGACCCGGATACACCGCCGACAAGGAGGGCCAGTACGTCTGGCGGCTGGTCGTCAACGACGGCACCGCCGATTCGGCCCTGACCGCCCTGTCCGACACCTACGTCACCGTGCGCAACACGACCCCGATCGCGCGGACCAACGCCGCGCTCACCGTCCAGAGCGGGGTCCTGGTCACGCTCGACGGCACCGGCAGCTCCGACGAGGAGACGCCGGCCTCCAACCTGCTCTACAGCTGGCGTTTCGAGGCGTTCCCGGCCGGCTATGCGGGCGGGCTAGGCAACCTGTCGTTCGTGCCCAACGACGCCACCGGCGCCAACGGCGGCGCGCGTCCCCGGTTCCGGCCCGACCGCAAGGGAGCCTACCGCATCGGCCTGTCGGTGAGCGACGGAGCCACCGCCGGCACTTCCACGACCAACCTCACCGTCGTCAACTCGGCCCCCGTCGCCAATGCCGGACCCGACAAGGCGGCCGTCCCGGGAGGCACCGTCACGCTCGACGGCTCGCTCTCGAGCGACGCCGACCCCGAGGATCGGCCGGCGCTCGTCTACAGCTGGTCGCTGGTGAGCGCTCCCGCCGCCTCTGGCCGGAACACCGCCGCCATCCAGCCGAACAACGCTCAGGGCGCCGCGAGGCCCTCCTTCTCGCCCGACGTCGAGGGCACCTATATCCTCGGGCTGCTGGTGCAGGACGGCACCGCCCCCAGCGCGGTCACCTCGTCGGTCCGGGTGATCGCCGCGACCGGCAACATCCCGCCGATCGCCCAGCCTGCCTCCACCACCACCGGCACCGCCGACGTGGGCAAGGCGGTCACGCTCGACGGCACCAGCAGTCACGATCTCGATGGCGGCAACCTCACCTACACCTGGACGCTGGTCAGCCGGCCGTCACACAGCCGGACGGTACTCACCGGGACGGCGAGCACCCGCCCCAGCTTCGTTCCCGACATCGACGGCTCTTACATCGTCAGCCTCACCGTCAGCGACGGGCAGCGGTCCGACACCGCCCTGCTCACCGTCGAGGCGAAGGCGGTCACCGACTTGCCCCCCACCGCCGACGCCGGTCTCGATCAGACGATGGACCTGGGAGGCACGGTCATCCTCGACGGTTCGAACAGCTTCGATCCGAACAACGATCCGCTGCTGTTCTCCTGGGGGCAGATCGCCGGTTCCCCGGTCTCGCTCTCGGACCCGACCAGCCCGCGCCCCAGCTTCCGGCCGGTCGCCGCCGGCACCTACTCCTTCCAGCTGCTCGTTAACGGCGGCCACGCCAGTTCGCCGGCTGATCTGGTGTCGGTCGTCGTCCGCAGCTCGAGCGGCGGCACGGGTGGAACGGGCGGCACCGGCGGCACGGGAGGGACCGGCGGGACCGGCCTGCTCGTGAGCGCGGGCGGTTCCCAGGTGGGCGTGTTAAATTCGACGTTTGTCCTGCGGGGCACGATCAGCGGCAGCCTGCTGGGCACCGCCTCGATGCTCTGGACCTACGTGAGCGGCCCGGCGCAGACGATCGCCATCAACAACGCCTCGAGCCTCGTGGCCAACTTCGTGCCTACCCAGGCGGGCAACTACGTCTTCAAGTGCACCGTCTCCGACGGCCTCTCGACGGGCGAGTCGCTCACCCAGGTGCAGGTCAACGGCAGCGGCTTGAAGGGTTCGGAAGGGCTCACCGATTCCGGCGGAGGCGGAGGCTGCGCCCTGAACAGGACGAGCGCGGGCAACGCCGCGGACCTGCTGGCGATGCTGCTGCCGCTCGCGCTCGTGGCACGGAGGAGGAGGGGGCAGTGGTTAGGGGTTAGGGGTTAGGGGTTAGGCGCCGGATTTCGGCCCGCACCTACAGGTACCTCACCTACAGGTACCTCACCTCTGATTGAGCCCGATGGGAACGCCGCCCCCGGTCGGGGCCGTCACACGGCCGGCCCTAACCCCTAACCCCTAACCCCTGTCTTTCCCCTATCTCCGCCCCGCCGACCGGTTCGACGGCAACTGCGCCGGGTCGGGCGCGAACTGTTTCAGTGCCCTGAACTGCTCCTGCATGTCCTTGAGCCGGAAGCGGGTAAGGGCACCCGCGGCGGGCTGACCGGGGAAGCGCTTGCGCACCGCCAGCTCGAGGATCTTGTCGAAGACCCGCACCGTGGCACGGGTGTCGTCGAGCGCCCGGTGCGACTTCTCTGCCTTGACGCCGTAGAAGCCCTTGAGCGCCGTCAGGCTGTGGCTCTTCAGTTCGGGCGAGACGGCGCGCGACAGGGCGAGCGTGTCGATCACGGGCATGGCGGGCAGAGGCAGGCCCATCGACTGGATCTTGAAGGCCAGGAACGAGACGTCGAAGGCGGCGTTGTGCGCCACCAGGACGCCGCCGGCGAGCTGCTTCATGAGGGTCTCGTGGATCTCCTCGAACACCGGCTGGTCGGCGAGTTGACCGCCCTCGATGCCGGTGATCTTCGTGATCTCCTTGGGGATGGCGACCATCTCGGCAAACAACCCTTGCCGCACGACCGGCTTGACGAGCGTGCTCCAGGACGAGATCTCCGCGCCGCCCTTCACGCCCACCGCGGCCACTTCGATGATGTGGTCTTTGCTGTAGTCGAGACCTGTCGTCTCGATGTCGAGGAAGATCAGCGGGCACTCGTCGAGCGTCAGGTTCAGCAGTGCGTCGTTATCCAAGTCGTTCACCCGATCCGGTTCGCGGCCCGTGGCGCCTGGCGCCGTCGGGGCCGGTTCGAAGGTGCCCATGCCTGTAGTACAAACCGTGGCGCGAGTCAAGAGCTGGTTGGCGCCGAAGCGGCCGCGGTTCGTGAGAAAGCAGGGAGGACTTCGACTCGTCTCTCGGGAGCTCCGCTCCCGAACCCACGCCAGGGGAGATCTTCTCCCCTGGACCCCCGATGACTGGAGGAAGTCTTGCCCGCGCTCGCAGCTCAGAGTCCTCGAGATCGACGATCAGGCCTCGCC
>CAZSVK010000081.1:0-8296 GCA_964610245.1 uncultured bacterium
CGATGGTGGCCAGCATCCCCTGGCACAGCGCGTCCAGCCGCGTCGCCAGCCGACGCAGGCTCGGTTCCGTGGGACGAATGGAGTCGATCAGGTATGGGAGGGACAGCTTCATCGTCGAGAGGGGGCAGCGCAGGTCGTGGGCGGCCGTCCCCAGCAGCCGATTTCGGGCCTCGCTCAGCCCGACCACCTGAGCGTACAGCCGGGCCCGCTCCAGGCTCCAGGCGAGACTCCCCGCGATCTGCTTGAAGATGTCGGCATGCTCGTGAGTGTAGGTCCCGCGCGAGAAGCTGCTGAAGAACAGGAAACCGATCGGCTTCCCTCGAGCCACCAGCGAGCAGGCCATGTTGGAACGGTATCCCGTCTGCACGAGACGCCGCGTCGCCTCCGACTCCGGATGCTCGGCAAGATAGGCCTCCAGGTCGTCCAGAAGGCGCGGCTGTCCGGTCGAGAGAATCCGCTGCAGGCTGCTCTCGGTAATGTCCTGGCAGAAGCCGGTCGGGATTTCGCTCCCGTCGTTGTCCGAGCGCGCCCAGGCCACGCGGAGCGTCCGGCCATCGTCATCCAGCAACGTAAAGGAAACCCGATTGTAGGGGATGGCCGAACGAAAACCCTCGAAGACGAAGTCGAGGATCTCCTCCGGGGTCAAGCCGGCGTTCACCCTTTCGATCAGGCGCACCAGGGAGGCTGCTTGCTCGGCACGCCGAGCGAGCTGCCCTGCCAGGTCCAGCAGAGCTCGCTCGAGGCTGCCCAGTGCGTCCGGCCCTCGGGCCTCGAGTCGCACGTCATAGAAGCCACGCGCCAAGGCACGCACCGCCTCGAGGCATGCGTCAGATCTGCCATCCCAGGTCTCCATCTCTTGCTCCCCGGGCCGCGCCCCGCGCCCAGTCGGGCGTCTCCGTCGAATTCATGGGTCAGGCCGACAAACCAAAGCTCCGCTGGCACAGGTCGTCGAGCCTGGCCGGCCCCTCCGTCTCGAGGACCGTGAGCAAAGGGGGGCGGGCCTGGGAAACTCCGAAATGAACTCGCCTGCCTGTCGGAACCGGCTCTCACCCTGCGTCAGTTCAAGCTACTGCCGATCCTGACGGCCGGCACGTCCGTGCCCTCGATCCAGCTCCAAGCTCACCCGGGTTCGGGAGGGTGTCACCACGCTAGAATGCTGCTCGGTGGCGAGCACGTTGCGTCGGATGGCCGAGGAGGGGACGCGGGCCCTGCGGCTCCTGGCGTTGCTCGCGGTCGGCGTGGCCCTGCTGGCGACGGTGACCGGCCGCCGGGTCGACGAACTCGAGGCGATCGCTTCCCCGCGATTCTACCTGCACCCCAGGAAGTCCGGCAGCATCGTGCCCCCGTCGGTCGACGCCGATCCGGGGCCGGGACTGGGACGGCTCGCCGAGATCGCCGCCGGCGCCGGAGCTCACGACGACCTAGCGGAGCGCGTGCGGCACATCTGTCGCAGCCTCCGCGAGATGATGCCCAAGCTGCCCAGGTTCGAGCGCTCACCGCCGCTGCCGCAAGCGGCGCTCGACGCCGGCGCCTGTCTGGAACGCTGGAGGCGAGGGCTCGAACTGGATCGACTCTCGCTGGCCTTCGTGACGGTCCGGACGCTCGAGTTCGCCGGGTTCACCTGCCGGCTCTTCGTCTGCGACGACGGGAGGGTGTTCGGGCGGCGGTCCATCGTCCTCGTCGAGGTCTGGCTACCGACGCAGATGGCCTGGATGGTGCTCGACCCGGCCATGGCTCTGACGTTCCACTGTCCGGGCGGATTCCACTCGCTCCCGGAGTTGCGGCGCAACCTGGCGATGGGCCAGCACGTGCCCGACACGCCCCTCGTGAAGCCCTGCCCACCCAGCCCGCTGGGGCTGCGTTCACTCGAGTACGCCGGCTGCATGCGCAACGTCTGGGTGTGGCGGGGGAAGAGCGCTGACCTGGCCTCGCCCGGCCCCGGCCGATGGGGCTTGCTGGTCGACGACGGCACGCGCACCTGGCCGTGGCGGCCCGCGCTCCTGGCCGGATGGCTGGGCCGCTGGCTCGACGCGCGGGTGCCGGGCTTGCAGCTCACTCCGCTGGTCAAGCTGCACGCGACAGCCGTGGCCGTCTATCTCCTGTTGCTGTTCGTGGGCGCCGCGATGCCGGGCCCGGCTGCTTCGCGGGACCGAGACGGGCACCGGAGGGCCGCGGGGCCTCGAGCCGAGCCGCGCCGTCGCTCGGCCTTGCTCACGACCTTCGAGGCCGACGCGCGCTGGCTGGAGTGCCGGGCTCGAGCAATCGAACGCGCGGTCCTCGCCGGAGTGCTGCGGAAGCCGGTGCCCGCGGACGCGCGGGCTATCGACCTGGCACGACGGGACCTCGCGAACCGACTCCTCGCCCTCATGCTCGACTCCGGTGGGCGGCTGGCGGCGGTGCTCAGGGTCTGCTGGCGCGAACTCACCGTCGGTGCGTTCCTGCTCGCCCAGGCCGGTGTCTACGTCGTGCTCTCGGGCAACCTCGTCGACTGCGGAGGTTTCGCCTGCCAGGCCTGCGTGCTCCGGAGCTGGCTGCCTCGGGCCGGGTTGCTGGCCTGGATCGGCTCGCAGCACTACTATCCTCCGCTTTATCCTCTGTGGCTGGCGCTCTGCCCACCCGACCCGTCCGACGGTTCGCCCTGGCGGCTTGTGCTCTGGAGCGCGTTGCTGCTCGTGGCCGGGTTCCTCGGCCTGGCCGCCGCGCTTCGGAGATGCGGGGTCCCGGGCGCCGCCGTCTCGGCGGCCGTGCTCCTGATGGCCGGCAGCCCGCTCGCCGGCTACCACGCGGCGGTGCCGGCCTACGAGTGCGGCCTGGTCTGTGCGCTCGGGCTCCTGATGTGGCGGCTCGCGGCATCCGGCGGGCTTCCCTCCACCGGGCGCGGTCAGCTCGCGCTGGGGGCGATCTGCGGGGCAGGCTTGCTGGTCAAATGGACCTTCGGCGTCTACGCCCTGGCGCCGGTCGCCTGGGCGGCGGGCTCGACCCTTCGTCAGGCAGGCCTGCGACAGACCGCCAGGCGGCTCTGGCCGATCGGGCTGACGGCCGGCTTGCTCTCGGGCCCGTGGTATCTCCTCTGCCTGGACTGGCGCCTGCTTCTGTCGACCACGGCAAACGACCTGAACAACCCCGCTCTGACCGGCCTGGCCTCGTGGTGGGCGATCTTCTCAGGCTATCTGGTGGCGCTGATGCCTCCGGCCCTGGGGCGATTTCTCTTGCCGCTGACGGCGCTCGGGGCGGGCCTGGCGCTGTGGCGCCGTCCTCGCGAGGCGACGGGCCTGCTCGCCACGATCCTCCTATCGGTGGCGTTGCTCTCCTGCTTCGGCCACTCGGAGGTCAGGTACTTGCTGCCCGCGGTCCCGCTGGTGGCGGCCCTGGCAGGACTGGGGCTCGGCAGTCTCCCCCGGCCCTGGCCGCGGCTCTTCGCGTGGGTCGCCGTCGCCTGCGTCGTGGCCCAGACGGCATCCTGCAACTGGCCGCGGCCGGGAGCGGCCGGTCGCGGAGTGGCCGGAACACCCGACAGCAGCCAGACGCTGGTGCTTCCGTGGCCGCCCGGCCCGAACCTGGCCCGCGCCGTCCTCGAGCGCTGCGAGGCCCACTGGACCCACCTGGGATGCCCGGCTCCGGCCTTCGCTCTCGCGGTGCATCCGTTCTGCATCAATCCGGCGTTACACTGCCGCGTCTTCCAGTATCTGCTCCTCGTGAACCAGATTCTGCCGCTCGAGGAGAGTCGAGTCGCCGGCTATCAAGGCGGCGACTACGCGGCGTTCCTGCAGGACCTGGACGAGCAGCGCTTCGAATTCCTGGTGCTCCCCGAGCGACTGTTCGACAGCGATCCGGAGACGGTGCGCCGCTGGTCCAATCAGGCCTGGGCCTTCATCCCACCCGTGGACGGCAGGCCCCGCTCGCAGACCGCGCCGCCCGAGGACCGGCTGGCGATCGCCGATATCCGGCGGCACTACGGGGTCGTCGAGCGGATCGAGACCGCCGAGGGTGTGGCGTGGCTCCTGCTCGACCGGCGCGTGTGGGAGGCCGCACGGCGAGCCAAACCCGAGCTGAAGCCGCTCGGCGAGGTGCCTTAGAGCCTATCCAGGGACTCTGACCGCGGTAGGCCGGGACTCTTGGATAGGCTCCTGGGGTCCACGTGGGGTGCCATCTCCGCGGTGCCGAGCCGGCGGCTCCGGGCGAGGCCGAGCGGCTCCGGGCCCCCCGGACTCTCCGTGCTATGCTTGGCGGAATGTCCTTCCAGGGCAAGCGACTCGGCAAGTACCTCCTCAAGGACAAGCTCGGTCAAGGGGGGATGTGAGTCGTCTTCATCGCCGTCCAGGAGGGGCTCGACCGCGAGGTCGCGCTCAAGGTCCTCCCGGAGAAGCAGCTGGCTCACAGCCCGATCCTGGAGCGGCGCTTCCTGCGAGAGGCCTCGATCTGCGCCCGCCTGTCACACCCGAACATCGTCAAGGTGTTCGACTTCGGCCACGAGCACGGGGTCTATTACTACGCGATGGAGGTCCTGCGGACGACGAGCCTGGAGGAGTTCCTGGAGAAGCAGCCGGTGCCGCCGTTCGAGTTCACGCTGCAGTTAGCGCTCGACATGGCGTCGGCCTTCGAGTGCTTCCACGCCCGGTCCATCGTTCACCGGGACATCAAGCCGGCAAACATCATGCTCGGCGAGGACGGCCACGCGATCCTCACCGATTTCGGACTCGTGAAGGACCTGGCGGCCACGGCCATCACCCAGGAGGGGAGCACGGTCGGTACGCCCTACTACATGGCGCCCGAGATGCTCCTCGGGCAGCCCGTGGACGCGGCGAGCGACCTTTTCCAGCTGGGCGTCGTGCTCTACCGGATGGTCTCGGGCAAGTTCCCCTTCACCGGAGAGACGCCGACCGACGTCTTCAAGGCGATCATCCGGCTCGACCCGCCGCTGCCCTCGGCCGCCAACCCGAAGGTCTCCAGGTCTCTCGACAACCTCGTGCTGAACTGCCTCGAGAAGGACCGAGCGCTCCGGTACCGGAGCGCCGGGGAACTCGCCGAGGACGTTCATCTGGCGGCACGTTTCGGACTCGTCGCCCGGCGGCGCGACTCGCCGGCTCTTCCGAATCGTCCGACTCCTCCGGCCCCTCCGGCGGCGAGGGGCGGCGAAACCGGGGTGGATGCGCCCCAAGATGCGGGACGGCCGGCGGCCGGCAGACGGCCAGCCAGCGTTCCCTCCACCCACGCGGCCGCGCCCCGGGCCTCCCGGGTCTCCGCGCAGGCGGCCGGCAGCGCCAGGGCCGAGCAACGTCCGCACCGCAGGAAACTCCCCGCGGCGGTCCTCGGCCTCGCCGGCCTGATGCTGGCGGCGGTTCTCGCGTCGACCTGGACCGGCGCACCACGGGCGGAGCACTCCGCCGCGGAGGTCCAGTGCCGCGTCGGCGTTCGTCAGGCGATCGTCGACTGGCAGACCCCTGCCGTCGTCGCCGGGAAGCTCGAGTGGGGCCAGGTTGGGGGGCAAGGTCTGGCCGGGCCGGCGGTGCTCTCGACCCTCCCGGAGGGCCACCGGCACCGAGCCGTGCTCGCGCCGCTGGAGGGCGATCGCACTTACCGGTACTGCATCCTGTTTCCGGAGGGCGGGCGATCGCTCGAGTACCGGTTTCGGACGCCCTCCTCGCCGGTGGCAATCGACGGGCTGTGGCTCTCGAAGGGACTCCTGGCACTCGGCTTCACCACGCCCTCGACGGCGTCGGCGACTCTCCGCGCCGGTCGTTTCTCAGCCCGGGACGACAGGCCCGGGACCGCTCATCGTCTCGAGCTGCAGGGCTTCGACCCCGTCGAGGGCCGGCTCGCGCTCGAGTTCGGAGACGCCACCGGCGACAGCGTCCGGCTCGAGCACGACCAGCTCGTGGAGCTGTCTCGCCGCGCCCTGCTGCCGAAGCTCTTGCCTCGACTGACGGGGGCCCTGACCTCGTACGACCCGGCGCGCTTCCTCGGGCAGAAGCTCGATGCGCTGCTGCCGCCGGAAGCCTGCTCGGGGGCGCTGAGCGCGATCTCCCAGGGCGGCCTGGCCGAGATGATCGGCGGCCAGCTCTCCAAGGGAATGCCGCAGTACTCCGTGTTCGCCGCCGGTAGTACGACGGCCGCGACGCTCGCGTCGTCGCTCAGGCAGCATCTCGATTCGCAGCCCTTCCGGGACACTCTGTCGCTGATGCTCCTGCTGGGGAGAGGCGTGCTCGACGGACGGCGGCTGCCATTCGACCAGTCGCTGGCCCTCGTCTCGGGGCTGCGAAAGCTGCGGGACCTCGAACACTATGCCGGCTTCCTGAACATCCCGTTCTCCGCCGGGATAGAGCGGCTCTTCGAGACCGACTATCGCTTGCGTTATGCGCCCGCGCTGCCGCCCGGATCGCGGTTTCTCGAGCACACGATCTCCGGAGGCGAGCACTGGGGATATCCCATCGACGACTACCTGCTGCTGGCCCGGAGCGGCATCGACACGCCTCAGATCCACCCGATCGGCAGCCACGAGTGGCAGGTCGACCTGAAAGAGCCGTCCCGCTGGAAGCGCGTGGAGTTGACCGCTTTCGACTTCCGCCTGGAGCCCGAGCTGGTGTTCCGAGTGACGATCAATCGCGCGCTCACGCTCGACTTGCGGAACGACCCGGCCGTCCACGTCGAGGGGCGCAACACGGTCTTCCCCTCGGTCTCGATGACGTTCGATCCGCGGGTCTTCAGCTCGGGCCCGAACCTGCTCCGCATCGAGATCGGCGCGACCCCGGGCACCCGCTATCTCGGCCTCAAGCGCGGGAACCAGCTCACGAAGCTCCGGCTCGCCTGGGAGTGAGGTTCGAAGCGGCGAAGGCGGGATGAACGGGCGCCGGGCCCCCCAAGACGTCCACCCGGGCGACGCGTTTCAGCGGCACTGCCCGCCGGACCCTGTTGTGCCCAGCCCGGGAGCACCGGCGCAGCCCCCCGTTTCCGCGACGTCAGGTGCAGAATGACGGTGTCGCCGTCTCGCCGGATGCGCGCCGGGGGCGGCCAGCTCCAGGAGGGCCCTCATGCTCGAAGTCCATCCCGCCGCCCACGTCCTCACCGTCGATCGGTTCCTCAAGCTGATGCGGCTCTCGTCGCCGGTCCCATCCCCCGACGGCAGCCTCGTCGAGTTCGTGGCCGCCACGCCCGACCCGGAACAGAACAAGACCAGCAGCGCCATCTACCTCGTGCCGGCCGGCGGAGGCCCCGCCCGCCAGCTGAGTTCAGGGCTCGGCCGCGACAACTCCCCGGCCTGGAGCCACGACGGCACGCGACTGGCCTTCGTTTCGGACAGGGCCGGCGGTCCCGCGCAACTCCAGGTGATCCCGGCCGACGGCGGCGAGGCCCACGCCGTGACCGAGCTGCCGGTGGCGATCTCCGATCCGCGCTGGCTGCCGGACGGCCGGTGGCTGGTCTTCGGCCGCCAGCTCGAGCCGGATTTCTACGCCGATCCGGTGCGGCTGGTGCGGCTGGAGCGGGCCACCGGCGAGGCGGCAGTCCTGGCCAACGACTGGGACGCTTCCTGCAACGAGTGGGCGTTCACGAGCGATAGCTCTCACCTGCTGCTCACGGCCGATCGTGCCCAGCGGAGCCAGCTCTTCCGGCTCGGGGTCGACGACCCGGCCGGCGAACCGGCGACCGTCGCCAATCCGGGCTGGCTCAGCTCGATCCGGGCGGCCGGTCCGGGCCGAGCCGTCTGCCTGGTCAGTACCCTCGAGGAGCCGCCCGACGTGGCCTCGGTCGACCTGGCGAGCGGCAAGGTGAGCCGCCTCTCCGGACTGAACCACGACGTTCTGTCAGGAGTGCAACTCGGCCGGGCGGAGGAGCACACCTTTGCCGGGGCAGGCGGCGAGCCCGTCTCGATGCTGGTCGTGTTGCCCCCGGGCCACGATCCCGCGCGGAAGTCTCCGTTCGTGCAGGTCATCCACGGGGGCCCGCACGGTTGCGCCGGCGATGACTGGCACTGGCGCTGGAACCTGCAGCTCTTCGCGGCCCGGGGGTGGGTCGTGGCGTCGGTGAACTTCCACGGCTCCACCGGCTTCGGAGAGCGGTTCGTCCGCTCGATCTGCGGCTCTCAGGCCAAGCAGCCGTTCGAAGACCTGATGAAGGCCACCGACTACCTGATCGAGCGGGGGGTGGTCGATCCCGACCGGATGGCGGCGGCGGGCGCCTCCTACGGCGGCTACATGATCGGCTGGATTGGCGCCCACACCGACCGGTTCAAGGCGCTGGTGAACCACGCCGGTTGCTTCGATCTGAACCTGCAGCTCGCCGAGGACATCACCTACGGCAC
>CAZSVK010000081.1:8306-16908 GCA_964610245.1 uncultured bacterium
CCAAAAGCCCGCGACCGATCCGGACGGGGACAAGGTGTCGTACCGGTACAGGTGGCACCGCTTCGGCCAGGAGATGGAGGCGTTCAGGGAACGAACCGGGCTCAAACCGGCGGATCTCAAGAAAGGCGAGGTCTGGACGGTGGCCGTTTTGCCGTGGGACGGCGAGGCCGAGATGCTGAACCTGCACGCCCAGAGCCCCAACGAGTTCTGCTGGAGGAACAAGACGCCCATGCTGCTCACCCACGGCGAGCAGGACTTCCGCGTGCCCTCCGGCCAGTCGCTCGAGGCTTACAACATCCTGCAAGCGCGAGGCGTGCCCACGCGGCTCGTCTGGTATCCCGACGAGTGCCACTGGATCCTCAAGCCCGGCAACTCGAGGCACTGGTACGGCCAGGTCCTGGGATGGCTGGAGCGCTGGCTGGAGACCTCTGCCAGGGGCTAGCGCGCCGTCCTCCGTCGCGTCCCTACTCCGCCTGGCGCGTCTCGATCCAGCGCTCGATGTGGCGCTCCAGGATATCGAGCGGCAGCGCGGCGTTCTCGAGCAGCGCGTCGTGGAAGCCTCGCAGCTCGAAGCGGCTGCCCAGCGCGGCCGTGGCCCGCTTGCGCAGCCCCTTGATGAACAGCTCGCCCACCTTGTAGGCCAGAGCCTGTCCGGGCATCGCGACGTAGCGGTCGACCTCGCACGTGAGGTCGTGCAGCGTCTTCGCCGTGTTGGCCGCCAGGAAGTCGACCGCCTGCTTGCGGCTCCAACCTTTCCAGTGCAGACCGGTGTCGACCACCAACCGGCAGGCCCTCCACGTCTCGTAGTTGAGCTGTCCCAGCTTCTGGTAGGGATCTTCGTACATCCCCATCTCGTCGCCCAGCGACTCGGCGTAGAGCGCCCAGCCTTCGATGAACGCAACGTGGTGCTCGTGGCGCCGGAACTCGGGCAGGTCGGTCATCTCCTGGGCCAGGGCGATCTGCAGGTGGTGCCCCGGAACCGCCTCGTGCAGGGTCAACGCAGTCATCTCCCACCTGGGCCGCGCCTTCAAATTGTAGGTGTTGGCCAGGTACCAGCCCGGCCGCCCGCCGGCCAGCGAGCCCGGCTGGTAGTAGGCGGTGGGCGCCGTCTTCGCGGCGTAGTCCGGCGTCGGCTTCACTCCGTAGGGCAACCGGGGCAGCCTGCCGAACAGCTTCACCAGCTCCGCGTCGGCCCGCTTGCAGATGTCCCGGTACTCGCCGAGGAGCGCCCTCGCGTCGGTGAAGTAGAAGCGCGAGTCTTTTCGCAGCATCTCGCAGAAGGCGTCCCAGCCCTTGCGGAACTTCAGGTCGCCGATCCGGCGCTCCATCTCGACCCGGAGCCGGGACACTTCCTGCATCCCGAGTTCGTGGAGTTCCTCGGGGGTCTTGTTGGTCGAGGTGAAGTAGCGTACCTGGAAGGCGTACCAGGCTTCTCCGTCGGGGAGATCCCGCCAGGCGAGCGAGCGCCGCGTGCCGGGCAGGTAGCGATCCCGGACGAAGTCGTGCATCTTCTGAAAGGCCGGGTAGAGCTTGCGCGTCAGGGCGGACACGGCCGCCTTTCGGAGCGCTGCACGGCGCTTGACCGGCACCGTCTCGGGGAAGTCGGCGAACGCCGCCAGCATCGGCGACTGCTCGGGCGTCATCGCCAGCAACTCCCTCAGCTGACGGGGCACGTCCTTGACGGTTATGGTCGGCGGCACGACGCCCTTCCGGAGCCCCTCGGCCATCAGCTCGAGCGTCTGCTTGATCACGACCGGCGCGCCCTCGAGCCGAGCGATGATGTCGAGGTAGTCTTTCTCGGTGAAAGCCGGCATGATCGAGAGAATCCGGCTGAGATCCTGCTGGGCGCCGGACATCTGGCTGATGGGCATCAGCTCGCCGGGGAACCGATCCGACTCGACGTCGAGGTCGAGCTGGCGCCGGAACAGGTCGTAGTTGAGCTTGTCGCCGTCATCGAGGGCCGACCGATCGATCGTCTCCAGGCGCGCGAGGGCCGTCCGGGTGTGCTGGCGCCTGCGGTCGATGGCGGCGCGCGAGTGATCGCTCCAGCGGTCGTTGAGGCCCGGATGGCCGACGAACGTGGCCATCTCGGGGTGCTCGTTCAGGTGGTGGAGCCACTCGGAATTGAAGAACTCGTGGAGCTTGACGGCCGGGGTTTCCATGCTGGCGTAGCCTCGTTTCGGGTGGGGAGCGGCCTCAGGGGGCCGTCAGGGGAGTCTCGAAGGCCGAGCTGTCGGTGCCGGTCTGGGGCCCGGCGGAAACGGGGTCGGGCGCCGGATCTTCGCCGGGCGGCGGCTCGGAACCGGGGGGCAGCTCGGCCGGAGGCATGCCGTCATCCTCGGGGCGCGGAGGGCCCTTGGGCGCCTCCTCGGGCTCGGCGGGGGCCTCGATCGAAGGAGGAAGAGGCTCTGCCGGATCGCCGGCGGCCGGCTCGACCGCGGGCTGTTCGGCCGGGGCCGGCGCAGCCGGAACGGCGGGCGGGGCTGCCGCGGATGCGGCCGAAGCCGGCTTGCCGTTCGGCTTCGGAGCGGGGTGGGCGGGCGGCGCGGGATTGCCGGCCGCAGGCTTGGCGGAGCTGGCAGTCGCGGGCCTTGCCGGTGGGGTTGCGCCGGGCTTCGGCGAGGCCGAGGCGGTGCCGCCCGCCGCCGGTCGCTGCCCAGCGCCGTGGGCGGTCTCGGGAGCGACATCCCCTCTCCGGCCTCGAGGACCCTCGCGCGCGCCTGTGCTCCGGTCGACCTGCGTCTTGAGCCTGACGTAGCTCTTCGAGAGTTCGGCGAGGCGCTTCTCGACGTCGCTCAGCTGGTCTCGGGAGACCCCGCCCGGCCGCTCCATCAGCCGTCCCGAGACGCTCTTGGTGGCCAGCTCGATGAGCTGAACGTCCTTGGCGAGCGCCTGGTGGGCCGAGGCCTGGGCCTCCACCTTCTCGGCGAGGCCGTCGACGCGCTCGAGCAGCATCACGGTCCAGAACAGGTTGCCCATCGTCAGCAGAAAGACCAGGAAGACGATCAGGTTGAGGAACAGGCCGCCGTGCGAGCCCCGGCGCTGCGATTGCACCCGGGGGCCGGGCCCCTGGGCGGCGGTGCGGACCTCGGCGGGAGGCCGGGCGACCAGCCGCTTCAGCTCTTCCATCCGGGCCACGGGGCCGAACATGTAGTGGCCCGGCATCGGGGTCAGCTCGCCTTCCTTCCACTGGAAGAAGCGGTAGCGGCCGCTCGAGGGGTCGATGCCCATCGCAACCTGGTAGGGATCGTCGAAGAAGCTCTCGTGGACGAACTGGCGATAGCCTTCCAGCGCCAGGTTTCCGGAGGGATCCGAGAAGAACCACCCGATGATGTTCGTGTCGGACTTTCGCCGGTCGAGTTCGGCGTAGAGCGCCTCCCACGTTTCGGGGGTGAAGCGGGCGCCGGTCTCTCGCAGCGGCAGGAAGCCCTCGACCTCGAGGTAGTCGAACGAGGGGCTGCGGTAGAGGTCGCCCAGCAGGATTCCCGACAGTTCCGATTCCTTGGCCCGGAGCACTCGCCGCTCGAGTTCTTCGAAGACCTCCATCGGGAGGAACACGCGGACGTCGCCACCCTCGAAGGAGCCGGCGATCTTGACCGCCAGCGCGGCATCCTCGGTGGGGGGCCGCTTCTCCTTGAGGTTGATGATGCCGCCGGCCTTGCGGCTGTCACTCTCGTTGCGGTCTGGCTTCATCGGCTTCACCTCGCGAAACGGGGCCATCTTATCAGGCGTCCGGACCCAGGACCAGCGTCCCGTCCCAGCTGCGCGGGGGCGGGTTGTGCTTGAATCGCTGGGCGAAGTTCAGCAGGACCCGGGCCGGTCCGTCGGTGGAGCGGCTTGCCGAGCAGGCCTTCAGCAGAGACAGCGCGTCGTTCCAGGCGCGCGACTCGAGCGCGGCCAGCCCTCTGTGGTAGGTCTCCTGGAACTCCCGGTCGTCGGCCTCGACCAGCCCGGTCACGCCGATCAGTTCGTGCAGCTCGAGCTTGCGCCAGCCGAGCTTGAACTTGCCCAGACGGCGCCAGGCGAACTCCTTCCCGCTCACCCGGTGGATCGATTCGTCACCGACGATACCGGCCCCTAGCATCCGGGCCGTCCGGAGCAGCAGCCGCGCCGCGGCGGTCGCCGGTCCGACGACGGTCAGACCGCCCTCGACCAGCTCGCCCATCGCGACCGGTCCCTGGACCAGCGCCGCCACCTGCAGCCGCGAGGCGCCGGCCACCTCCCGGCACTGGAGTGCCGCCCGGCAGGCCATCGTCGCCGCGGACGGGGCCGGCGGGAAGAACGCCACCACCTCTCCCCAGCGATGGCCGTCGAGAATCGCCCCGCCATCGAGGAGCAGGTCGAGCTGGGCGGTCACCGCGGTGCCGAGCGCCTGCGGGTCGTGCGCGGAGGCCTCCTCGGAGGCGGGCTCACTGACATACAGCGGGACTTCGCAGCGGGCCCAGCCCGCCGACCAGTGGATTCCGGACGAGGCCAGCGCATCCAGGGCGGCGGGCGCCGCGCGCTGCGTGAGACCGGCGTGGACCTTGCGCGTCGACACCGACGCGGCCAGGACCAAGCAGGCGTCGAAGATGCGAGCGAAGAGAGGGTCGCCACAGTCGGGCAGCGTCAGGCCCCGCGGCTCGTCCCGCATCCGTTCCATGGTCTGCTCGACGGCCTTCGTCCATCGCGTGAGGCGCCTGGAGGCGACGACCGCCAGCGCGAGCGACCCCAGCCCCGCCGCGAGCCAGACCGGCCCGAGGGTGCCGGATAGCTGCCCGGGAAAGGCGCACACCAGCGAGAGCACCGCCGCGACGCCGCCCACGCCGAGCACGATGGTGCGGAGATAGCCGCCTCGCGTCCTGAGGCGGGGGAAAGCGCAACCTGGCGCCGGTCGCCCGAAGGCAGCCGACGCCAGGCCACGCACCGGAGAGATGTCAGTTCTATTCGGCGTGAGGCTTGACTCCGGTCACCAGCGGATTGGCCTGCAGACGAGCGATCAGGGCCGCACCCTCGCTCGGCGTCACGAGGAGGCCGAGCGTGTCGCGGCTGGGATCCTGCCCCTGCCAGGTGTTCACGGGAGCGACCTCGCCACGGTAGCCGGCCGCCCTCACCATCTCGCGGGCCGACCCGTTGGTGGTGTTGCGGAACGAGACCAGGAGGCCCACCTTTCCGTCGGAACCGTACAGGCGAGCGAAGTTCTCGACGCGTTCAGCCTTGGGCGGGGCCAGCCGTCCGGTCTCGAGCACCAGCCGCGCCTGGCCATGACCGGCCTGGAGGTGAGCGCCGTCCTCGAGGCTGATCCACTTCCAGATCAGAAAGGACTTCACGACGCCGATCTTCAGGTCGCGGGCGCCGTCGTTGAACAGCACGTTCTTGCCGTCGATGCGGAGCGACGAGGGCATCAGGAACAGGGCGTAGGACTGGTCGCACACCCACTGGGAGACGGGGTGACAGATGACCTGGCCGTTGGGGCCGGCGTAGCACTCCTGGCGCCACTCGGTGCGGCAGTTGCCCTCGCCGTCGACGCGGATGTAGAGCTTTCCGTCGTGACCGACCAGCGCGGCGCCGACGACGCGCCACCAGCTGGGCAACGCCGGGCCGACCAGCGACCCGTCGACATCGACCTGAGTCCCGGCGGCCTGGGCGGCGTCCCCGAAGGCGGCGACTCCGCAGACCAGCACGGCGAGAGCGAGCCAGAGGCAGGACCGACGCATGTTAACCCTCCCGTTTCTTCTTCTCGTGGCCCGGGCATCACGGGGCCCGGACAGGCCCCCGGCGAACCGAGCCGGGCACGATAAACGAAGGCCGGCCGGAAGTCAAGCCGGGAGTCTGGCCAGGGGCATGCTCCCGCCTGGCGAAATCAGACGAGCGCCAGCCGCTCGAAGGGCGAGGCCCCCCGGCGATGGCGCGGCGCCTTCAGGAGGGTCTCGAAGTAAACCCTGAGGTTATGGACGTCGCGCGCTTCCATCACGGCGCCGTGGCCCGGAACGGCCCGTTGCAGGTCGAGTTCCTCGAGCTTCTGCAGCACCTCGACCCACTGGGCGGCGTTGGCGTGCCGCAGGAACGGGTGGCGGCTGGCGAAGAGGTTGTCGCCGGCGAAGACGACGCCCCGCTCGGGCAGGTAGACGGCGATCGAATCGCTCGTATGATTGCCCAGGGGGATGAGCTGGAGGTTCTTGCCTCCGATGTTGATGATGCCCGCTCCCGAGAAGGCCAGGTCGGGGACCCGGATGCGCAGGCCTTCGAACTCGGCCGCGTGCTCGGGGTTCTCCTTGCGCCACTTCGCGATGCGAGCGGGGCTCCACTCGTGGGTCAGAGCCCGGTTCATCTGGGCGAGGCAGTCGACGTGAGCGATCACGCTGCCCCCGAACGCCTGGTTGCCGAACGTATGGCTGCAGTGGAAGTGGGTGTTGATGACATAGGCCAGCGGCTGGTCGGTGACCGCCTCGATGGCCTGTCGGAGCGCCTCGCCGGCGCGAGGGCTGGGCCCCGAATCGATCACGACGACGCCGTCATCGGTGACGACGAAGCCCGCGTTGACCTGGTTCGGGCCGAACTGCAGCGAGTAGACGTCCTTGGCGAGCAGGATGGGTTCGGGGAGATTCATGCGGATCCTTCCTGGGGTAGCTCGTTTTGTCGGAGGTAGTGTAGGACCGCCTCGAGCCGATTGGTGATGACCCCCTCGACGCCCAGCGCGGCCAGCCGCCGCAAGTCGTCGAGCCGGTCGACCGTCCAGGCCACGGTCAGGATACCCCTTTGCCGGGCCTGGCGGACTCGTTGGCGAGTCCACAGCGGATGCCAGAGATGCAATTCGCTGGCGCCGAGCCGCGTGGCCTTGGTGACGGGATCTTCCTGGAGGCGGTCCATCGTGAGAGCGAGAGGGATGCTGGCGTCCGACAGCCGGGCGAGCATCGGATGGTTGAAACTCGAGAGTGTGACCCCGTGGTCACGGGAGAGGTGAATGATCGATTCGATTCCCCGAGCCGACGACCGGCCCTTGATCTCGACGACCACCCGGCCGGCGCCCCGGAGCGCCCGGAGGGCTGCCTGGAGCGTGGGAATCGAAGAGCCGTCGGGGAGCCTGAGACGTTCGAGGCGGGAGAAGGGCATGCGGTCGATGGAGGTCTTGCTGCCCGGCGGACGTGCGTCGTGATGCACCACCCAGCATCCGTCGAGCGTCCTGCGCGCGTCCAGTTCGACACCGTCTGCTCCGAGTTCGACCGCCGACTGGAAGCCGGCCAGCGTGTTCTCGAAATGGACTTCCGGGGCTCCGCGATGACCCAGTGCGAACATACGTGTTTACGCAAGCCCTTCCGAAGCCACTCCCACGCGCTGCAGCAGTCTCATGATTCCAGTCAGCATCTGCCTTTTCAGGATCGTGAGACCCCGGCCACAGCCCCCGGATAAGTGCGAAGTATAGCATCGCGCCCCCCCGCAAGGTGAAGGAAAAAAAACGGCCCGTCGAGGGGCCGGGCGGACCGGCCAGGAATGCAGTCTACTGGCCGAATCCGCCCGTTTCTACCACACCTTCTCGGCCAGCTGTTTGTTCCCCGTGCACCGGAGCCAGCCCTGGTGCACGTAGTACTGGCCGCCCCACGGGTCCATCTTCAGGTCGATGCCGGTCTCCCGGTGGAGTTCCGCCAGGTCCCGCGGCAGGCCGCCCTTCATCAACTGGAACTCGGCCACCGCCTTCTTGATCTCCTCGGCGGTCACCTTGAACGTGCTGTTCCCCGCCATGGTCGGCAGGTTCTGCACCGGCTTCGGCAACGACTTCACCGAGTGGGCGGCAGGGGTCGCCGCCGCCGGCAACTGGAGCGCGTTCTTGCCGCCTCCGTACCAGAGATAGCCGATGATGATGACCACCAGGAGCAGGCCGATCAGGCCCTGCCCGCGCCGGTTTCGCCTCGCGTTTCTGCACATGGCCCGCACCTCACTTTCCCTCGCGGACCACCTGGAGCTGGAAGTCCCCGTGGGCCACCTTCACGATCTGGTACGGCGAGGTCAGAACCATCGTCGTGATGCTGCCTTTCGGCGGCGCCGTCTCGCGCGCCCGCACCTTCAAGATCTTGCCGCCGTTCTCCAGCGACGCCGCCTCGACCGCGATCGAGTAGCCGCCCGTGCGCTTCTCGCCCGCGAACACGGCCACCAGGCTGTACTTCTCGAAGTCGACCGGCTGCACCGGCGGCCTCGGAATCACTCCGGACTCGACCGCATTCCAGACCTTCGTCCAGCTCTCCAGGTCCTGGATGAGCCGCTCCGCCGGCTTCTCGAAGCCGAAGGCGTTGCTCCCGGTCTTCAGCACCTCGAAATCCACCTTCTGACCCGCTGCCATGGACTCGCTCCTTTTCCCGTCGCCCGGCGTACCGGGAACGGCCTCGCCGTCCGGCGTCTGGGCGCCGGCGCCGCACATCGTGATCGTCGCCGCGCAAAGCCCTACTCCAAGGAACCGGATGACCGATCTCATTGGCCTCCTCTCGTGACCGCGGCCCACGGGACCGCGGTCGGGTGAAATGCTAGCAGAGCCCAGAACTGATCGGTTAGCGACCAGCAGCTCGGACGCGCTCTCGGCTGCGGCGAACCTTCGCCAAGCTCGAACTCCAGCCCGCAGAACAGCCCGCTC